>DKEN01000086.1:0-14663 GCA_002452515.1 Spartobacteria bacterium UBA6821 | reverse complement strand
CTGCCGTTTTATTTCTGCCAGCTTGCGGCATTGCAGAACCCGAGTAACAGCCCGCAAGTGCGCGAATGGCAGGCCGAGGCGCTGAAGATCCCAGGCACTGCGATGGCGGTGACGATCGACATCGGTGATCCCAAGAACGTCCATCCCAAGAACAAACAGGCCGTCGGAGACCGTCTGTCGCGCATTGCTCTCGCCAAGAACTACGACCGCAAGATCGAGTTTTCGGGTCCGCAGTTTGAGTCCGCGACCATCGATGGCAGTACGATTCGGGTGAAATTTACGCATGCCGATGGACTGACGGCGAAAGACGGCCCGCTCAAGACTTTCGAAATTGCCGGTATCGACGGCAACTATCTGCCTGCGGAGGCGACCATCTCCGGCGATGCCGTGATCGTGAAGAATTCCGCCGTTACCTCACCCGTGACGGTACGCTACGCTTGGGCTAATTATCCCGAGGGGTGCAATCTCATCAATGGAGCCGGGTTACCCGCAGCGCCGTTCCGAAGCGACAAGCACTAAACTCTTCGATGATTCCCTCTGTTTGCGCTCCGGAGGGAGACGGCCCCGTGGAGTGAGCATCCCTTCCCCGAAGGAGAGGGTGATCCGATCTTTTCAGAGAGAAACCTAAAGCATCCGTTCCAGGAAAGTCGAACGGTCAAAGAGGGCGATATCGCCTGCCTGTTCTCCACTTCCGACAAAACGGGGCAGGATGCCTGTTTCTCGAGCAACGGCAACGGCGACGCCACCTTTCCCCGAGCCATCGAGTTTGGTGAGGATCAGCCCGGTGAGTCCGGTGGCTGCATGGAATTCCTGGGCCTGCACAACGGCGTTGCTCCCGGTCGTGGTGTCCACAACGAGCAGGATTTCGTGCGGAGCGGTGGGATCAATCTTGGCGAGGGAACGCTTCACTTTGGAGAGTTCCTGCATGAGGTTCTCCTTGGTGTGGAGGCGTCCCGCGGTGTCGCAGATGAGGAAGTCGGATTTGAGGCGCTTAGCCTTGGAGAGCGCGTCATGGCAGAGGGCTGCTGGATCGGATCCATAGGTACTGCTGACGACCTCGACATCGAGGCGCTCACCCCAGGCTTTGAGTTGTTCCACGGCGGCGGCGCGGAAGGTGTCAGCAGCGCAGAGAAGAACGCTTTGGCCGCGTGATTTCAGGAGGGCTGCGAGCTTGGCGCTGCTGGTGGTCTTCCCGGTTCCGTTGACGCCAACCATGAGGATGACGACAGGGCCCTCGTGGGAAGGGGTGAGATCAGCGCCTTTTTCTGGAAGATGTTTGGCTGCCTCGTCGCGGGCGGCAGCGAGGACATTATCCGCATGGAGGGCGAGACCTTTTGAACGCAGAGATTCCAAGATTGCGGTGGCGGTGGGTGCTCCAAGATCGGACTGCCAGAGTGCCGCTTCCACTTCTTCCCAATCGACCGCCTCGTGTGTCCCGGTAATGCGTCCCAGAACGCCCTTGAGCCAACTACTCATCTTCCGTGGTGTCGGATGCCAATTCGGCTGCTTTGGCTGAGGTTCGGTCTGGTCGCTTCAACGTCGCCTTGATGCGGTCCAGGACCCCGTTGACGAATCGTCCCGATTCCTCCGTGCTGTATTTTTTGGCGATGTCGATGGCTTCGTTGATGGAGACAACCGGGGGAATCTCGGGGCAGAAGAGCATCTCGTGAATGGCAAGACGGAGGATATTCCGATCAACAGCCGAGAGGCGGTCGAGTTCGTAATTCTGACTGTGGGTGCGCAGGGCATCGTCTACTGCCACAGTGTGATCAAGCAGGCCTCGCACGAGCCCCTCACAGAATCGACGAGCTGCGGGACTAAGTCCCCGGAAAGCGTAGAAATCCTCCAAATCGGAGACTCCGGCACCGCCGCCGAGATCGCGCTGATAAAGAAACTGGATGGCGGCCTCACGGCCTTCGCGTCGGACTCCCATAATAAATCAGCGTGTGATGATGCCTCTTGCCTCACGAAGGACTTCGAGCGCGGCGCGTGCAGCCTCGGTACCCCGATTGTATTCATCGCCAAGGCAGCGTTCCTTGGCCTGTTCTTCATTATCAAGCAGGAGAACACCATGGATCACGGGTGTTCCGGTTGTTACGGAGAGCTGGCAGAGGGTGTCGCTGATGGAGGCGGCGATGAGATCGGCATGGCCGGTCGCGCCACGGAGGATCACCCCAAGGCAGATCACGGCGTCAGGCTTGTGACGCTGAATGATCAGTTGGGCGAGGAAGGGGATCTCAAAGGAACCGGGGGCGTGCACCACCTCGATTTTTGCCTGAGGATCGGTGCTCATGATTTCCTCCTGAGCCTTGGCTACCATCGCTTCGACGAGTTCTGTATTGTAGCGGCTGGCGACAATCGCAATGCGACCGATGCCTTGTACGGAGACGCGAGGACGGGTTGGGAGGTGCTTGAGCATTGGGCTGAAAGGAATAGACTAAAAGATGGTTAAGGCCGAGTCGAGAGCGGAAGGTCGAGGGCAAAGGATCCAAGGCCAGAGACTCAGTCAAAGACCTCAGAAAGCTGTCGACCTTCGACTGTTTGCCTTCAGCGGTTATAGCAAATGCCCCAATTTCTTTTTCTTGGTGGAAAGATAATCGGCGTTGTGCGGATTGGAGATGGAGCGGATGGGAACGCGTTCGACGATTTCCATCCCGTAGCCATCCAGACCCACGACCTTGCGGGGATTGTTGGTAAGGAGGCGGATTTTCTTTACGCCGAGGTCGGCCAGAATCTGCGCCCCGGTACCATATTCACGGAGATCGGGAGGGTAGCCGAGATGTTCGTTGGCCTGAACGGTGTCCATGCCCTCCTCTTGAAGTTTGTAGGCGTGTATCTTGGCAGCGAGGCCGATTCCGCGACCTTCCTGACGCATGTAGACAAGGACGCCATGCCCGCTTTCCGCGATCTGACTCAGGGCGGTGTGCAACTGGCTGCCGCAATCGCACCGACGGGAGCCGAAGACATCCCCGGTAAGACATTCGCTATGGACGCGAACGAGAGCCGACTTCTTGGGATCAATGGGACCTTTGACAAGAGCCAGATGGTGGTTGTTGTCGATTTCCGATCGGTAGAGGAAGAGGCGAAAATCCCCGAAATCAGTCGGCATGGAGATCTCCTGCTCTCGCTGGACAAGCTTTTCGCTGGCGCGTCGGTAGGCGATCAAGTCGCGGATGGAGCAGATTTTCAGGCCGTGCTTTTTTTTGAATTTCAGCAGGTCGGGAAGACGGGCCATCGAGCCATCCTCATTCAATATCTCACAGATCACGCCAGAAGGATCGAGTCCAGCAAGGCGGGCAAGATCGACGGAGGCCTCTGTGTGCCCAGCACGGCGAAGGACTCCGCCCGGCGCTGCTTGCAGGGGAAAGATATGTCCGGGCTGATTGAGGTTCTTCGGTTCCGCTTCTGGGTCGCTGAGCACCTTCACGGTTGTGGCGCGATCGCGTGCGCTGATTCCGGTAGTGGTACCGATGGAAGCATCGACGGAGACCGTGAAGTCGGTTGAGTGTAAATCCCGGTTATGGGCGACCATGCGCTGGAGGCCGAGTTTGGCGGCGCGTGCTTCCGTGATCGGCACGCAGATGAGTCCGCGCGCATGATGGGCCATGAAATTGACAGCCTGCGCTGTCACCTTGGAAGCGGCCATGACAAGGTCTCCTTCGTTTTCCCGATCTTCGTCGTCGGTGACAATCACCATTTTTCCCCGGCGGATTTCCTCGATGACCTCCTCGATCGCATCGAAGTGGGTGCTGGTAGTCGTGCGTCGGGCGGGAGTCTTCTTGCCCGGTGTCGCCACCTTTGCCACTGGGTTTTTATTCATGCTACAGCGGTTTCCTGTGCAGTCTCGGTTTTCGAAGCCGCAGCGGGCAGGATCGTGCGCCGGGCGATCCAGCCGCCTCCAATGACGCGATCTCCGTCGTAGAAGACGGCGGCTTGGCCTGGCGTGACTGCCCTAAGGGGTTCAAGAGGACGGACAATTGCTGTGTCGTCGGGGCCGGCAACCACTTCGGCCGCTTCACCCGTGTGTCCATGGCGAATCTTGACGCTGATTTTCAAGGGGAGCGATGGGGGGCTGATGTGCCAGTTTGCACGGCTGACGGTGAACTCCTCGCAGAGCAGGTCTTCCTCACCGCCGAGGATGACGCGACCTGAAGCCGCATCGATATCGATGACATAGCGAGGAGTGCCCGCGCCTCCGGGAAGACCCTTGCGCTGGCCGATGGTGAAGAGTTCGATGCCTTCATGAGGGCCGAGGAAGTTTCCCTTGAGGTCGTAGAAGCCACCCGGCTGGAAGGTTTCGCCCCGATCCTTGAGGAACGCCTTGTAGTCCTTCCCTGGCACAAAGCAGATCTCCTGGCTGTCCTCCTTGTCGGCGACCTTGAGGCCGAGTTTGCGGGCAATCCCACGGATCTCTTCCTTGGTCAGGGATCCAAGAGGGAAGAGGGCGCGTTCGAGTTGTTCTCCGCGCAGGCTGAATAGGAAGTAGGACTGATCTTTTTTTGAATCAAGTCCCTTGCGCAGGATGGGTGGCTGGTGATCGGAATGCTCCACCGAAGCGTAATGACCGGTGGCAATGAAGTGGGCTCCAAGGGCGGTGGCCTTGTCCCAGAGGTTGCCAAATTTCAGTTTCTCGTTGCACATGACGCAGGGGTTTGGCGTGCGTCCTGCGCGATATTCATCCGCGAAGTAATCAATCACCAGTCGCTCGAAGGGTACGGCCTCATCGATGACGAAATGGGGGACACCCAGAGTATGGGCAACACTGCGTGCGTCAGCGATGGCCTGCGGGCCGCAACATTTGTCCTCCGCGCGCGTCATGCAATCCTGAGGCCAGAGCTTCATGGTGACCCCGATGACCTCCCATCCCTGCTCCTTGAGCAGCCAGGCAGCGACACTGGAGTCAACGCCGCCGCTCATTCCCACGACGACGCGTCGGGAAGTGCTGGGTGATGTGGAAGAGGTCATGACGAAAGCGAGTTGGACTGAGTACCCTACTGTTTCTCCCGGGAGGCGTCAACGAAGGGGATGAAAACACGGAATCCAAAGGATGCCTGGTCAGGGATGACCGGCATACAAAAGGCCCCGGAGTTTCCTCCGGGGCCTCTGCAAATTAATCTTTAACTAAGAGTTCTTAGAAAGCGAAACGAACACCAGCGCGGCTGAGAGTTTCGCTGAGACCCTGGTTACCATAGATGTAACGGGAATCAACGAAGAGACCGACGGTGCGGGTAAAGCGGTACTCAACACCAACGCCAACGTTGCCGTTGCCCTGTGCATTGTGTGCGCCCCACGTTGCTCCACCACCAGCGATGGCGTAAGGAGCGAGGTGCCAGCTTTCGATGGGCAGACGGGCGATCAGGTTACCCTGAAGGTTGTCGTAGGTGCTGCCGTTGTGGTTGAGGCCACCGAGGGTGTCATCAACGCCGATGCCGAAGTAACGGGTGAAGAAGTAGTTCACGCCGAGACCGCCGCCAACGCCATTGTAGTTCTTGCCGCTGAACTTGCCGGCTGCGCCAGCAACAAAAGCGTCAACTTGTACTTCGCCGGCACGGAACAGATCGGTCTGAACCGGTGCAACAACGACTTTCTTGGAATCAGCCACGCCTGCGAACGAGGTCGCTGCGGTAGCCAAAACAACTGCGAGGAGTGTAAGGGTTTTATTCATTTGGTTTGTGGTTTGTGGATGGACTGTCACCAGCGGTAGTAGGTCAAGGATGCTTTCCTGTCAATCGGTATCTCCATCATTTCGGGCAACACGATTTTTCCTAACTCATTAATAATGCTGATTTTGGATCTCTTTGTTTTGTTGGGTTGGTGCCTTCAGGAGAGGGTCGTTTTTTTGTGATACGGCAATCAATGATGACTCTGATGACACTCTGTGTGAGAGACATGACCTTAGCTCGGGAAAAGATGTGGTGCGTTCCTGCTGACCAGCTTGTCCGCCCGCAATCGACCGCCTTAAGAAAAAGTGTCTGCTCTTCAAAATCAGTTGATGTGGTGAAAAAAAAAGATGCGCGCGCGATAAAACTGGCTACGGTATGCTTCGCAGATAATTAACTACCCCTTTCTCCCCCAATGTCTCTTCCCCGGTTGTTTCTCGAATCGCTCGAACCCCGCATTGCGCCTGCCGTCATTTATGCGGGCCCTGTTTCTGCTGGCAGCACCGCCTATCCTGTCCCTGCCGGTAGCCATAATACCTATCAGTATGGAGACGCAAGCAACAATGCGCCGGCACACCCAGTATCTACACTCTTTGGGAAAGCATCCGCTGTTGCGATTCAGCCGGGCACTGGCACCCTTACGGGCTTCACTTCGGATAATTACTTCATTCCGCTGAAGAGTGGCGACACGCTCCTGATCTACACCCCGGGTTCTTCCGGTGGGTTCGGCAGTTCCATCAGTGTGGCGGGAGGTGCGGCGGAGGTTTTTTTCACCGACTACAACCACGATGGTGTTCCCCAGGCCAACGAAATCTCCGGAATCTCGCTGAGTTCGGGGGCCAAGATTGCGCTCTCTACCGGCCTGAATGTGAACGGCGATATCGTAGACAATCTGATCGCCAAGACGCTTTCCAATCCAGCCACGTGGACCATCTCCGCAGATAACCTGATCTCCAACAAGCAGAGCATCGGCTCCATTACTATGAGTGGGAATGTTGGCTCCTCTAGTGCAGGGGATGGGCCTGCCGGTTCGAATCCTATCTCTGGCAGCATCATCGCCGGAGGGTCCATTTCGAACGTCAGCGCCGGTATTGTCTATGGGACTGTGCAGAGCGGACTGACCGCCGCCAATACGTATTATACTTTCGGAGGCTATGCAGGCGTGGGATTCGGTGATCTCACCCAGTTCAGCAGCGACAGCTCGCAGGGGAATGGGCTTCTTCCTGCCGCGAAACTTACCGGCGGAAGTCTCTCCAACATCACGGTGGGGAATTCAACGGGACTTTATGCCGGTGCAGGTGGTGCGGGAGCCGCCGGTGGGAGCATCGCGAATGTGACACTTACGTCAGATGCTACTGGAATGACGATTCAGGGTGGTAATGGTGGTGCTGGTCTTGGTTCCTCCATCAATGGGGGTGCAGGTGGTGCCGTCTCCCAAGTCGTGATAAAGGGGGTGGCTGACAGCAGCAATAACGACCTGATTTTGATTGCTGGGGGAGTCGGAGGGGATGCGATTTCCGGTAGTGCCGGGGCTGGCGGAAGTGGCGGCGCAGTAAGCAAAGTCTGGGTAGGATACGAATACAGTGGTAAGGCCATCGTGGCCTCGACCAACTTGCTGCAAAGTGATGTGACGGTGCAAGGGGGTGATGGCGGCGCTGGAGCGACTGCCGGCAACGGTGGAGCTGTGACAAATACAACCCTCCTCACCGCCACCCCGCTTTCCGCACCGGGTGCCTTTGATATTCAGGTTCTCGGTGGTGATGGTGGAACTCTCTTTACTGCCGGGAAAAAAGCCGGATCCGGGGGATCAGTGACCACATTCAACATTCAGGATGATGTCTATGGTGATCCCCTAACGACGCCCCCTTCTACGGTCTATGTGGCTGGAGGTGATGCTTCCGCCGGAAACGCAGGAACTCCCGTTTTGGGAACTGGTGCGGTGGGGGGATCCGTGATCAATACCAGTGGCGTGACACTTCCCAGCCAATTCGGGCCACTCACAGGAGAGTCGTTTATTTTCCAGGGGGGCAACGGTTCCAATACCCAATCCGGCGGTGGTGCCGGAGGTTCTGTGAGCAATCTCAATTTCGGGTGGTTTGCGGACGAATATCTTCAAAGTCTGATCGTGAACTCAGGATCGGGCGGCTCTTCCTTTACCGGCAACGGTGGCGCAGGAGGCACGATCTCTGGAATTTCAGCTCCCAACTCGACGCTGACTACCCTATCCCTTACTGCTGGTACAGGAGGCGACTCCCTTGGCAACGGAACCACGGGTGGCATCGGCGGGGCTGGAGGCAGTATTAACTCCACAACGATCTTTGATTCCGGTACTGGGTCCTATGTCAGCCTGAGCCCACAGGCTGGCAACGGAGGGGATGGCTTCAAAGGCGGCGGAGCGGGCGGATCGATGCAATCGTTCAATTACTTCATCAAAAACGATTCCTCGGAGGGCCATACAGCAATGGCTTCACTGGCTGCTACTGCCGGTGATGGGGGAAGTGTGTTGGGCGCTACGGGGAGCGGTGGAAAGGGAGGTTCGCTCTCAGGGATTGCCTTCAGTGCACTGGTGCCCGACGCGGGGGGGAATACCCAGACCGCGACGCTCATAGCCGGTTTCGGTGGCGACAGCAGCGGGACCGGCACCGCTGGAGCAGGAGGGGCCATCACCAATGCTAATCTTCAGGTGCAGGATGCCGTGAACCTTGTCGCAGGCACGGGTGGAAGCTCTGAAGGCAACAAAGGCAAGATCGGCGCAGGTGGATCTATTGGTTCCTCGACAATAGCACAGGGCATCATCGCGAAATCGCTGCAATCCTCCGTCACCATCCAGGCTGGTGATGCTGGTGCAGCCGCTCTCGGGACGACGCCATCCACGGGAGCTGCAGGCGGCTCGATTTTCAATGCAAGCGCCTTGGCGCTCGGTAGTATTGCTTTCCAGGCAGGGGCCGGATCTATCGGCGGCAACGGAGGAGATATCTCCCAGGTGGCCTTCACTGGAGCAACAGGAACACTGGGGTCCACGGGAACTCTTTCCGTGATTGCGGGATCCGGTGGCGATGCCATCACCGCCACGACACTGGCGGGTCGCGGTGGAAATGTGACGAATGCTTCGGGTTACACAAGTACGGACATCAACGCGGCTGATTCCGCTGTCTTCAGTGCAGGTGCAGGTGGAACTGGCGGCAAGGCCGGTGCAGGAGGATCCTTCACTGGACTCAGCATCTATGGAGGAGAACAGGCATTTTCAGTCCAGGCCGGAGACGGCGGGAGCGGCACGGCTGCCGCAGGACTTGGAGGAAGTGTGAACAAGATATCGTCTTCGGCGAGCGTCATTGTCAATGCCATCGCAGCTGGTAACGGCGGGAACATCACCAGTTCGGTCGGTGGCAGCGCGACAGTGAAGGCGGCCCTTGGAGGAAGTGTGACCAATGTCAATGTGGCCGGAGACATCGGTATTCGGACCGGTGAAAATTATGGCTTTGCAACCGATGGGAGCGCGATGGGCGGTATTTTCGCCGGAATAGGTGGCGTGAATGGCAACGCCGGGGCACTTCCTGCCAAGACATCCGGCCTGGCCGGCAATGTCACCAACATCACCGCTCAGGCAATTTCAACGATCGTTGCCGGACGCGCGGCCTCGCCGCAACTCGTGAACAAGGTCGATGCCCTTTATCTCGGAGGCTCCACGGCGTTGACCACGAACCTTGACGGATCCTACAGCAATTTCTACTCGGCTAATCTTGTCGGCGGCAAGGCTGGCAGTCCGACGACAGGAGGAGCGGACTACTTCCAGACAACAACCGGTTTCTTGACGCCTTCCGGTTCGGGTTCATCTGCCTGGACGCTCGGCACAACGGATCCGCTCGATGGACTCATCGCGGCGCTGACGCTGACCCAGGCGCGTAATTTAACACCAACCGCGTTCCTCACCACGGACTCCAGCCAAACCTCGGGCTATGGTCTCTATCTGCCCACCGTTCCCCTTGCCGTTTAGCCCAGCGCCATGAACCTCAAAACGACTCCCCCCCTCGTGAAAAAGAACACTCCTTCTTTCCCAAAAATGACCAGACCGGCGAGATCATTCCTAGAATCCCTTGAATCCCGCATCGCTCCAGCGGGGTTGGCAGGCATCACTTACATCGATGTCACCCTCGGGACCCCCCAACTCCTGACGGCGGGTCACGGACTCAAGGCGAACGGAGTCTATCTCATGGCCGTCACTCAGGGTGAGGCATTGATTTATACAACTGATGTCAACGGGAGTAATAAGTTCGATTACAACGACATCACCGGTATTTCCGCGGGCAACGGGCTGAAACTGACTTCCTTCGTCAATATTAATGGCGACATTGTGACAAACCTGCAGGCGAATGGGACTCTCTCGAATTCCGATGGGAGTAATCCTACCGGGCATGATGGCCTCTTATTGCTGAACTCCACGATCGACGCGATCACCCTGCGTTCTCTGACACAAGCCGATGTTCCTGCGGGGGTCAATTACCTGACCCATCTTGCTCCCAGTAACTATTCCATCTATGGCAACATCTATGCCGGAGGGGGTGTTGGGGATGGTGCCTCTGGGGATGGTATCACGATTGACACGGCGGGAACCGCCGCCCAAGTCGCAAATTTCAATGGCATAACTACCTCGTATTATCAGGTTTCCGGTGTCATTCCCTACATTGGCGCCGGGAAGACGGGAACCGCCGCCGGTGGAAACAGCTTCAGTTTCGGATATTACTCAACCACAATCACAACACCAAACCCTGCTGACCCAAATCTCCCTCCTATAGTTCTCCATAATCCCGGTGATCTCCAAGAGGGTGGCACACTCAAGACCTACACACCGGGAGTGGAAGTGGCAGGTGGCAATATTATCGGAATCTCCGCGATTAACAGCGCCACCGCGAGCACCACCACAGGTGCCAGCCCAGTACCCTTCACGATCAATGGGATCGTTGCAGGCGATGGTGGCATCGGGGCCAATGGGGGCAGCATCAGCAATGTGGCACTTGACGGCGATAGCGGAGGGTTGCGCATTCAGGCTGGTAACGGCGGCGATGGAAGCAAGGGAGGTAACGGTGGTTCCATCACGAATCTTTCGGACGTCGGTTCGGTAGAAGGTCTCGTCCAGATCAAGACAGGAAGCGGCGGGGTGGGTTTCCTTGGCGCGGGCGGTGCCGCAGGCACGCTTTCGCTCGGGCAATTTTCCATGAATGGAAACATCAATTTCGACTTGGGGAATGGAGGCAACGCTCTCGGAAATGCCGGACCCGGAGCCAGCATTTCAACCGGGACTCTGACGCCGACCGACGCAGGGGGATTTGCGAGCGCGGTTGCCGTCGTCACGACCTACCGCGCAGCGGGCGACATTGGAACGCCGAAGTTGATTGATTTCAACAACGATGGGTACGCCGATGAGGTGTTCATGACCAACTCACCCGATCAGCTGGGCATCGTTTTTGGGTCGGCTGCGGGGATTACCAACGCTTCCCCGGTGCTCTATCTGGCTGTTCCCGGATTGAACTCACTGGACACCAGCACCTCAGCCATCACCGTGGGGGATTTTAATGGAGCAACCTATCCCGATGGCACCCCGATTCTGGATATTGCCGTCGCCTCGTCGCTACCAAACAACAACACCGGGATCAGCGTTTTTATGAATCCCGGAAACGACCCCACCACAGGTGTCAGCATCTGGGGGACGGAGGCCACTTCCACGACAGGGGGAAATTTCATCGATTCCTCCCTTCACTCAACCCTGCCAAATCTTGTCAATCAGGGCTTCCTGGCCAGCGGTGGAGCCATCACCAATCTGGTGACCGGAGATTTTAATGGTGCTGTCTATCCCATAGGCAGTCCCCATGCGGGTCAACCGATCATGGGTCTGGCCTACACCCAACAGGTTTATTACTACAACGGTAGCATCCAACCCGCAACCACGGCGGTGGTGCTTGATGGGACAGGAGATGGGCACTTCTTTGCTAATTTTTCCTACAACAGCCTCACTGGTCAGGACACCAAGATGCCGGTCCTTAATGGAGGGACGGAGTACCTGGGACATGGTCAGTTTGAGCTGAAGGCCACAGCGGCACAAGCGGGGAATGCCGCATCGGATGTGCTGGTGCTGGCCGGTATCCCTACGACTGGTGACGGGTTTGTCGCCTTGCTCCAGGATGTCTCAGGACACCTGCAGGGTTCTGGAGTGACGCCCACCTATGCCACTGCTGATTTTGACAAAAGTGTCATCATTGGCTTTTCAAGCTATAACGCAACTCCCATCGACATTGCCATCACTACGGGGATCACTCAAACTGGGTCGTTAACACCAGACAGTTTTGACGTGGTGGTTCTGGATGCGGGAAATGCGGTGAGTCTCTTTTCCGGGACTTATGATCCAATTGCAGGTGTTGCCAGCATGAACGAAACTTCAGGTGTCACCCTAGTCGGTAAAGATACACTTCTGGGCACTGGCTCCAATGTTGATTTCAAGGGAATCGTTGCCGGTAGTTTTGGTGGTGCCGATCCAACCCAGTTTGCCCTTTATACCAATGCAACAGCGAACACAGCATTTTATACGTTTGATCTGGCACCTGGCGGTCAGCTTTATAGTGAAGCTAACCTTACCTACGATGCTGATCTGCAGGTACTTACTAGAGTTGGCGACCAGTACGCACCTGCGACAGGGAATTATGACGGGGCAATCGTTGCTTTCGGCCTCTATAATAATGACGCGACTTCCACACTAGGAGCCACCAGCTATGCGCCGCTGGTGACTGCGGGGACGACGTTCGGATATATCGCTGCCAAGCCCACTTCCAATGGCGATGGTTACAATTTATTTGACCCTTACCTGATCGGTGGAGTGGGTACCTACGCTGTGAACCACATTGGTGGTATGCCAGTCATCGTTAATCAGGGACTCATTGATTATGCCATCCAGATAGCTGCCGGATCCGGTGGCAATTCGGACCTTGGCGCGGGAGGAGCGGGAGGCTCCATTGGCAATGGATCTCTGACAGGGACAACGGCTTCCATCACGGTGACGCTGCCGGTGATTTGGCAGGATCAACCTTTTGTCACGCTCGTCGCCGGTGATGGCGGGAACGGTTTGACCAGTGGTGGCAATGGTGGCTCTCTGAGTGGCTTGAGGCTGCAATTTGACCCAACGGCAACAACCTTGTCCGGAGGCTTTACTTTGGTGGCGGCTCAGGGCGGCACGGGCTTCTTTGGCAAAGGAGGGAATGGGGGGAGTCTTTCCACATTCCAAGCGCAGAGAGGTTCCAACTTCGTCGCTGGGGATGGTGGATCAGGATATCAGGGTGGAAACGGAGGCACTATTAACGGAACCTCGGGAACCGCTGGTTATACCACCTACGAGAGTGAAATTTACTTAGTTGCCGGTAACGGAGGGAGTGGGGTTGTCAGTGGTGGAACCGGTGGCAACATTACAGGATTTGCCCCATTGTTCCCACCTACAAACGGTGGTTCTGACATTGGTTTCAATGGGGGATACCTCTCCTATACGGCCGGTGCGGGTGGAAGTGCCATGGCTGGAGCCGGAGGAACAGGTGGCTCGGTGATCAATAGCAGTCCCATCAGCACGACCAACTACCTGGGTGGTGAGATTGTGATTCAATCTGGCGAGGGAGGAAATGGACTTTCGGGTGGAACCGGTGGTTCAGTGAGCAATTTCACAAATCAATCAACTGCTGCTTCAGCCGTCTCGGAAATTTCAATTCTCGCTGGCAATGGAGGCACCGGTATCACGGGCAATGGCGGTGCAGGTGGCTCCATCTCTTCGGTGTCAGCCTCATCCGGGCGCTCAGATCCCTACTATGGTTACAATCGCATCATCGCCGGTGAAGGTGGTTTCAGTTACGGCGCTACCGGCGGAGCTGGTGGCAATCTAAACTCCGTCAACAGTACCGCAGGATCGACTGCAGAAGTCCTTGTGGCAGGGAATGGAGGCGACGGATTGGCACGTGGTGGTCTNNGGTCGGTCAGCAATTCCTATGGTAATGCTGCCAATTCCTCCACTTCCAAGCTTCTGGTCATCGCGGGTGCGGGAGGAAACGCCTACGGGGCAGTCTATGCCACGGACACAAATGGGGATAACCTCAATAATATTGGCATCGCAGGTGACACCAATCCGGTGATTCTCGCCCTGCGCGCCTTCGGAGCTGCGAATGGTATCGGTGGCAACGGCGGTAGTATCACCAACTTTAGTCAGCAAGTTGGCACCCAGGTTGCCGTCGATCTGATCGCAGGGAACGGTGGCTCGGTCTTCAACTACGGAAATGCCGGTTACAACACATCCAATGTCGGCAAGGGTGGATCCATGAGCACCATCTCGATTGTAGGAACCGTCGGCCGGATTAATCCCAATGTGGCGATCCAAACCTACGGCTATGCTGGAACCTCGGTGCAGGATTTTGTCCAGAATGTGCTTCGTGATTCCCCCTTCGTCTCGCTGACTGATTCAGGATACTACGGCGGCAATGTCGGTGCGATCCTTGGATCAGCAGGAATTCTCAAGGCTGGAGTGGCGGAAGACCAAGGAGGAAGCCTGCCTGCCACAGACTCCGTTGCCAAGACGGGCTCCGTCAGCAACTTTAGCGCTGGAAGCATCATGTCGATGGTGGCTGGATCGGTGGATAACATCGCAGCGATCAATACAATTACCGCCATCTCACTGACAGGCACCGACGGTGTCTATGGTGCCTACAAGACGAATCCTATTCCTCAGCAGACAACACCTGTTCTGCACGACAATAATAACCCGCTCTATTTCGACACCAATGGTAATGAGGTCAGTTCACCGCTTATCGGTGGATCGTTAATGGATGGAGCGGTGATTGCCCTGACCAAACCCACGAGTCTGACAGGAACACGTATTTTCTAGAGCAACTTTGATTTATCTCCAGAAATTCCTGTTTGAGGGAAACAAGGGGAGATTTTCTCTTATAGCAGAGAGCTGTGCGCGGAGATGACGGATGAACC
>DKEN01000075.1:293-3054 GCA_002452515.1 Spartobacteria bacterium UBA6821 | reverse complement strand
GAGAGCGTCAGCACATCGATCAGGTGGAAACGGTTCTTGAGTTCCTCCTTGTGCTTCACTCCGAAACGCTGTTCCTCGTCCACGATGACCATGCCGAGTTCCTTGAAAATCACATCGGGGGAAAGAAGCCTGTGCGTTCCGACGACCAGATCAACCGAGCCATCGGCCAATCCTTTCACAACCTGCCGTTGTTCGGCGGCGGTACGGTAGCGGCTCAGGAGTTCGATTTTGACCGGGTATTCGCTCATGCGTTCCTTGAGCGTTCTGGCGTGTTGTTGGGCAAGNNACCGTCGTTGGAGCGAGAAAAACCACCTGCTTCCCTCCCATGAGCGTCTTGAATGCCGCCCTCAACGCGACTTCGGTCTTTCCGAAACCGACATCCCCGCAGAGCAGCCGATCCATCGGACGGGTCGACTCCATATCCCGTTTGATTTCCGAGAGGGCACGTAGCTGATCGGGTGTTTCCCGATAGGGAAAGCTCTGTTCCAACTCCCGTTGCCACGGTGTGTCAGGACCAAATGCATGACCCTTCCCGGTCTCTCGCTCCGCCTGCAGTTTCAGCAACCGGCCTGCGTAGAGAAAGACCGACTTTTCTGCGGCCTGACGTGTTTTCTGCCATTTTTCATCACCCAGTGTTGACAGATCCGGTGTCAGTTTTCCGACGCCGACATAGCGGGAAACCTGCCAGGCCTGTTCGATGGGTACAAAAAGGCGTGCCTCGCCGGCAAATTCCAACGCAAGCACTTCGCTCTCCGTGCCATCGGCTGAGGGAAGGCGCTGCAGCCCAAGGTAACGACCGACGCCGTGATCGGAATGCACGACTAAGTCTCCTTCTTCAAACTCGGTAAAATCAATCGCCGAACGGGAGGCCCGCTGGCGCTCCCTTCGCTGATGTAAGCGTCGAAGGCGCTGGGTTGCCGAACGTCCAAAGAGTTCCGCATCGGCAAGCACGGCAAGCTTGCCACCCGGGAAGCAAAATCCACGGGAGATCGCTCCAAGGCGCGTCTCGGGAATCGGCTTTAACTGCGCCGCCGTAGCAAGCTCTCGAAACCGCTCTCCCTCGCCTTCCGTTGCGCTCAGCAGCATGACACGCCACCCCTCCTTCTGCCATCGGGAAAGCTGCAGAAAGAATTCCTTTCGCCGCGCTTCATCGATCACAAAATCCCCGGCTCCAAAAGAAGCGAAGGGAATCGGGTCAAACACAAGGGCCTTCGATTTTTCCACCTCTTCTTCCAAAGTGGGCGCCGAGGAAATCCTGATGCGCCTCGCCCGGGGCAAATTCACTACTGTCTCCTCTGCTTCCCAGCCAATCTCAACCACGAGAGCTTCCTGTTTAAGATACTGGGAAAGCGGTACGGAGGCACGGTCTGTATCACCCAGATTCAGGATGCAGGAATCCACTTCCCCCACGGAGGTCTGGGCATCGAGATCGAACTCACGGATGGAGGCGATCCCCTCCTCGTCGAATTCAAGACGGCACGGCAGCTCCTGCTGCCACGAAAAAAGATCCAGAATACCTCCCCTCAGGGAAAACTCCCCGCGTCGCGTCACCTGGGCGACGCGCTCGTATCCTCCATCCTCCAGCTGCACAACCAGTTTTCCCGGAGATCCCTTCCATCCCTTCGGGAGTCTGAGCTCACTACCCGTCAGATCGGATGGGGAGGGAACCAATTCTTCCCATTGTGACGTGGTGACGACAGGTGCCAGGCATTCCCCGTGAGCAAGTCTCCCCAGAAGAGCCAGCCGCTCGGAAGCGCGCTCGGGATCAGGAAGACCGAGCCCAGCAGCGGGAATCTCCAGATCGGGAAATAGAATTGCTTGATTGATCCAGGCTCCCAGCTCGGAGGCGAATTCCTCCTGCGTCCGCACATCACGGCAGACAAACCAGACCGGACAATTCTTTGCCAGACTCCTCGCAATAACGGCTGCGACAAAGGGCCATGCCTGTTCGGAAATATCCCCGAGCAGAAGATCCGTCTTCGCATTCGAGAAATCCGAGAGCGAACGGCTCAACTGAGGCACCTTGCCCGCCGCATCAAGCAGATCGTTATGAGCTCCCGAGTAGGCCATGGGCGTAAAGATAATGCTGGGCAAGCTGTCGGGCATTGGAAATTTCCGGGAGAACCCTGCCGTCAAGCGTTGCAACCGGCATCACGCCGAGACGGGAATTCGTGATTGCCAATGCTCGAGCGCGTCGCAGATCCGTCATCTGCAGTTCCTTTTCCACTAATTGAGCCTGACGGGAAACCCAACTTAAAACGGCTCCGGTCCGGACTCCCGCACCCGATACGGGAGTAAAAAGAACGATATCTTTTCCCAACTTGGGTGAGCCCATCCAGACGATGAGATTTCCCATGGCGCAGGACAAGATCCGCCCCTTTCCATCACAGACAATTCCCTCATCGGCCCCTGTATTTCGTGCTGATTGAAGTGCTTCAAGATGCGCTGCGTAGTTGCCACTCTTGACTCCCCAAGTATCCCCTAGAAATGGCTTCTTCAGGAGTGTCAGCGCATATCCTTTTTCAATTTCCTGCACGGATGGGAAAGCCGATGGCTCCCAAGTGAGGTAGCATCCAGGCTGCCTGATCGGGGCTCCCGGAGCTCCTGGGCCTGCCGTCAGATAGATGCGCAACATGCCGTCGCCCAACGAGAGGGTATTGAGAAAGGTGCGGAGTTTAGCGCCCAACGATCGGGAAAACGGGAAACCATGGGCCGCTGCCGAAACAGCAAGCAGTTTCAGATGATCCGAAGCAAGCAACGG
>DKEN01000075.1:0-270 GCA_002452515.1 Spartobacteria bacterium UBA6821 | reverse complement strand
CCATCCGCTCCAACCTCTTGCGCAGGGTGGCCCGGGTGATCCCGAGCAACTTGGCGGCCTTGACCTGATTGCTTCCTGTCAACTCCATCGCCCGGCGGGTGAAATCCTCCTCCAACCATGGCAGCAATTCCCGGTCTCCTTCCTCGCGTGTCAGTGCAGTGAAAAGTGCCTCAGAGGCCTCCTCGACACTCAGAGCGGCCTTGGCAGGCCCGGCACCAAGCGCTTCAGCGGCCGTGTCCGTTGTAATGCTGACCTGTCCGAGGGGCAGAT
>DKEN01000068.1 GCA_002452515.1 Spartobacteria bacterium UBA6821 | reverse complement strand
CACTTTTTACTTTTTACTTTTTCACCCCTTCGGCCTATCACTCTCCCGTGGCGGTGGACGACCGCTGGGGGCAACCCTGGAGGAAAGTCCGGACACCACACGGCAGCATACCGCGTAGAATACACGGGAGNNGGACGGCCAGTGCCACAGAAAAGAAACCGCCGTTCTTGCTGCGAGCACGAACGGTCAGGGTGAAACGGCGGGGTAAGAGCCCACCGCCCGGCGCGCAAGCTCCGGGGCACGAAAAACCCCATGCGGTGCAAGACAGAACAGGGGAAGAGGCCGCCGGCTTCGCTATCCGACCACTGGTCGGGTTAAACTCCGGGTATTGTCGCACCCGTCGCAAGACGGGCGGGGTTCTTCGGAACCCTGAGAGAAATGGCCGTCCAAGCCGGAGCAATCCGGCCTGACAGAATCCGGCTTACAGCCGTCACACTCGGCGGGGGTGGTTCCAGCACAGGAATCACCCCCGTTCCTTTTGTCGGCTTGGGATTGATGCTAGGAGCGGGCCCTTCGCTTGCCGTAGGGCTTGCACCGGCTGACGCTGGCTCGTCTGGCCCCTCATCAAAAATCCCGAGTATTCATTACTGTGGCCTGGAAAATCCCTCTTTTAAGCTTGGCACGGCGGCATGAACAAGCCTCTGTCGAGGGAAATTCTCGAATTGGATTGCATCAGCTTTCTTACGAATTATTAACTGCTTGAATTGGTAAATGCTGTGGTGCTGGAAAAAACCACTCTTGGCAAAAGGTCAGATCTTTGAAGCCCTTCTGAACTTCAATTTCCACTGAATAGATTTCATTTAGGGCTAGTCAAGAGACCCTTCAAGAAGTCCCCAAGCGGTCCGGAGGGGTCGCCCTTTCTGTGGGCAAACATGTGAGTCAAAGAAGCAGATTTCTCGGCCAGTTTTATGGCCACAAGAGCATCACCGACAACCCGCATAAGGGCGGCAGGTAAAACAGCAATACCTGAACCCGCGGCAACCATCACGGCAACAGCTTGTGCCCGATCCGCCTCCTGAACAATCCGGGGCCGGAAGCCTGCACTCCGGCAGAGTTGATGGAACTGAGCCGAAAAGGCAGGCGATGCCTCCGATGCAATGGCCAGAAATGATTCCTCTCGGAGTTGGGAAAAGGAGACCTGCTTGGATCTTGCCAAACGATGATCAGGAGAAACGAACAGCAGCAGGGGCTCTTTGTGCCAAGGGATGAATGAAAGTTCCGAGTTTCCCTTTTGTGGAGCAGTCCCAACAAAGCCCCCATCGATTCGTCCCTCCACAATCGCCCGGATTTGATCCGAGGGCAGATCATCATGGAGGGTCAGTTGCACTTCCGGATGTTTCTTGCGGAAGCTTCGGAAGATCTGCACGAGTTCCGGGCTGTAAACGGCACTGGCAAAACCAATTTCCAGCCGGCTGGTCTCTCCTCGGGCCGCACGTTTAGCCGAGGCACCTGCCCGCTGTAGTTGGGTCAAGGCACTGCGCGTATCCAGCAGAAAAGCTCGTCCGGCAGCGGTAATGGAAACACCACGGGTGGAGCGATCAAACAACCGGGTTCCCAAGCGAGCCTCCAACGCCTGAATATGCCGTGAGAGAGGGGGTTGTGCCAGGTGAAGACGTTTTGCTGCACGCGTGAAGGAAAGCTCTTCGGCAACAGCCACAAAACATTCCAGTTCCCGAATCGAATAATCATTCATGATAGAAATAGTATCACTTTCTTACTTTATTAATATTTCTGTTATTACTAGATCAAAGCTAAAAAGGAGTTTCTATGAATTCATTAAAAACAAAATCAACCGTTGATGAGATTCGGACCCGCTTCGACAACGACGTGGAACGATTCAGTAGTCTCGAAACAGGGCAGCAGGCCCTTCCCGATGCAACATTGGTCTTGGAATTGATTTCCAGGAGTGCACAGACCCATCTCCAACAGGGTGACAAGGTGTTGGATCTCGGGTGTGGAGCTGGCAATTTGACCCTGCGAGTGATGAACGAAGTCGGCCCCTTGGAATGTCATCTGGTCGATCTGAGCCTCCCCATGCTGGAGAGGGCTCAGAGCCGGGTGGATTCTGGCGGTGCCGTGAAATCGTTCACCCATCAGAAGGATATGCGCGAACTCGATTTCCCAGGAAACTCGTTTGATGCGATCTTTGCTGCCGCTGCCCTGCACCATCTGAGGGATGATGAGGAATGGGAAGTCATGTTCAAGATGGTCTGGAAGTGGTTAAAGCCTGGTGGTCATCTGTATGTCTCGGACTTTGTGATTTTTGATGATCCGAAGATCCACGAGATCATGTGGGCTCGTTACGGAGACTACCTCGTAAGACTGGGCGGAGAGGAATACCGTGACCAGGTCTTTGGCTATATCGAAGTCGAAGACACCCCCCGATCTCTGGCCTACCAGATGGAACTGATCCGCAAGTCCGGTTTCGCTTCCTCAGATGTGCTGCATCGCAATGGGGTGTTCGTCTCCTATTTTGCAAAGAAATGTATCTATGCTGGTACTCAGACTAACCAATGACATCGGTTGAGTGAGGAAGAAGCTATCATTTTGGAATTAGCACCACATCACTGAGGTCAAAAATGAACTCAAAAACTGCCAATGGGTTATTGATCCGTGAAGACATTTTGATGTCTGCTGAAAAGCCTGTCCGTGGCAAGAAGGCTTCCACCTACTTTTACAAGGAGTGAGCGCCAAAAATTATTGCCAACAATAAAATCTAAAATGTAAGGGGTGCTGGGGGTCCGGCACAGTGGGTTTCGTTATCCTAGGTATTCAGCTAAAGATTCAAATTCAGAGGAGATTGAGTGCCCTCAAAGAGTAACTTAAAATGATATGGTTTTACAGAGGGGTGCGGTTCTCCTCCGCTATTGACTGAGTGCTCGTTGCAGCGGGGTCAAAAATTCAGGCTTTTTAAGTGCCAAGCAGGCTGCGTCGTAAATAAATGGCTGTCTCTTCTGTATTTGAAGAAGAAATTGTCCGCGTTGGGGATAAGTCCCTTTTGTGTAACACAGTAAAAAATGGGGATTTGGTCTGTGGAGATAGGTAAAGTATCGTTACCGATAGAACTTTAAGCAGTCTCAGTCAGTGATCTGCCTTCTGCCGCTGCGTGGGCAAAAACAATGTGATGGGAATTTAAGCCTTTTACAACCGATGGCTGGCTTATCTCACTATAAGTGCCTGTGTTGCTGTAGCGGGAGCGAAGTAGGTATTTCCAGATTGCGTAGCAGTCACAGTAGTCGTGCCAGTTCCCTCTAGCTGAAGTATGTTGTTGGAAGTGATACCAACCGCAGAATTAGAACAGAGATAAGTGATCTGTGATAGTTTTGCAGAAGAGGTGGCTTTGAGGGCAATCGTCTTAAATGGACTGAAAGTTTGCGCTGGGATGGCAGGGAAACTCAACGTTTGAACGGCCTTATTAACGATAAGTGCTTGTGAAGCCGAGATTGGGTTGTAAGAGGCATTCCCGGCCTGTGACGCAATGATAGTCGTGGTGCCTGATCCTACAAGTTGGAGAATATTGTTTGAAACGACGGCAATTGCGCTGTTACCGCAACTGTAGATGATAGGGGTTAGTTTTGCGGAGGAGGTCACTTTCATCGTGACGGTCTTGGTGGGCGTTATGGTCTGTATCGGGATTTCAGGGAAACTCAGAGATTGGTTCTGCTTGATGGCCACGCCGTAGTTGTTGGACGAGGTAAGGATGTTTTCCGCAATAGCCGAGACAAAGGCTGCGTTGGAAGGCGAGGTCTGTGCCGAGAGTTGCGTGATCGCATTGCTGATAGTTGCAATATCGCTCTTGGTGGCAATGCCGAGGTTATTGGAGGCGGTAGCGATTTGATTGGTAAGGGTAGAAAGAAAGACGGGATTCGATGCGATGCTTCCAGAATCTCCATAAGTTATCTCCGCCGTGGACGGATTATAGAAGATAGAATACTCTGTGAAAGTATCCGGTCGGACTGGATCGACATAGAATCCATTGATTGATCCATTTAATGGGACTCCGCTGGCATTGAGAATAATGCTGTCAGAAGGCTGATTCGACAATCCAGCGTAGCTGCCGATAGCAACGGCAAAATTTCCTTGATTGATACTTCCAGCACCAGCACCAACTGCGGTAGCATATTGACCTTGGTTCGCCTGACCTGCATTGAGGCCGATTGCTGTAGCAGCAGTGCCTTGGAAATTTTGACCGGCTAGATAACCAATAGAGACAGCGTAAATTTCTTGGTTGGTTTCACCCGCCATAAAGCCGATAGCAATAGCATAAGACCCTTGGGAAATATTAGCAGCAAAACTGCCAAGAGCGGTTGCATTATTGCCTTGGAAATTTTGACCGGCAAAACTGCCAAGAGCGGTTGCATTACTGCCTTGAAAAGCTTGACCAGCCTCACAACCGATAGCGACCGCACAGTCACCTTGGGGAGTGTCGCCGCCTGCACTGACGCCAAGATCAGTGACGCCAGGATCAATGGGAAAGCATTCTGCGCTAAAGGAACTTCCAAATAACAAGACCAACACAGCTAGAACCGTATAACAGGGTGTGTTGGGGGTTTTCATGGCTATCGGATAGTTCCATCGAAAGTGGCAGTCTGTCCAGCGGCAGATGTGATCTCTACAGAGATTTGTTGTGCTGGGCAAAGCGCTTTTTCGTAATGTGATGCTTGCATCACATTTCTAGTGCTATGCTTACGCTACGGTCAAGCGTTCAAGCGCATGACTCGGAAAGGCAATCTGATCGGAGAGCAAGTAAGCAAGGCGAGACATCATCTCGACCTGTCTCAGGCTGCACTCGCCGCCAGATGTCAACGAAAGGGATGGGATTTAAGCCGGGATGTTCTCGCCCGGATCGAATCAGGAGTCCGGGGGATTACGGACAAGGAAATCGCCATCTTCTCCGTTGTGCTCGGTGTGAGCATTCAGGAATTATTGCCCCCAAGCGTTTCTCAGAGGTATGTGAAAACACTTAGGGGTTAGCCTTAAAAGTGCACAGAAAGTGCACAGGATAAAAAATATCAGGAGAGGCCAATCGCCCCTAGAGGCTGATAAATACTTGGTGGACCAGGAAGGACTCGAACCTTCAACCAATTGATTAAGAGTCAACTGCTCTACCATTGAGCTACTGATCCAAATACCTGAATCCAACAGGAAATCAGGGTCGGAAGTTTTACATCCAAGAGAAGAGAAGTGCAAAAGAAAAGTTGTGCACATCTCGTTTTCTCTTCTGCGTTAAATTCATTTGAACTTCCGGGGCGTCCGGTTGTCTGTTCCACTACAGTTCATGCACACGCTTCGCTATCCCCTGTTGCTTCTTGCAACACTCCTGCCACTACTTTTTATCGGCTGTGTGTATCCCGGATACCCCTACGGAACGGTTACTTATGGAGCGCCGTCCCCGATAGTCATTACGCCAAATCTTTATCCCGGCTACGGCTATGGTTACTGGTACGGCGGTCGATTCTGCTCCTACCGCCGCGGTTACTATTTCCACAATGGGTGCTATTATCGGGGTAACTATTACGGTTATCACCATTCTGGATATTAATCGCGCTGACACGAATACCGGCAGCATTTGAGCCAAGCCTCGTAAAAGAGCTTGCGGGGGGCTTGGCAGGTTCGCATTACTGGAGGGCTACGCATGGAGACTTCCCGTTCAGCACCACAGCCCGTCATGAATCCGCTTGAGGCAAGGATCGGCTATAAATTCCGCAATTCACTCCTGCTTGCGGAGGCACTGACTCATTCCAGCATTTCCCTGGAGCGTAAAGATTATCCCTTCGACAATCAACGGCTCGAATTTCTTGGTGATGCCGTTCTCCAACTCGTGATCACTGAGGAGTTGTTCCACAAATTTCCCGATTTCACGGAAGGGCAACTGACCAAGATCCGCACGCGTCTCGTCTCCCGCACCGCGCTGAAGGTGCATGCCGCAGAGTTGAAGCTGGGTGAACACCTGATGATGGGAAGAGGAGAGGAAGCAAGCGGAGGACGGGAAAGAGCCTCGACACTCGGCGATTCCTTTGAGGCACTGGTTGGCGGCATCTATCTTGACGGAGGACTCGGTGCGGCACGCATTTTCATTCTTCGGATGGCCGCTGGCGATCTCGAGGCAGTCGCCGCCGAACCGGAGGAGATCAACCCCAAAGGGAAGCTTCAGGAGCTGCTTCAGGCACTCGCCCCGAGTGCCCCGGTTTATGAGCTATTGGAGGAAAGCGGCCCAGAGCATCTGAAACACTTCCGTTGTCGGGTCTGCTGGGAGGGTATGAACCTCGGTGAAGGCGNNACCCCCACTCTTCCACTTCTCGGCATACTGATCGGCATTGTTTTAGTAGGCTCCCACCTCTTTGGCTTGGTAGCTTCCGGGTTTTGTAGACGGATTGCCCTCAGTTTTCCCCGATCCCGCACCTGGGGAACTGCATTATTGGCCATCACTTCCCTCTGGCTCCTCGCCCTCACCGAAATGAGTGATCTTGGAGAATACTCACCTATGAGAAATTTGATCCTTCTCGGTATCATCGTTTTTTCCTTTCTGCTCTGGAAGTTCGTTCCGGATTTTCTCTCCTCACGATCCCTTGGCTTTCTGCTGCTGCTCGCAGCACACCCGGTTCTGGAGTCCAGCTTTCTTCAGCATGGATTTCTCCATCTCGCCATGACATCACTGGCTTACCTTTGGGCACTCGCTGGTCTCTTCCTTGTCGGCATGCCTTATCTCCACCGCGATCTGATCGGATGGATCTCAGTAAATAAAAGTCGTTGGAATCTCGCCTGCTTTGCAGGGCTCTTCTACGGCACACTGCTCCTGATTGACGGATTGAGGCTGACAATTCTGTCGTAAGCGGCCACGCAGGCCGCAGGTGTTTAGCGATTTAGGCTGAAGGCTATTAGGTTCTGCGGCTTGGTTTCCTACCCCGGGTTTGTCAGTTTTTTTGATTTTTTCCGGTTCTGGCTAATAGTCTAACAGCCTTCAGTCTTATCCCCTTTTCCCCTACTCGCAGCGCAACGCCTTCACCGGATCGAGTCTGGAGGCAATCCATGCCGGAATCAGTGCCGCCAGGGAGCAGATAACAAAGGCGCTGATGCAGATCATCGCCACATCGCTTGGCACGACCTCGGCCGGAATCGAGGAGAATTCATAAACACTCTTGGGAAATATCTCCACCCCGAGCACGGAAGCAAGCCACTGACTCACTTCATTGCGCCAGCGGATAAGGGTCATACCCAGCGCGAGTCCGCTGGCAACGCCGAAGATGCCAATGACCATCCCCTGAATCAGAAAGACTAAAATCACCTGCCAAGTGCGGGCACCGAGCGCCTTGAGCACACCTATTTCCCGTGTCTTCTGCACGGTCATCGTGATGAGGGTGTTCATGATGCCGAACGCGGCCACGAGAATGATGAACATAAGCAGGAAAAACATGACATGGCGCTCCATCGCGATGGCATCGAAGAGCTGCTTGTTCATATCCATCCAGGTCGTGCAGGAGATATCCTCCGGAAGAAATTTTCTCAACTCCTCGCGAATCTCGGCGGCCTTGTCAGGATCAACCGTTCGCACCGCAAGACCATGCACCGAACCTCCAAGTCCGTAGAGTTCCTGGGCAATATGAAGCGGCACAAGAAGGAACTCACTATCGTAGAGATAACGACCACTTTCAAAAATGCCAGTCACCGTCAACTCGGTCGGGAGGATCATCTGCCTCAGATTCTCAACATCTTTATCCTTATTCCCCTCAGATTTTGATTTCAACCGGTCAAGCTGATCAACGACATCCCCGATCTGATGCGGGGAATAAATGGTGATGACATCTCCCACCTGCACGCCGAGAGCGCGAGCCAACTCCGAACCGAGCACGGCGTTGTCACCCGAAAGATCGAGTTTTCCGGCAATGATGAACTTGGAAAGATCCCCGACCTTTTCTTCCAGAACAGGGTCGATCCCACGGATTTTTGGCGCAAGCCTCTGGTGATTAAACTCCACGATCACCGGCCCCTGCACGAACGGTGCCGAGGCGATCACACCGGGAGCCTTAGTGATCTTATTCTGCACATCATGCCACTCATCCATGAGTCCGTTGTTGGAGACAAGGAGATGAGCGTCAAAGCCGATCACCTTGCGCTGCAATTCCTTCTCGAATCCCGTCATGACCGACATCACTAGAATCAGAACAGTGATACCAAGCGTCACTCCGATCACGGAAATCAGGGTAATCACCGCCAGAAAGGTGCGCTTCGGCTTCAGATAACGGGCCGCAAGGAAAAGCGGTGCGGGAAAACTCATGCCAAACGGTGCCATGTCCGACACAAAGAGTCATCTACATCTTACTTCTTTACGTCCCGGCTCCACCAGAATGCGACTTGTGATCAAGGAAATCAGCGCGAGGATGAAAACACCTAAAAAGTAAATACTATGGCGGCGCAGATGAAAGGGTCCCTCCACAAGATCCAGCCCACCCAAGGAATCGAGCAACCATCCCCAAAGTAGTGGGGCCACACCTGCCGCTAAACTCGTAATCACCGTGGCAATCGCGAAATAGTGGTTTTTTCCAGTCTCTGGAACCACAGCCATCCAGAGGTGACCACTGGACACGCTGATTCCAGCGATGGCCACACCTCCAAGAAAATTAAGCAGCAGAGCCATCCACCAGCTTGCGGCGATGACACCCGAGGACATGGCGAACCAGAGCACGAGTGCCAGGGCGAATACCGAAAGGGAAGTCCTGATGAAAGGGATGCTTCCATGCCGGTCAACCCGCACTCCCATCCATTGCAGGATCAATATCGGCCCCACGAAGGTAAATGCAGAGAGAGCGCAAATCAGCATTGGAGAGAAATGAGCCTGCACTCTGAGATACTCGACGGGGAACACACCCAATCCCCCCGCCGACATCACGAAGCAGAGGGTGAAAATAATCCAGTTTCGGAAGGGGGCGAGTCGCAGCATGGTACCGAGCGTTACGGCCTCGGAAAATATTCCTCCGGCATCCGAGCGCTTGGTATCGGGAGTGAGGCGCAGGTAGAAGAGGCTGATAACGGCGCCGATCACGGCAACACAAAGAACGAGAGAATAGTGCCACGGCTCGACGTGCCCCTTCATCAAAAATGCCGAGAGGAGCATCGCGATCAGTGAACCCGCGTTGATGAAGGTTTGATCGACGGAGATGAAACGCCCCCGGATCGGTGCTCCCACCAGACTGGTGATCCAGGGCAGAAACGAGGAGGAAGAGATACCCCTCAGCAAATTGAAAAAGAAGAGGCTCGCAAGGAGCAATCCGAGTCGCATCTCCTTGGAAAGGAAAAGGAGGATTGGCACAAGGGCGGAAGTGGCGATGAAGACAGAACGCAGCCCCCACCCCATCAGGGCGAAGGAACGGTAGCTGTACTTTCCAAGATGCCTCGCGGCGGGAAGTTGGAGGACTGTCATCAAGGGGGTGAACGAGGCGATGATGCCGAGGATCACCGAACTGGCCCCAAGATCCTTGGCAAGAAGCACCGTGGGGGTACCAATAATGATCTGGAAACAGATCGCGTTGTAGAAATTGAACCAATGAAAATTGAAAACCCCTGCCGAATAAGGCACGGGAATAAGCCTCAGGGGCCCTGGATAATCAGTCTTTGATTCTTCCCCTGTCCTCACACAACTCCTTGGGAAGCGCTGATTAAATCGCATTGAGGCCGTTGCGGGAAGAAACCTCCGACTGGCGTGGAGGAGGTTGGACTGCCGAAGGCAGCCTGAGCGAAGAGAATGGTGAGCGGCGTGGGAACGCCCGAGTTCAATGGGCGGGTATTGACTCGCTCGCTCCCGCTCGGCTCGCCCTGACGGGTTTGCCTATCGGCAAATCTATCCACACCGTTCCCACGGTGCGTATTGCCTCCGCGCTTCGCGCCTGGGAAAACAGCCAAATACTCTTCAGCGGCCATCATGGGATTTTATCAGCGGCTCCCTTGGCTAATCAGTCCGCCGAACGCTGCTTTAGATGCGGAAAGAGAATGACATCGCGGATCGACTCGGCACCGGTGAGTAACATGACCAAGCGGTCGATGCCGATGCCAATGCCACCGGCCGGAGGCATTCCATATTCCAAGGCATCCAGAAACTCCGTGTCGATTTTTTGCTGCTCTTCACCCGCCTGTTGCTCCAGCCGTTCGCGTTGGAGATCAGGATCATTCAACTCGGAATACCCGGGGGAAATCTCCTGCCCGTTGATGATGAGTTCGTAGACATCCACCTTTGAGGGGTCGGTCTCATTGAGCTTGGCCAGCGGCACAAGATCCTTGGGAACATGGGTCACAAAACAAGGATCGATCGTCTTCTCCTCCACCAGTTTTTCAAAGACATGCTGGGTCATTTCAAACTCCTCGGGGCAATGGGAAATATCGAGCTTAAGATCGGCACACCGCTGCTGCTTTCCGTGCTTGTCGAGCGCGAACCATCCCGGCACCGCCTCCTCAATCAACTCGTTGTATGAGGCCCTCTTCCAAGGACGAGAGAGATTGATCGTGCGGGTGATCTCTCCTTCGACATTGCGGTGATGCACCTGGAGGTCGTCGTTTCCAAGCATCACGGCGAGATGACAGACCATCTCCTCGACCAACAACGACATGAGTTGAAAGTCCGCGTAGGCCCAGTAGGCCTCCAGCATGGTGAACTCGGGATTGTGACGGCGGGAAATCCCCTCGTTTCGAAAGCTCCGGTTGAGTTCGAAGACTTTCGGGAATCCCGCCACTAGCAGACGCTTGAGATAGAGTTCTGGAGCAATGCGGAGATAAAAATCCATCCCAAGGGCATTGTGATGCGTCTTGAAGGGTTCTGCGGCGGCACCACCGGGGATCGCCTGCATCATCGGTGTCTCCACCTCCAGAAATCCACGCTCATCAAGGAAGCGGCGGATTTCTCGCACGATGGCCGTTCGTTGCAGGAAGGTGTTGCGGGAGGAGGGGTTGGCGATGAGATCGAGATAACGCTGGCGGTAGCGTGTCTCGGCATCCTGAACGCCATGCCACTTGTCAGGCAGCGGGCGAAGTGACTTGGAGAGCATCACCAACTGCTTCACCTTGATGCTCGCCTCGCCCGAACGGGTGGTGAAGCATTCACCCTCCACACCGATGAAGTCACCGATGTCGAGTTGCGCGGCAACAGCCATTGCCGTCTCATCGACCTCCTTAGCGTTCAGATAAACCTGCATCCGACCTCCGATGTCGGAGAGATCGAGAAAGCGGCTCTTGCCCATGTCACGGTAGGCCGTGATGCGGCCTGCCATGGAGACGGCCTGCCCTTCGACAAAGGCGGCCTTAACCTCGGCCACGGTACCGCTGGTTTCAAAGGCCCGGCCAAAAGGATCGATACCAAGTTCACGGAGGGATTGAAGTTTCTGCCGACGGACGGCAACGAGTTCGCTAAGAGGTGACTGTTCCACCCTCAAAGAGCAAACGGACAAGCCACTTGGATCAATCAAAAACCGATCGAAAGTTATTTTTTACCGAATCAGAGAGGCAGCCAATCGGAGTGCTGAAAGGAAGCTATCCGGACGAGCTATCCCTTTTCCCGCAATTTCATAGGCAGTTCCATGATCAGGACTCGTCCTGATAAAGGGGAGACCGATCGTGACATTCACCCCATCGTGGAAGCCAAGCAGTTTCAAGGGAATCAACCCTTGATCGTGATACATACAAAGAACTGCATCAAATTCCCCTTGGGAGGAACGCCAGAAGATCGTGTCTGGACTCCAGGGACCTGAAAAAGAAACTCCGGGATTGGCACCCCTCAGGAGAGGGAGAGCCGGTGCAATAATAAGCTCCTCCTCATCGCCCAAATCGCCGTTTTCCCCGGCATGGGGATTCAACCCGGCCACCGCAATGCGGGGAGTGGCAATCCCCCGGTGTTTCAGAAAATCAGCCAAGAGCCCTCCCACCCGCACAATTTCCGAAGTGGTGAGTAGCTCCGAAACCGCTTTGAGCGGCACATGAGCCGTTACCAGGGCAACCGTCAACGATCCTCCGGTCAGAAGCATGGCGTAATTCCCAACTCCTGCCCGCGCAGCAAAAAACTCTGTTTGTCCCGGAAAGACAAAGCCTGCCTCGTGCAGATTCCTCTTATTCACCGGCCCGGTGACGACAGCCGCCACATCCCCGGTAACGGCCCGGCGTGCTGCCTCTTCCAAGGAAGCGATAGCTAGCAAGGAACCCTCCTGATCCGGTTGACCGGGATTTCTCGGAGAGGGATCACCGATGACCTCGAGACGCACCCCGTCGGGAACTTGCTTCAAGGCCTCGGAGAGCAACTCAGGACCAACTCCGGCCGGGTCACCAGCGACGAGGCCAATGATAGGGAGGGAGGAATTTTTCATCGGAAAAATGGGAGAGAAATATATTCACAGGGATCAAGAGGATGAAAAGGATTCAAAAAGGAGAGGCTTCCTTTTCTCTCTTGAAATTTCTTCCACTATTCCCCTCCTCACTTTTATCCCTGTGAGATTTTTCTTCTCTTTGTCTCAGGGAGAACGTCTGCCCTACAAAATCTTGATGTAGGCGTTTTTCCTCAGCGTATCGAGCCACTGATCCTGCACCTTGAGCTTCTCCTGCTGGATCAATCCTTGAACGATGTCCTGCTGCACCTCCGAAAGCGGCTTGGTAATTGCAGGCTTCTTATCTTCAACCATCAGAATGTAATAAGAGTTATCAACTTGGATGACGGGGCTGATCTCTCCTTTCTTGAGCGAAAAGGCCACCTTGGCAAGGTCGTCGTTCAGGGTTTTACTCTCAATCCAGCCCCAGTCCCCGCCTGACTCGTTGGTGGAGTCTTCCGAATACATCTGGGCCATCCGGTCAAATTCGGCACCGCCGGCCAGTTTGTCACGGATCTCGTAGGCCATCTGCTTTTTTCCGATCCCTGGGTCACTAGAGGCATCCCCTCCGGATGATCCACCCTCGTGAAGGACAATCATGCGCAACTTCACCTGCGCGGGAGTCGTGTAGGTGGCGGAGTTCTTGTTGTAGTACTCGCGAATCTTGATCGGTGACACAATGATGTTGTCGCTCGATTTGGACTGTCGCATCGCCTGGACGGTGATTTTGTCTTTTTCGATGTCACGGAAGCGGGCCATTGAGAAGCCTTGGGACTGGAGTGTTTTGACAAAAGCAAGACGGTCACCCCCAAATTCCTCACGGATGATCTTTTGCACACTATCATCAATGACATAGGAAGGGATGGTGAACTCCTTCTTTTTGAACTCCTGAAGGATGAGTGCGCGGTCAATGAGATCCTTGAGCGTTTGTTCATGGATGGTCTTGATCTTTGCTTGGAGCTCATCGCCATGATAGACTTCAGAGGCTGATTTTTCCTGGGTGGCGGCCAGTTCACGCACTTGGGAGAAGGTGATGACCTCACCGTTCACCACTGCGGCGATGCCGTTGACTACCTCCTGGGCAGCCTGTAGAGGCAGCAAAATCAGGGACAGAGCAAGGAGTGTGAAAAATAGGCGGTTCGGAATCATGGAAAATGTGGCTTCACAAAGTATCACGGGAACAGGAGGGCTGCCCAGGGCACACCCTACTGCTTCAGCGCCTCCAGAAAGCGTAAAATCTCGGAAAGCTTGGAAGCGGGCTTGGAAGCCGTCAAGCGCGGAAACTTGTGACCCATCAGGAGAAAATCGCCGCGACGGGTCAGCATCAATCGTTCTTCCCGAGTTTCGACCTTCGTGATTCCTTTTGCAGCGGCTGCACGTCGGATGCGTTCCATCACAAGCAGGTTGCCCACCTCCGAGGGAAAAGGCCCGAAACGATCGCGCCAGGAAGCGGCTAACAGTTCCAGTGAAGCAAGGTCGGAGGCAGCGAGGGATCGGTGAGCTTCAATCCTCAGCTTGGCTTCGGGGAGATACTCCGCTGAAATGTAGGCCCCGCAGCGACGGATTCGATCCTCCTCCCCGACGGCAAGATCGTTCTGGAGTTCCTCCGGAGTGAGAGCCACAAAGTCAAACCTGAGCACGGCTTGGTGGTCAAAAGGAATAGCTGTTCCGGATGAAGCCCCCTTCATCCTCTCCACTGCCTGACGCAACATCCGGCAGTAGAGATCAAACCCCACGGCGGCGATATGTCCGCTCTGGGCGGTCCCAAGGAGGTTGCCTGCTCCACGAATTTCCAAATCCCGCATGGCGATCCGAAATCCCGATCCAAGCTGGGAGTATTGACGGATCGCCTGTACACGTTTCCTGGCCTCACCGACCATCATCATGTCCCGGGGAAGCATCAGGTATGCATAGGCTTTCTGACGACCCCTCCCCACCCGCCCCCGAAGCTGATAGAGATCGGCCAATCCAAATCGGTCGGCGCGGTCGATGATGATCGTGTTGGCGTTGGGAATATCGAGACCGCTCTCAATGATCGTCGTGGAGACCAGCACATCGGCATCCCCCTCGACGAAGCGCTTCATGACCTCCTCCA
>DKEN01000106.1:1227-30557 GCA_002452515.1 Spartobacteria bacterium UBA6821 | reverse complement strand
GAAATGCTGAACGATCGCAGATTGTTTTTACCACCAAGAACTGAAAAAGGTAACAGCCAAGAGTTCCGAAAAGTGGAATGACATCATTTCTTTGCTTCTTCCTTTGACACCCCTTTGTGGTGAAAAACTCTTCATCTTTCAGCCTTCCCACTTTCCCACTTTTTACCTCTGATCCCCCCTTTGTCTCTACTTAGTGGTAAAATCCCCCCGATCAATGTCTAAACGGAGAAACGAGTTTGATTCCTTTTCTCAGGAAGGTCGGGATGTCGAGATCCTCTCCCTCGACGATCGTCGGTTCGCTCTTGTCAAAACGGCCCCGTTGGTAGGTTTCAAGGTTAAGCACACCCTGTGTCTGCTGCGCGGCGGAGGATTTTTTGGATTTGGCCGCCCTGGCTTCATCCAAGCTCGGTTGAGACCTTGCAGGCGGCCACTCCTCGGCTGACTTCGAAGAACTTTGCGTCACCAGAGTGGCGGTCTTGGTGGGGGCGGGTGGTGTCGCTTTGCGGGAGCCGCCTCCCGAACCTGCCAGAAGATAGATCTCCAGCGGATCATCGGCGTAACCATCGGCAAGAACGCCGACTTTCACCAGACACCGGTCCCCGGCAACACGCTCAATCTCGCTAACGGTACGCTGCACTTCGGCAAAGGAAAGGTCGGCGGGTCCGCTGAGCAGGAGTAAGACGGTGGCAGCTTCCTTGAGGGCGGATCCTTTGCCTGCAATCGTCAGGAGCGGGCTTCTGAGCATCTCTTCGAGCGCTTCATGAAGCCGGTTCGCCCCCTTGGCCATGCCATGTCCAAAATGGGTCATGGCACCGGCAATACCCAGCGATCCAGCCAGATCGGCCCGTGTGATTCTTACCGGTCCTGAGGTGGAGAGCATTCCCCGAAGGGCTAGCATCGAGAACTGAAGCGCCCTGTCCGCCGCCACAAAAGCCTCTCCCACGGCTGCGGTCGAGGGAACACCTCCCGCAAGCCGATCATTGTCGATCAAGGCCACGCCGTCACAGAGATCATGAAGTTTTCGCAGAGCGGCGTCTGCAATCTCGCGTTTCTGTCGTCCCTCAAAGGAAAACGGAATGCCGACACTCGCCAGGGTGGTGATCCCATCGGCCTTGGCCCGGGCCGCGAGGGCAGGGATCAGAAATGATCCAAGCTCTCCGCCCAACGCTCCGCAGAAGATCACCGCCGGGGCACCCTCAATCGCGGCCATAAACTCTTCCTCAATCGCAAGAAACCCCTCGGAAAGATCCCCGTCCTGACAGGGGGGAAAGGCGATGCGTCTGGCAGTCACGGAGGCCGAGAGGGAAGCCCCTTCCGTGTTGATGACGAGTGTTTCCTTGATGGAGGGATGTTCCACCGCAATACGATCGAGCACGCTGACACCAGCGTTGCCAATCCCGACCAAGACGCTTTTTTGGTTGGTGTTTTTCATTAGGAACGCCTTTTAAAGAGTCCTCCCAAGCCCTGGGCAAACCGCTGCATCAGACTCTCCTCGGGCTGATTGTCACTCACGGCCATGGCATACTTGGTGAGTCCGATGGCGGTGGAGAACTGGGGATTCTCGAAGGTCTGGGTTGATCCCCCCACCTCCTTGGCCCGTGTCAGTTGAACAGGCAGATCAAATATTTCCTCAGCCACCGGGGCAATGTCGCGCAACCGGGCACACCCGCCGGTGATCATCACTCCCGCTCCGAGCATGCTCAGCATCCCGTCATGACCTGCCTCAACGTCGTTGCGGATGAGTTCGAAAATTTCACGCACCCGGTGGTGGATGATGGTATTGAGCGCCTTGCGGTCGATTTCACAACCATGAAATCCGGGGTCGTTCTTCAGGGTGATCGTGCCCCCTTCCACCTGATCGGGATCCGCTGCGGAGCCTTCCTGAATCTTGAGAACCTCGGCGCGGGCGATCGGCAGACGAAGTCCGATGGAGATGTCGTTGGTGATATGATCCCCGCCGAGCGCCAACACGCCGCTGTGCCGCACCGCCCCGTCCAGATAGATCAGGTAATCCGTGGTGCCTCCCCCCATATCGATCACGAGCGCACCGAGATCTTTTTGCTGCTGGGTCAGCACCACCAGAGCGCTGGCCAGGGAACTCAGCACGACATCCTCGATTCCGAGCTTGAGGCACTCGATGCAGCGGAGGGTATTCTGGATGCGTGTCTTCACCCCATGAATGATGTGAAAGTCCGCTTCCAGACGACTTCCGGCCATACCGACCGGACTGAGAATATTCTCGTTCCCATCAACATGGTAGCTCTGGATGATGGTGTGAAGGAAGCTGTTGGCCGAGGGAAGCGCAACTTCCTTGGCGTTGATCTCCACGGTTTGCAGGTCCTCGTCGACGATCTCGTCCCGATCCTCCGGAAGGATGAAAGTCCCTCTGTTGTTGAAACTGCGAAGGTGGGAGCCCGTGATGGCAACCCAGACATTCCCAATCTCGACATTGGTCTTGTCCTCAGCGTCTAGCAGCGCCTCGCGGACGCAGTCGCTGACGGTGGAAAGATCGACAATCTCCCCTTTCCTCACCCCCCGGGACGGGGTTTCACCGACGCCCAGAATGTTGATCGTGCCGTCGTTGCGCCCTTCGGCGACAATGACGCAGATCTTCGTGGTGCCGATCTCAAGTCCGACAAAAATTTGTTCGCGGGCCATGGAAAAAGTTATCGGTGAAAATTAATCAATGATGAGCAGCCGGATGGAGACTCTTTTTGGAAGTTGTTTTGGAGGTCGGAACAGGTGTGATTTTCTGACTGGCTGATTCCGGTGTCATCACGAACGTGACCGGTGTGTTCCGCACAACCATGAGGTTGGCGGTGTCGATCTGACGACCCGATTCCTCGCAATGCGTAAGAAGCTTCTGAAGCCGGTCGATCTGATCGGGAAGATCTTTGTTGCCGAAGGTATAGCGGGCATTGGCGGAATCGGTGACGACAGCGGCGTAATCCTTGGAAACATCAAGGGAACGAACCTTGAATGTCTCTTCCGGGATTTTGGACAAAGCCTGCTGAAGTGTGAGTGCGAAATCAAGGCGCTCATTTTCAAGATGGCTCCCTGGTTGTGCGTTTCCAGGATCAATACCTCTTAGGATCGGAAGGTTCAGAAACTCAGGGGCGAGCCGTGATGGCTGCAGCAGGATTCCCTCACGGTCACAGAGGAGGCTTTTTCCGGGCACGAACGATTCCCCGGCATCGCCTGAACCCGCAAAGAGAAAGACCGGAACACGGCGCTCCACCTTCACGGTGATTGTATCCGGAAGCAAACGCTCAAGGCTGACGGAGCGGACTTCCGGGAGCGCGGAGAGTTTTTTATTGGCCTGATCAAGATCGAGCGCGAAAAGATTCCTACCCTCCTCGAACCCGGTCAGTGTCACCAACTCCTCCTGGGTCATCACGCCGTCAAGTTTCGCATCAAGATGATGGAGTGCGTATTCTGAATTTTGAAAAAAGAATTTCTGCGCGCCGATGCGGAGCGCCGCAGCCACCAGTGTCAGCACGATCAGGGTTGCAAAGATTTTCCAGAAGATCCCCCCAGCCTTCCTGCGTCGCTGGCGTTGCTGACTGGCTGCCCGGACATTTAACTCCAGGAGATGATGCCTCGACGAGGGAGTCCCGCGTTTGCGGTGGTTTCCAGAAGAATTTCCAGAAGGGCGTCGTGTCATGATGCGCGGGCAGAGAAAGAAATTTCGGCAATTTTAAGGCAAAGGGCTGTAAAATCGAGTCCAGATGCAGCGGCGGCTTTTGGCAGGAGACTTGTTTCCGTCATGCCGGGAATGGTGTTGATTTCCAAGACGGTCGGACCGGCGGGAGTCAGCAGGACATCGACACGGCAATAGACCTTCAGTCCCAAGGCGCGATTTGCGGCCAGAGCCACACGCTGCACGGCTTCGGTTTCGGCGGAGGTCAGCGGCGCGGGCACGAGATACTCGGTCGCTCCTTTGGTGTATTTGTTGGTGTAGTCGTAGAATCCCTCGCGAGGACGGATCTCGACCACGGGAAGTGCCTGACCGCCTAGAATACCAACCGTCAGTTCCCTGCCACTCACGAGTTCCTCCACCAGGATTTCCCCGCCATGGAGCAGGCAATCAGCCAGAGCCGGTGCGACCTGCTCCGGAGAATGGATGAGGTGTACTCCAACGCTGGAACCCTGGCGCGGTGCCTTGATGACGATCGGCAGTGGAAGTGTCGGCTGCTCCCCCTCGCATAGAATCTCCCAGCGGGGCGTCGGCACTCCGAAGTTCTCCAACGCTTTTTTGGTCAGAATCTTGTCGAAGGCCACATGGCTTTCGGAACTCCCCTCCCCGGTATAGGCAATCCCCCGGCTTTCCAGCAGACGTTGAAGCACCCCATCTTCTCCAAAGGTCCCATGGATCAGGTTAAAGACGAGATCGGTTCCTGGTGGAATCTCGACATCGGTTCCCTTGAGATCGATCTCCTCGACGCTGATTCCGGCCGAGCGCAACGCCTTGGCAACGGAAGCTCCGGAGCGAAGGGAAACCTCACGTTCGGAACCCGGCCCTCCCTTCAGAACGACAAAACGGCGGTTGGGTGCATCAAGGGAAGAGGAGGTATTCATGAATGGTTATTCAGCTGTGCCGGTGGTTTCAGGATCTTCGCCGATGACACGGACTTCGGTCTCCAGTTCGATCCCGCGATCCTGACGGGCCTTCTCGCGAATCCTCTCGATCAGAGCCAGGATTTCGGTGGCCGATGCCCCCCCATCATTGACGATAAAATTGCCATGCACCTCGGAAACACGGGCCCCGCCGATCGCACTGTTCTTGAGTCCCAGTTCCTCGACCAATTTCCCCGCCGACATTCCTCCGGGGTTTTTGAAGATACACCCTGCGCTGGCCGCGATTGGTTGGGTCTCTTTGCGGTGTTTCAGGGAGGAAGCAAGCAGGGCGTCGATCTGTGCAATCGGTGCGATCTGACCGCGAAGCGTGGCTGAAAGCGCGAAGTGATCGTGCAAGACGGGAACATCACGGTAGCGAACTTCGATTTCCTCGGGAGTGCGGGAGACGATATTGCCGTCGCGGTCGGCGAAGCGCACTCTCACCACCTGTTCGAACGTCTGGGACCCCATCGCCCCCGCATTCATCCTGAGAGCGCCACCCAGATTTCCCGGGATCCCATCCATCCATTCAAATCCGCTCAGTCCCGCATTGCGGGCGACGGTGGCAAGTTGCTTAAGCTTGAGACCGACTCCAGCGGTGATTTCATTCCCGTCCACGGTGCTGCGTGTGAAGCAGCCGCGTCCCAGATGAACGATGACACCCGGGAATCCTCCATCCCGAACAATCAGGTTGGAACCGCGCCCCATGACCATGAAGGGGATTCCCTCGTCATGGCAGACCCGGATCAGCTCGGCAAATCCCTCCTCAGTCTCGGGCTCCGCCCAGAATCTCGCAGGGCCGCCAACGCGCATGGTCGTGTGACGCGAGAGCGGCTCGTATAGGCGGATCATCCCCTCGCCCATCGCCGCAATCAATTTCGCACGCAGGGCGAGTTCCTTGGCCAGAAACGGCCCCGCTACATGAATGTTTCCGGCGCCTAGCGTCAGCACCAGATCCCCATCACGCAATGCCGAGGCGGCGGCGCGTGCTGCAGCCATCACCGACTCAACCCGCACGATAGAGGGATGTCCCGATTCGCGGGCAGAAGTGACGATCGTTCCCGCATCAACACCCGGAATCGGCTTCTCTCCTGCTGGATAAATGGGAGTCACAAAGACGAGATCGGCATCCCGGAAGGCAGTCCCAAATTCGCTTCGGAGAGCGGCCGTACGACTGTAGCGATGCGGCTGAAAAAGGACGACAAGGCGTCCTTCGGACGACATGGCTTTGCGGGCGGTGGCCAGTGTTGCGGCGATCTCAGAGGGATGGTGTCCGTAGTCGTCAAAGATCCTGAACGACTCATCCTGATATTTGAGTTCAAAACGCCGCTTTGCTCCCCGGAAGGATTCGAGCGCCTCGGCGATTGTTTCAAAAGGAATCCCAAGATCGCAGGCGAGAGCAATGACCAGCAGGGCGTTGTGCGCATTGTGGGCACCGGGGATTCCGAGTTGGATGCTCCCCAGCAACTCCGGGCCACGCCTGACGGAAAATCGTGTCGTGAACCCCACCTGTTCCAATCCTTCCAGACGGTAGTGGCAATCGGCACCGGTCCCCACAGGAATGGAATGCCCGCTGGGAGCACACACACGAGAGGCCCCCTCATCATCAGCCCAGTAATAAACGGAACCCGATGTCTGTCCGGTCAACCGGGTAAAAACGGCGTCGATGGCGTCAAGATCAGCGTAGTAATCGAGATGCTCTGGCTCGATATTGAGCACCAACGCATGACGCGGATGATAATGTACCAGGGTTCCGTCACTCTCATCCCCCTCGGCCACGAGATGCTCTCCCTCGGAATCCCATCGCGCGTTGGTTCCAAGAATGGGAATCTCGGCACCGACATAATGCGAAGGCTTCAGTCCTCCTGCCCGCAGGACATGTGCGGCCATGGCCGAAGTTGTGGTCTTGCCGTGCATGCCGCAGACAACGATTCCCTGCTTGCCATGCATCACGGCGGCGAGCACTTCGGCTCGACGGGCCAAGCGTTTTCCCTGGGAGCACGCGGCATCGTAAGCGGGATTTCCCGGATGGATAGCCGAAGAGTAGATCACCAGATCGGCATCATCCACCAAATCGGCCCGATGCGGTGTCGTAAAGGCGAGTCCCTTGCGACGCAGTCGCTCCACCTCGACGGTGTCGGATCTGTCGGAACCACTCACTCGATGACCAAGCGCCAGCAGAAGGGCGGCGATCCCACTCATGCCTGATCCCGCGACCCCAATCAGATGAATGCGGAGCGGTTTGCTGTCCAGCAAGAGGGAAGAGAGTTTCTCCTCCGTGATCGTTTCCGAAATCTTCTTCCCCGCCTCGATCATCGGGCTGCACCCTCCAACGAAGCCGGTGATTTTATCGCATAGATACCGTTGCGGCAAGAATGGGTCGCCGACAAGGCGGCTTCGAGCGAGCATCCCCGCAGTGGGCTGTAAACGCGAAGTCCACGCAGTCGCCGACCTGTTATCGCCGCAACCCGGAGGGCTGAAGTCATTTGTCGATTTTTAGGGCGTTGCTCGTTCGGGCAAGACCGCTGCGGGTTTTGCCCAGCACTCGCGCCTTCTAAAATCATCAAATACTCTTCAGCGGTCTTCATGGGATTAAAGCAGCGGCTTCCAAGACATCAGCGACCCGACCGGCTGCTCCCCGGGGGAGCACCTTTGCTGCCGAGAGAGCCATTCTCTCGCGACGACGCTCATCAGAGAGGAGGTTTTTGATCAACAAGGCGAGCGCTTCGGGATCGGTATTTTTCTCTTCAAGAAATTCGGCGGCACCCGCATCCCGGAAAGCCTCGGCATTCCGATGTTGGTGAAGATCCGCAGCAAACGGGAAAGGGATCAGAATCGAGGGGAGTGAAAAATGGGAAAGTTCGCTGAGGCTGGCTGCTCCGGCACGCGACACCACGAGATCCGCAGCGGAATAAGCCTCCTCCATCCGATGATGGAATGGGGAAACAGTGGCGCTGATTCCCTCCCTCTGATAGTTGATGGCGGCAAGATTGTCATCCCGATCGCCGGTCAGGTGGATGATCTGAAGGCCGATTTCACGGAGCATCGGAGCCGAGCGGAAGAGGAGTTGGTTGATACCGGAGGCTCCCTGGCTTCCCCCCATCACCAGCAGGGTCGGACGATCGGGATCAAGCCCAAAGGCTGCACGGGCTGCACCCTTGTCAAGCGGCGTACCAAGATCGCGACGCACCGGCGTTCCCGTGACAATGCACTCCCGTTCAGGAAAGGAGGATTCGCAGTCTTCAAGTCCCAACAACACCTTGTCGGTCCAGCGGGCCGAAAGCTTGTTGGCACGTCCTGCTATCGCATTCGACTCGTGCACAAAACACGGGATTTTCTTCTGGCGGGCAGCCAGGAGCGGCGCGGCTGAGGTGAATCCCCCCATGCCGAGAACCGCGGCAGGAAGGTAGCGCCCGTAAAGCTGGCGGCAGGTACTGAAGCTCTCCCAACCCCGTTTTAAAAACCGGGGAAAGGCGGGTGAAAGGATCGAGGGCATCCCGATGGAGGGTAGCTTCTCACGACGAAATTCCCCGTGGGCTTGCAACGCCACGGTGTCGATTTCTTTTTCCGATACCAGAAGCAACACTTCATGCCCCCTTTCATGGAGGGTCTCAGCGACAGCGAGACCCGGAAACAGGTGACCTCCCGTCCCTCCGCAGGCGATGACAAATTGCTTGGATACAGACATTTGAATAAAGGCCACCCCTAGATTCTAGGGACAGAACGACCGGTAAGCACGAGGTGATGCTCGGGCGCTGGCCCGATTGGCATTCCGATGCGATGAATATTAACGAGAATTCCTACCATGAAGAGACAGACAGCCAGATTGCTTCCCCCATAGCTGATGAAGGGGAGAGGCATCCCCTTGTTCGGAAGAAGCGAGGTTGTCATGCCGATATTGACCGCTGCTTGCAGAGAGATCAACAGGAGGATTCCGATTGCGAGTAATTTTCCGAAACGATCCTTGGCATTCGCGGCGATCAGTCCGGCACTGAGAATGATCAGGATGTATCCCATGAGCACCAGCCAGGTGAATCGCAACCCCAATTCCTCCCCGATCATGGGAAAAATGAAATCAGTGTGGGCATACGGGAGATAGAGCATTTTCTGACGCCCCTCTCCGAGACCAAGCCCGTCGAATCCGCCGGAACCGAAGGCGATCAGGGCCTGCCACTGCTGGAGTCCCTTACCGAGTTTATCCCCTTCCGGATTAAGAAAGGTCATCATGCGGGCAGCACGCTCGGGAATCAACATGGCGATTCCCAGCAACCCCCCCAGCCCTGCTCCACAGAAAGCCACGATCAGCCACCAGTTGGCTCCCGCCACGAAGCAGACGGCGAGCGCTGTCGCCCCGATCAGGGCACTGGTCCCAAGATCCACTTCCTTCGCGATAAGCCCGACCAGGATACAGACCACCACGAGGGGAATGACGAATGCATGCAGAAGGTTGCGCACGTTTGTCTCTTCCCGTGAAAACCACCATGCCAGAAAAAAAACCGCCGCTATCTTGGCGAGTTCACTGGGCTGAAACGGGGAAAAACCGAGTTTGATCCAGCGGTGGGATCCATTGATCTTCAAGCCAACATGCGGTACAAAACAGAGCACAAGTAGTACCACGGAAACACCGAACCAGATTTTCCAAGTCTTGCGCCAGAGATGATAATCCGTGAAGGCGGCCCCCACGCAGGCTCCAAGTCCGAGAACCATCCAGATGAGCTGCCTTTTGAGGAAGTAGTAGGGATCGCCGTGACTATCCTGGGCATAGGCGCCGGTGCTGAAGAGCATCACCACTCCCAAGGTGACGAGCCCCACTACCGAAAGCAGGAGGAGATAAATACTGCTTCGCTGCATGAAAGGGGAACAAAAGAAAGCCTCCTACTAGGCTGCAGGTTGAGCGGTCTTCTTGTTTGAGGCGGGAATTTTGAGCTTCTGTCCAATCTGGATTTTCTTGGGATCGGTGATGCCGTTTGCCTTCATCAGTTCGTCCGGGGTGATCTTGTATTTTTTGGCAATCTTGTAGGGACTGTCACCCTTCACCACCGTGTACTCGACCAAACCGGCAGTGTCAGCCGGCGGGGTGGATCCCACCGCCGAAGCAACCCCTGATGTCGCGGCCGTGGCGGCCGCAGCGATACTTCCTGGAAGTTGCTGGACACTTCCCGCCACCTGAGTCGCCTGATCGGCAACCTCTCCGGAGGCCTGGGCCACCATTTGCTCCGGAACCTTGAGCGTCTGTCCGACATGCAGCACCGCACTCCCCACCAATCCGTTGGCTTTTTCAAGATTCGGAATCGTCACCCCAAGGGATGATGCGATCCTGGTGATCGTGTCTCCCGCCTTGACGACATAGGTTGTCGGTGCAGGAGCCGAGTCCGTTGCTGGTAACGCCGGTGTATTCTCAGCCGTCTGCCCCGGAGTTGCATCCTGGGCTGACGCCGTTGCAATACCGCCCCCCCCAATACCGATTCCAGTCAAGCGCAGGAAGGCAGCCTTGGCACTTGCCAGCATTCCCTGATGAGGTTTGGGTTTCAGGGCATCCCTGCCGAGCGAAGCATTCTCCGAGGTTTTAGGTGCCTCTGATGTCTTGGCAACGACAGGGGTCTTTTCTTTGGAAGGATGCTTCCCGGGATCCTCGTTCTTCTGCCCCTTTTCTCCTGATTGGTTGGAGTCGTTGGACGGATCGACTTGCTGGTCGGTGGGAGTGGTGCTGCTGGCCACGGCGATCTTGGAAGCCTTGCCGGCCTTCATGCTATTGAAGGCATAGAGCCCTCCCACGGCGATCACATGCAGAAGCAGCACTACCAGAAAGGCGTGCGATAGCTTCATGTTGGGTTCGGGACCGTAATCTTCAAAATCGGCATCGTGGGTATTCATTGCCGCTGCGCGGGCGCGGAGCCGGCGCGTGCTTTTGGTTTTCATCGGTTTCATGGGCGTTGGTGGAGTGGGTTTCGGAGTGGAGAGGAAAATCACGAGGCGGGAGTCAGTATTGGTTCCTTAGAGAGTTCTTTCACGCAGTTGCGGAACGTTTCCCCCCTCTCAATGTAGTTGTTGAACATATCGTAAGAGGAGGTTCCCGGAGACAAAAGCACGGTCGATCCGGCAGGGGCTTTCGTAGCAGCCAGGGCAACAGCCTCTTCCAGACTGCCGACAGCGGCAAGGGGCACTGCCGACCAGTCCCGGGCGATACGGTGGCGCATCTCCCCGATGAGAATGGCGAAGGAAACGCGCTCCCGCACAAGCGGTGCAATGGGGGCGAATTCAAACCCCTTGTCCTTTCCTCCGGCGATGAGGATGAGCGGCCCCTGCACGGACTGGATCGCCTTTTCCATGGCGTCGAGGTTCGTCGCCTTGGAGTCGTTGATCCAGCGCACGCCGTTGCTCTCGGCGATCAGTTCGCAGCGATGTGCGGGAGGGATGTACTCCACGACAGCCGCAGCCATACGTTTGAGATCGGCACCAAGGGCAATCCCACAACCGAAAGCAGCCATGAGGTTGGCGGCATTGTGAGGCCCGCGAAGCTTTGTCTTGGCCAGATCAAGAACGACTTCCTCCCGGTGAAGGATCTCGCTTCCTCTGAGTGTGATCTCCGCGGAGGAACCGGTTGTGCTGAAGGTCACGGTACGGGCTTTGAGCGGTGGAATGTCTCCCACTACCGCTCTCTGGGGGATCACGGCAAAATCCTCCGCTGTCTGATTCTCAAAAATCCTGAGCTTGGCGGCACGGTACTCCAGCATGGAAGGATACCGGTCGAGATGATTGGGACTGAGATTCAACCATATCGCAACCTTTGGGCGGAATGTCTTGATCGTTTCCAGTTGGAAGGAGCTCACCTCTGTCACAAGCAAATCCCATGCCTCTTCGGCAAGCAAAAGTTCCGACATCGGTGTCCCGATATTGCCGCAGGCAGCATTCTTCCAGCCCGCTGCCGCCAGCATGAGGCTCGTGAGTTCTGTCGTCGTTGTCTTGCCATTGCTCCCAGTGATGGCCACCACGGGAAAGGTGCAAAATCCAAAGGCTAGTTCCAACTCTCCGATGAGCGGGGTTCCCTTCACCGTCACATTGGTCACCAGCGGGGTGGTCTCCTCGATGCCGGGACTCAGAATTGCCAGGTCATAACGAAGCGGATCGCGTTCCCCGGCAGTTCCCGTCAGCACCGTGGCCCCTTCACTGCGCAGCAGTTCGGCGCGTTCCAGAATGGAGCTGGATTCCCCGCTGTCACAGACAGTGACCCGTGCTCCCTTGCGCAACAACAACCGGGCGGCGGCGATGCCGCTCCGTCCGAGACCGAGCACCACGATGCTCCTGTCGTTGTAGGGATTTTCCAGGGTGGTCATGAGTTGTTCCTCAGCGAAGTTTGAGGGTGGCGATTCCGAGAAGGCCGAACACGATCGCCATGATCCAGAAGCGGGTGGTGACGGTGCTCTCCTTCCAACCGGAGAGTTCAAAGTGATGATGCAGGGGGGACATCTTAAAGATGCGCTTACCGGTGAGTTTAAAGCTGGCGACCTGAAGAATCACCGAGAGGGCTTCCGCGACAAAAACTCCGCCGACAATCGCCAGAAGCAGTTCCTGTTTGCAGCAGATAGCCAGCACTCCCAGGATGCCCCCGATGGCAAGAGATCCGGTGTCACCCATGAAAACGCGGGCCGGATGGCAGTTCCACCAGAGGAAGCCAAGTGCCGCACCGGCCAGAGCGAAGCTGACAACCGCCAGTTCTCCCGAGAGGTAGTAATAGGGAATCTGGAGATAGACCGCCGCTTTGAAATTGCCCGCAAGGTAGGTAAAGATGCCGAAGCAGGTTCCCGCCATCACGGTGCAGCCTGCAGCCAGTCCATCCAGTCCGTCGGTCAGGTTCACCGCATTGGAAGTGCCGACGATGATGAGAAAATAAAAGACAAAGGTGAAGAAGACCCCCATGTGAGCGATCAGCGGCTCTTTCAGAAACGGGATGTAGAGTTCCTGAGCCTGCTTGGCCAGCTCCGGGGAAAGCAGGAAAAAGGCGGTAATCCCGCCGGCCAGCACGATCTGAAGAAAGAACTTCAAGCGACTGCTGATCCCATCGGAACTCTTTTTGGTGACTTTCAGCCAGTCATCATAAAAACCGAGTCCGCCGAGCAGAAGCGCCGTGATCACCACAAGCCAGACAAAGGAATTGTCAGGTTGCGCCCAGAGGAGTGTGGAAACGACAAAGGCTCCGATCAGGAGCACTCCACCCATGGTGGGTGTCCCTTTTTTCCCACCGTGGAGTTCATTGAGACGATGTACCTCCTCGGCACTCCGAATCGGCTGTCCAAACTTCAGTGAGATCAGCTTGAGAATCACGGCATTGCCGAAAATCAAACAAAGCAGGAAGGAAGTGAGTCCGGCGCAGAGCGCACGGAAGGAGATGTATTGAAAGACATGAAGCCCCTTGAGAAGGGGTATGCCAAGATGGGAGAGATAGTAGAGCATCAGTTGAAATGGTTGAGGACTTCTTCCATCCTGGCACTTCTGCTCGCCTTGAGCAGAACCAGATCACCAGCCAGGGCAATCGAAGAAAGCAGGGCGGCCGCTTCCACCTGATCGGAGACAACATGCACATCGGAAAGCCCGGAAATTTCCGCAGACTCCGCCATCGCAGCGGCCTCCACCCCGACACAGATCAGCGTATCGAGAGTGGATGCAGCGGTTTTGCCCACCCGCTCGTAACCGGCGGCGGCGTGTTCACCAAGCTCTCCCATCCTGCCAAGGATGGCAATTCTACGACCCCTTCCCGGAAGGGAGGCCAGGGTCTCGAGGGCGGCGACCATGGAATCGGGACTCGCATTGTAGGTGTCGTCTATCATGGTCACCCCGCGTCTTTCGACCCGGGTAAGTCGCCCAGCGGTCAATTCGATCCGCCCGAGGGCTGCGGCGCATTCTGGCAGGGAGATACCGGCGACCACCCCCGCCGCAATCGCCAGCAGGTNNTTGTAGGTGTCGTCGATCAGGGTCACCCCGCGTTTTTCGACACGAGTGAGTCGCCCAGCAGTCAACTGGATCCGCTCCAGGGCGGCAGTGCATTCTGAAAGCGGGATCCCGGCGACCACTCCTGCGGCAACCGCCAGCAGGGCATTCCCTATCATATGTTTTCCGGGCACCGGCAGAAAGGCCTCAGCACTTCCAAAATCCCCTGTAATCACAAAACGGCTTCCAGAGAGTTCCTGAGCAATCTGAGTTGCCCTGAGATTTCCCGCCTCGAAACCGACTTCCAGTACGGAGGCGGAGGTTCGTGAGCGCAGCACCTCAATGAACTCATCCTGCGCGGGGAGGATGGCATGGCCGGTTGCAGGAAGACGCTCCAGAAGATCACCCTTTTCCCGGGCGATTTCCTCGCGGCTACTAAGATGTTCAATATGGGCGGTGCCGATCCCCGTGATGATCCCGATGTCCGGCCTAGCCAGTCCTGCAAGCGGGGAGATTTCCCCACGGTGGTTCATGCCTATCTCCCAGACCGCGATCTGATCATCGGAATTTGCCGACAGGATCGAGAGCGGCAACCCTAGATGATTATTGAGGTTTCCCTCCGTGCCAGTTGTCTTGAACCGGCTGCTCATCACCGCTTTGGCAAAATCTTTGGTAGAGGTCTTTCCATTACTACCGGTAATCAGTACAGCCAGAAGCCCCAGTCTTGATCGCCAGGCCGAGGCAAGCAGGGTCAGGCTGCTCTGAGAATCAGGCGTGACAAGGAGGCCAAATCCCGGAGGGAGCCCCGATGCGGTTTCCCCATCGCACAAGGCGGCAACGGCCCCTTTGGCGGCAGCTTCCTGAACATAGTTATTACCATCAAATCGTTCCCCGCGAAGCGCCACATAGAGATCACCCGGCAAGACGGCACGACTGTCCTTGCAGATACGATGAACCAGTGTTCCAGGAGTTCCCGTGAGCAGTGAAGCCCTGCTCATTTCAGCGATCTCGGAGAGGGGTAGCGCGTCCATAATCAGTGATTTTCGGAAACCGGTTTCTGGGTCATGGCTCGCGCGGTGACATTCACATCGTCAAAGGGATGCCTCTGCCCGCCAATTTCCTGATAGGTTTCATGCCCTTTTCCGGCAATCAGGATGATATCGTTGGCACCGGCAAGTTCGACTGCGCGGCGAATGGCAAACTCCCGGTCCACAAAGGTTTCATGTCCCGGACTCCTGAGACCTTTTTCAACGTCCCGGATGATCGCCAGCGGATCCTCGCTTCTGGGATTATCGGAAGTGACGATCACCTTGTCCGAATGATTCTCAACTGCCGCTGCCATCAGCGGACGCTTGCTTGCGTCGCGGTCGCCTCCACAGCCAAAGACCGTGATGATGTGGGCCGGAGAGAGTTGACGCAGGGTCTTGAGCACATTTTCCAGGGCATCTGGAGTATGAGCATAATCGACATAGGTCTGAAAATTCCGGTGTACCGGTACGCGTTGCATTCTTCCTGGCACCTGCGGCACTCCCGCCACGGCGGCAACAACACGCCTGAGTTCCAATCCCATGGCCGAAACCGCCGCGATCGCAGCCAGCGTGTTGTAGACATTGAAGAGCCCTATCAGCGGCGAACGCACAAGATAACTTCTTCCCTTGGCATCAAGCCGGAATGTCGTTCCCGTCGCGCTGTAACGGATGTCACTTGCGCGGAAATGACAGTTGCTACCCTGCCCGAAGGTGAAGTGGGGATGGGAACCGATCCGGTCGATCAGGCGACGCCCATACCGTTCATCGGAGTTTATGATGGCGCGGCCCTTTTTCTTTGTCTGCCCCGCGAGTTGGGTGAAGAAAAGGGTTTTCGCCTCGAAATAGTCATCCATCGTTCCATGGTAATCGAGGTGATCCTGGGTCAGATTCGTGAAGATGGCCGCATCGAACTCAATGCCTCGCACCCGATGTTGCACAAGGGCATGGCTGGAGACCTCCAGGGAAGCGGCCTTGAAACCACCGTCGCGCATCCGGCCAAGCATCCGCTCCAGATCCACTGATTCCGGTGTGGTGCGTGTTGCGGGTTCCTGCACGCCAGGCAGTACGTATTCAATCGTTCCGATCAGACCGCAAGACCTTCCCACCGTCTCGCAGAGATGGCGGATGATCCATGCCGTGGTTGTCTTTCCATTGGTGCCAGTCACTCCAGCCACGGCAAGGGTGGAGGAAGGGTATCGGTAGTAGGCGTTTGCGATGTCAGCCATCGCTTCACGGGCTCCCAGAACCCTGATCACGGGAATTAAAAGAGATGGAAGTTCCTGGTCGGTAACGATGGCAGCAGCACCACGACCCACCGCGTCATTCACGTAGTGCCCGCCATTTTCCTTAGCTCCGGGAAGGGCGAAGAAGAGATGTCCCGGCTCAACGTCGCGAGAATCATAACTGAGTCCGGTCACGCGAGCATCAATGCCTCCTGTCACGGAAATCACCTTAGTGCTGCAGAGAAGTGAATCGAGGGTGGGTGGAGTTGAGAAGAAATTGTTCATCGGATTTTTGCCGTCGAAGAGGCGGTGTCGGCATTGCCAGACTGAGCCATGGCGATGGCGGCTTCAGGCTGTATATCAAGATACCGGGCGGCCTTTCCGCCAATTCGTGAGAATACAGGTGCAGCAACAAGACCGCCATAGTTTGCTTCGGAACCGACCTTGGCGTCGTTCACAATCACAAGTCCGGCGAGACGGGGGGCGTCGGCTGGAAAGAATCCGTCGAAGGAAACAATATAGCGCCCTTCAAGATAGCCGCCGTGAGCGCCGATTTTCTGAGCCGTACCCGTTTTTCCTGCCACCGTATAGCCATCGATATGAGCCAAGGGGGCCGTTCCCTGACTACTCACCACGCGCTGCAGGGCTGTGGCGATATAATTTGCCGCTTTTTTGGAGACAACCTGACGCACGGGAGGAACGGACTCCACGGCGCTACCCTCACCCTCGCTCAGCACAAGCCGGGGTTTCATCAGCTTTCCTCCGTTGGCAATGGCGGACATGGCCATCACCATCTGGATGGGTGTGACGGCAATCGACTGACCAAAGGCCATGCGCGTCTTGGTTAGTTTGTCCCAGCGGTGGGGGGGATTGACCAGGCCGGAGATTTCTCCCTGCAGAGGAATGCCGGTTTTCTCTCCGAATCCATAGGCGCGCACATAATCGTAATAACTCTGATCCCCCATGCGGAGGGAGATTTTAGCTGCCCCCACATTGGAGGATTTCATCAGGATCTCCGGAATGGTCAGGTCTCCGAAGCCGTGGTGATCCTTAATCACCTTGCCACAGTATGAAAAATGCCCGTTCTCACAAAAGATGCGCGTGTTCTCGTCCACAATACCCTCATTGAAGGCAGCCGAGGTCACGACAATCTTGAACGTGGATCCCGGCTCGTACATGTCACTGATGATCCGATTGCGCATCTGTTCGGGCTTTGCATCGTTGAAATGATTGGGATCAAAATTCGGGCGGCACGCCATCGCTAGGATTTCCCCGGTGTTAGGATCGGCCAGGATCGCGCTCGCGGACTCCGGGTGATATTCCTTGTACGCATCATCCACTTCCTTCTCGACGATCGCCTGAAGGCCCATGTCGATGGTCAGCCTGATATCAGAGCCATCTGTCGCCGACTGTTCCTGGCCACGATAGACCACGATCTCCCGACCCTTGCGGTCATGCTCGATCATCCGGTAGCCGTCCTGACCGCTTAGCTCTTTGTCAAAACTCTTCTCTATGCCGTCAATCCCGTGTCCCGAGTAATCCACGAATCCAAGCACATGGCAGAGCATTTCGCTGTTGGGATAGCTCCGGATTGCACCCTCCTCAAGATAGAGCCCCTTGAGTCCGGCCTTGTCCATCGCACGCATCAAGTCCTGCGCCTTCTCCTCACTGACCTCCTTGCGGATCACGACATACTGGCGCTGAGTTGTCAGTTTCTCGGCGAGTTCCTTCACGGGCATGTCGAGATAAGGGGCAGCAAGAGCGGCAAGCGTCTCGGGATTGCGAATGTGCGTGCCGTCGGCGGTAACCGTCCTGACCGGGATATTCACGGCAAGTTCCTCCCCGTTACGATCCAGAATCCGGCCGCGATGCGCCGGAATGACAATGCGGATGGAATGCTTCTCAGCCGCTATCAACGAGAAGTAATCGTGCTGGGCAACCTGGAGATCGATCAACCTCCAGGCAAAAAGGGTGAAGATCAACGCAAGCAGGCCACAGATGATCCCGATGCGGATACCGGTGCCCTTCACCTGCTTACAGCACGCAGGGGAGCCCCAGCACCGAACCGGCCATCCGGATCGCGCGAGGCTGTGCGCAATACCCCGTCAGGTTCCGCAGGAAGAGGGGGCGTGACCCTGGCAATCGCCGTGTCACGGATCGGTTCCAGGCGAAGATATCCCTCATCAAGGCGGCGTTGAAGTGCGCCGCGCGAAGTCATCGCGGTGATGCGAGCCTTCAGCGCGTCATTCTTCGCCTCAATCTCGCTGATGGCGGCCTCAACCAAACGCGCCTGATCTCCCACGGCATGCTGCTGGTTTTTCAAATAAACAAAGAAAAGCCCGGCGAGACCCACAAAAAAGACGGCCACAATCCATCGGGCAAGAACATTGACCTGAATCGAGTTTGTGGGGCGGCGGCGGTTTCCGTTCATACTCGTGCTTGTGTTGCCAGTTTCTCGACAACGCGCAGTCGCGCGCTGCGGGATCGCGGGTTGGAGGCAAGCTCTTTCGGAGATGCGGTGAGTGAACGGGGTGTCAGGAGATTAAATATCTTCTCGGGGTTCGGACGTGGCGCAGGCCAGGTGGGATCATCAATTTCGGCCACGGAATGACGGCGGAAGAAATGCTTCACGATTCTGTCCTCCAGCGAATGGAAGGTGATGATCGCCAGGCGGGCCCCGGGAGTGAGCAGGGCGGCCAAGTCCGGCAACGCGCGCTCAAGGGAACCAATCTCATCGTTGACGGCGATGCGCAGCGCTTGAAACACTCGTGTCGCGGGATGACGAGGCCCCTGACGCCCCGCCGCAATCAATTCTGCCAGTTCGGTCGTTGTAGTGAAGGGTTTCTTTTCCCGGGCACGGACAATGCGCGCCGCAAACTGGATTGCGCGGGGTTCGTCCCCATATTGACGAAAAATATGGGCCAGCTCACTGGCCGAAAGTGTGTTGACCAGATCGGCGGCCGTCTGTCCGGAGTGGCCCATGCGCATGTCGAGCGGTCCCTCCCGCTGGAAGGAAAATCCACGCGCAGGGGTATCGAGTTGATGCGAGGAGACGCCGAGATCCAGGAGGATGCCGTTGAGAGCGGTGATGCCGATGGATGCCAGGGCAGCGGGAGCTTCGGCAAAATTTCCCTCAAGCGCGGTAAATCGATCCCCGTACTCAGCGAGATGGCCTCGTGTGTGGGAGAGTGCCTCAGGATCACGATCTGTTCCGATCACTCGGGCTCCGGCCTTGAGTAGCAGTCCGCTGTGCCCGCCGCCTCCGAGGGTCCCGTCCAAAATCGTCCTCTCCGGAGAGGGCTGGAGAAACTCGACAATCTCCGCTGCCAGCACCGGCTCATGACGGAAGGAAGAATTCATGCTCGGGGATTGGGAGGGGGAGGAGCTTTCGAGATCGTGAGGAGCCCGGTAAAACCGATTCAGGAAAAGTCGTTGGAGTCGGGTAGACATGACATTAGAGACCGATCATTTCGGCCACCTGGTGATAGGCACTTGTTTCCTCGGAGCTCACGGCCGCCCAACGTTTCGCGTTCCAGATTTCGAAACGGCTGCGACCGCCTACAAGCACGATCTCACCCTTGAGTTTCAGAGCCTCGCACTGATCCTCAGGAAGGAGGAGACGCCCCTGCGCATCGGCGGAGACGGCTCGTGCCCGGCCGTAAAATTGACGGATCGCCTTGCGTTGGATGTCGGCGGGAAGGCCACTCTGTTTGATCCGATCCTCCCAGGAATCAAACTCAGCGGGAGGCATCAGCATGATGCAATCCCCAGCAGTACTCGGAATGGCGTGAAACTCGTCCGGCCCGTCATTCAGCCAGCTTGCCGGCACCGTGACGCGATTCTTCGCATCCAGGGACCTGGAAAAAGTCCCTGCGTAGCTGATTGGTTTTGGTGAGGGTTTGGACATTGTTGCGAGGTGGAAAATTCGGCCACTTTTCTCCACTACGCCCCACTTCTACCCACTTTCTAAAAAAACGGCAACCGCCAAAACGGTGCGGAAGCAGAAATATTTCACCCGCTTTCCCGGGTGTTTTTCCCAAAAAACAACTCAATTTAGAATTGAATAAAACCTCTGAAACAGTATCAGGTTCATTTACATAACTACCCCTTCACCCTGCTTCAAAATGTTTGGTTAGGGATGCGTTGATCAAACCAAATGCGCCTCATGCGCCAGTCCTCAACCGAGAATGATTAACCGGGTATATTCTTGAGCAATTCCGCGTTGGTGGGGTAGCGGCGAATGAAGAAAAGCAGCCGTTCGATGGCCTCAATCGGCTTGTGACCGGCAAGTCCTCGACGGATGACATTGATCTTGTGGAGATCCTCCTCCGGAAGGATCAGTTCCTCGCGACGGGTGCCGGAGAGGAAGATGTCAACGGCGGGATAGATGCGTTGTTCGCTGATCTTGCGGTCGAGCACGAGCTCCATGTTGCCGGTACCCTTGAACTCCTGGAAGATCAGATCATCCATGCGACTGTTGGTCTCGATCAGTGCGGTCGCCATGATGGTGAGGGAACCGGCTTCCTCGGTATTGCGTGCGGCCGCAAAAAGCTTGCGAGGAATTTCCATGGCTCGGGCATCCATACCACCGCTCATGGTACGGCCTCCGCCACCCTGCGCGTTGTTAAAGGCGCGGCCGATACGGGTCAGGGAATCCATCAAAACAAAGACATCCTTGCCCTGCTCGACGAGACGCTTGGCACGGTCAACGGCGATCTGGGCAATCCGGGTGTGGCTGCGGAGATCACTGTCGTTGGAACTGGCGTAGAGTTCGGCCTGCGGCACGGTGCGTCTGATCTCGGTCACCTCCTCGGGGCGTTCGTCCACGAGCAGGATGATGAGTTTCATCTCGGGGTGATTCTTCACCACGGCATCGGCGATGTGCTGGAGCAGGGTGGTCTTGCCGGTGCGGGGCGGGGCTACAATGAGTCCACGCTGACCTTTGCCGACGGGCGTCATCAGGTCGATCACGCGTGTGGTGAATCGCTCTGGCACTGTTTCCAGCGTGATGCGCTTATTCGGACTGATCGTGGTCAGCTCCTCAAAGAGAGGGATGTTGATAAACTTCTCGGGGGCATCCCCCTCGATCTCGGTCGCGCGGAAAAGCTGGGTGCCCCGGGGACCGCGGCGTGTCTCCCCCTTGATGAAAACGCCGTCACGCAACGCGTGCTGACGGATCACCTCGGGAGTGATGAAAATATCGTTCTGTGTTGCGGCATAAGCGCGCTTGGCTTCGCGCAGGAATCCAAACCCTTTTCCAGAAAGCTCCACGATTCCTTCGGCAAAAGTCGGCTCGGGAGGAGGTCCGTCATTGACCGCTAGCGGTGCGGGTTCGGCGAATTCATCCGGCCCTGGCCCGGAACCGGGAGCACCATTCTGCTCCCGCTGATCGCGGTTGTCCCGATTGTTGCTAGCGTTATTGTTATTGTTAGGGCGGTCATTCCGGAACGGACGGCGTCCTCCGTTGCGGGGACGTCGGTTCCGACGAGGCCGGTCAAAGTTCCTCTGGCCACCATCCTGGGGAGCGGCACCACCCTGCTGTTGCGGAGTAGTTGCATCGCCGGAAGGGGGTGTTGCCTCGGGTACGAAGTTCGGAGGTAGCTGTTGTTCGTCGCTCATGGATGAAAAATGTAAGATGTCAAAAAATGGATGGGAGTAAATCTGTCTTGGGAAGGAGGCTCATCGTGCGATGAGGCTTCCCTGAAAATTAAAGGGGCGACCTGTCAGAAGATCCCGGGTTTCTCTAGAAGAACTCCGGCCTATCAGACAACAACGGTGCTATTCCTGATGAATGGGTGCGCTGCGGATTGTGATTGCAGTTGCGGCTGTAACTAGTGCTTCAGTTGGTTGCAAGGATCTCGAAGACCGGGATGCCGGGACTGCTTAGCTCTCCAACAACCAAAACGGGAGAGATCCTAGAAGGCCAAAACCTGCACCAAAGCAAATCACAGCCCCGCACGATGTCAACGCCTATTTCGTAAGCGCTCCAGGGAAACTCTTTTAACCAACGGAAACATCACAGCTGGCAAACGTCTCCTGGAGCAAGCAGATGGAGCTTTTTTCCCTTCTTGAGGAATGCCTCCTTGGCAGCTTCATGATCAATGACGATCGGAGGAAATGTGTCGTAATGCACTCCTAAGATCTCCTTACACCCGAGCCATTCGGCGGCCGTGACAGCGTCCTCCACCCCCATGGTGAAATTATCCCCCAGACAGAGAGCCGCGAAACGGAGCCTCCCCGCCACCGCAACCAACTTCATGTCATGGGTCAGCGCGGTGTCTCCGCTGTAGTAGAAGGCACCCTCATCCGTCTCCACGAGGAATCCTCCCGGCTGTCCCCCATAGCTGCCGTCGGGCATGCTGCTGGAATGGATCGCCGGGGTGTAGGTCACCCGTCCGAAATCGAAGAGAAACGACCCCCCCGAATTCATCGAGTGGGCGTTTGTCAGCCCCTGCGCGGAGAACCACTGGATCACCTCGAAATTACCGATCAGCCGCGCCCCGCTCTGCAGGGCGATCTTCTCGACATCGGCAACATGATCGGCATGGCCGTGCGAGAGCAGGATGTAATCAGGTTTGATGGCGGTGACATCGACTGATTCTGCAAGGGGATTGGGCGTGATAAAGGGGTCAAAAAGCAATGTCTTGCCCGCGACACGAACCGAAAAGCAGGCGTGACCGTAGTAGGTGATGTCCATGGCTTGTTGTTATGGTCGGATCACCCTTTCACGCCAAGCCAGAAAGCACCGGCACCCATGCAATCTGCCTTGCTCCTGGCGTGCAACAGATTCACTCTCGCTCCAGTTCAGAACTTCCGCCATGAATCTCGACCCTAAAAAGAAAATAGCCGGAGTGCTGGTGCCCCTCTTTGCGCTGAGGGGACGGCATGATCTCGGGATCGGGGATACGGAGTCCCTCTCCGAAGTGATCGAATGGGCTGCGGGGAACGGGTTTCGCGCGGTTCAAATTCTTCCCGTGAACGAAACCGGTGGCGATCATAGTCCCTACAATGTCCTGAGCGCCTTTGCTCTGGATCCCTCCACCATCACGACGCACCCCTCGTGGCTGCCCGAACTGACACCGGGCGACTACCGTGTGATCACGGAACGCCATGATCTGAGCGCCCTGCGCAGTGGTCCTGTGGATTATGCCGGCGTGAAGAACCTCAAGCGCGAATTGCTCGAAGCCGCCTGGAAACGCTTCCAGCAGGGTGATGGCCGGAGCGGGAGATCCAAGCTCTTCACCCATTTTCTTGAACTGCACGCCAACTGGCTGGCGGATTACACCCTCTACCGCGCTCTCCTGGAACGGCATCAGGGGAACGAGAACCTCGCCGATTGGCCTGCGGAACACCGCTGCGCCGCACTCGCCCGCAACTGGCTCACCACCCTCTCCGCAAAGGAGAAGGCCGAAATCGAGGAACGCAGGGGCTTTTTCGCCTTTGTCCAATGGGTCGCCTTTTCCCAGTGGTCCGCTGTTGCCGATCTGGCAGGAACCCTTGGTGTCGCCCTCATCGGCGATGTTCCCGTCGGAGTTGCGGCGGGGGGGGCTGACATCTTCGCCTCTCCGGGAGAATTTGATGCCCATCGTTCCTGTGGCGCTCCTGCCGAAAAGGTCTTCAAGAGCGATCCCTTCACCGAGCAATGGGGGCAAAACTGGGGCTTTCCACTCTACCGATGGGAAGTCATGGCCAGGAACAATTTTATCTGGTGGCGGCGACGACTCCGCGTTCTTCGCAGCGTCTTTCACATGCTCCGGGTCGATCATGCACTCGGATTTTTCCGCATCTACAGTTTCCCCTGGCCTCCCCAGCAGAATCAGGAATTCATCGATCTCTCGCCCGAAGAGGCCGCCGCAAAGACGGGAGGCCTGCTCCCGGGCTTTATTGACTGCGATGATTCCACTCCTGAAAACAGCGCCCATAACGAACGCCACGGCGAGGTGTTGCTCGGCGTTCTGGATGCCGAAATCGGCAATCACCGCCTGATCGCCGAGGATCTGGGTCAGGTCTCCCCCTATGTCCGACCTGTCATGGCGCGCATGGGCCTGCCGGGATTCAAAATCCCCATGTGGGAACGTCTGCCGGATTTTTCCATGCAACCCGGAACCAGTTACGACAGGATCTCCGTGACCACCTACGCCACTCATGACCATGCCCCGCTCATCACCCAGTGGAAGGAATGGCAGGCAGGACTTTCGCACGGAGGTGAAGAGGCGGCGGGATGCCGGAAGATCCTCTCGGAGTTGTTGACATTCGCCAATCGGCCCGACATCGACCCGGCCACCCCGTTCGAGGGGGAAGTGCACCGGGTTCTGCTGGAGGGACTGCTTGCCAGCAACTCCTGGATTGTCATTCCGATGATCACCGATCTCTTCGGTTCCGACCAGCGATTCAATGTTCCTGGGGCTGTCGGCTCGGCTAACTGGACCGCCCGGATCGAGGATCCCGTTCAGGACTGGAATTCCCATCACAAGTCCCAACTTCTCTGGTGGCGTGATGCCGTCACCCGTCATGGACGACTCTAGATCGTTGGCTCGCGATTTCTTTTCACCGAGAGAGCTTGCATCCCCTTCTTTTGTAGTGTAGGACAAACCAGTTGTTTCTGGCCCCCTTTACAGAGAAACCAAACTTCTCCTCTCATCCTTTTAACTATGGCCAACCTCACCAAACGCGACCTGGTCATTGCCATCAGCAATGAAACCGGACTTATTCAAAGCGATGTCTTCAATGTCATCCAGCGAACGCTCGATCATATCACCGATGCGCTAGCCAAGGGAGAGAATGTTGAGCTGCGCAATTTCGGCGTTTTTGAAGTCCGGCTCACCCGTTCCCGTGTCGGCAGGAATCCCAACCAGCCCGATGTCGATGTGCCGATCCCTTCCCGGGCTACGGTGAAATTCAAGGCTGGCAAAATCATGCGCCAACGCGTTCTCCTTCGCACGGATGAGCTGAAAGCAGTCTCGGCTGATGATGAAGCCTCGGAGTAACACTCCGGTCTCCTCACCACGCTCCCCTTCGTCCCTCCCCTCAGGTGCCCGATTCCCCAAGCATTCGCCTTCAGGGCGTTACTCAGAATAATCTCAAAGGCATCGATCTCGATCTTCCGACTGGATCGCTGATCGTAGTCACCGGACCAAGCGGTTCGGGAAAATCCAGCCTCGCGTTTGACACGATCTACGCCGAGGGGCAGCGGCGTTATGTCGAGACATTCAGTCCGTACACCCGGCAGTTCCTCGACCGGATGGACAAACCCCAGGCCCGATCGATCGAGGGAATTCCTCCGGCCATCGCCATTGAGCAGAGCAACAGCGTCAAGACGACCCGCTCCACGGTCGGCACGATCACCGAGATCAATGACTATCTGAAGCTTCTGATGGCGCGGGTCGCCACAGCCTCCTGTCCGGAATGTCATCGTCCGGTAGCACCCGAATCCTCCGAGTCCATCGTCTCCTCCCTACTTGGTTCACTGGAGGGCAGACGACTCCTGGTCACCTTTCCAGTCACCACCCGATCGGAACCAAATGAAGAGGGTGTAGAACCACCGCCTCGCAGCCCTTCTGATTTTTTCACCTTCCTGCAGGAACAGGGTTATCTCCGGATCTGGATCGGAGGAAGCACCCACAGAACCGATGAACCGGCCTCCTTCACGGAGCTTCCGCCCATCGTGGAGGTCATTCAGGATCGTCTGGAAATCACCGCAGCCGAACGAGGACGCCTCACTGAAGCGATCGAGGCGGCGCTGCGTCTCGGCAAGGAACGGGTCACCCTGATCGACCCCGAGTCAGGAGAACGTTTTCCCCACTCTTCCGGATGGCACTGCGCCCATTGCAATGCCGATATCCGCCCGCCCTCTCCCGGACTTTTTAGTTTTAACAATCCCCTGGGTGCCTGCCCCGAGTGTCGGGGATTCGGACGTGTGATCGGACTCGACTACGAACGGATCATGCCGGACCGCTCCTTGAGCATCGCTGGCGGCGTGGTGAAGCCATTCCAGAGCGGTCAGTCCCGGGAATGTCAGCGCGATCTTCTCCGTGCCTGCGCGATGCAGGACATCGACGTCCACCTTCCTTTTGAAGAACTTCCCGAAGCTGATCAGAAATTCGTGATCGAGGGGGAAAAGGGAGCCGATCTCTCCGGCGAGGAACTCTGGCAGAACAACCGCTGGTATGGCGTGGATGGATTTTTCCAGTGGATGGAAAAACGCACCTACAAGATGCACATCCGCGTCTTTCTGAGCCGCTACCGCACCTACAAGGCATGCGATGTCTGCCATGGCGGACGTTTCCAACCCGAGACGCTCAACTATCGTCTTCCACTCGCCCACCCGCTGACGCTGCCGGAGATCGCCTCCACACCAGTATCCCGCCTCACGCCTTTGCTGGTGGAATTTCCAATACCTGCAGAGAACGCCGGTGCATTGATGCTGCGCGACCAGATTACCTCCCGACTCGGCTATCTCGAATCGGTCGGTCTAGGCTACCTCACCCTGGACCGCGCCACCAAGACCCTCAGCGGCGGCGAGATCGAGAGGGTCAACCTGACCACCTGCCTCGGTGCCTCGCTCGTCAATACCCTCTTCGTCATGGACGAACCGAGTGTCGGACTGCATCCCCGCGATGTCGGCAAGCTGCTCGAAATCATGCGCGCCCTGCGCGACAAGGGAAACACCCTTCTGGTCGTCGAGCACGAGGAAGCCGTGATCCGCTCTGCTGACCACATCGTTGATCTTGGCCCCGGACGGGGACAGGAGGGCGGTGCCTTGATGTTCTCGGGACCACTCTCGGCTCTCGCCTCCTCCAAAGACTCCCTCACCGCCGCCTACCTCCGCGGCGACAAGTCCATTCCAGTCCCGAAACAGCGTGTCACGCCGGAGCAGTGGATCGAGATCAAGAACATCCGCCATCATAACCTTGACCGGATCGATGTGCGGATTCCCCTTGGAGTTTTTTGCTGCGTCACCGGTGTTTCTGGCTCTGGTAAAAGCTCCCTTGTCCGAGATGTCCTCTACCGCAACCTGACTTCCGCCACGGCGGAGGAGGGAGAGGCTGCGGGTCGCTGTCACTCGCTCAAAGGCGGAGATGAACTCACGGATGTCGTGATGGTGGACCAGTCACCCATCGCCCGCACACCGCGATCGACGCCCGCCGTCTATCTCGGGGTCTTTGACTCGATCCGGGAACTTTTTGGGATGGAGGATGCCGCCATTGCGGCGGGAATGAGCCCTTCCGCATTTTCCTTCAATTCTGGCCAGGGACGCTGCGACCGATGCTCCGGACTCGGCTACGAAAAGGTCGAGATGCAGTTCTTGAGCGATCTCTTCCTCCGTTGCCCGGAATGCGAAGGCCGCCGTTATCAGGAGCGAGTCCTTGCCATTCTGCATCGCGGCAAATCCATCCATGACATTCTGGAAATGACCGCCCGCGAGGCGATCGAGTTTTTCAAGGAGGGGATGAAGTCCGCCGCTATTTGCACGCCGCTCCAGCTTCTTGCCGAAGTCGGACTCGATTATCTCAAGCTGGGCCAACCCCTGAATGTGCTGAGCGGCGGTGAATCCCAGCGACTCAAGCTTGCGGCCCGTCTCGCAGGACACGAGCCGGGAGGGGCGCTGCTCATTTTTGACGAGCCGACCACCGGACTCCACATCGATGATGTGGCGATCCTGCTCAAGGCCTTTGAACGCCTTGTCGCTGACGGTAACAGTATCGTCGTCATCGAGCATAATCTGGATGTCATCAAGACCGCCGACTGGGTCATCGACATCGGTCCGGAAGCGGGTGATGAGGGAGGAAAACTTGTCGCGGCTGGAACTCCTGAAGACATTGCCGGAGTGGAGGCCTCCCACACCGGACGCTATCTCCGTGAAGTCCTCGCCGGTCGTCCGCCGCTCCGCTTGGAAAACTCCCTCCCCAAGCCGATCATTCCCGCATCTCGTTCCATCGAGATCCGGGGAGCAAGGGAACACAATCTCAAGAACATTTCCCTCGATATTCCCCGCAATGAGATGGTTGTGGTGACGGGCCTGAGCGGGAGTGGTAAATCAACCCTCGCCTTTGACATCCTCTTTGCAGAAGGCCAGCGCCGCTTTCTCGACAGCATGTCCCCATATGCTCGTCAGTTTGTCGATCAGTTGGAAAAACCCGATGTAGACAGGATCGACGGACTCCCTCCCAGCGTTGCAATCGAACAACGGATCACCCGGGGCGGAGGGAAATCCACCGTGGCCACGGTCACCGAGATCCATCAGTTTCTCCGTCTTCTTTTTGCCAAACTGGGAATACAACATTGCCCAGACTGTCATGTCGCGGTGCAGAAAAGCTCCCTCACCGCCGTGGCCGCGGAATTGGAAACGATGTCTAAAACCGGTGCCGTGCAGGTCTTCGCCCCTCTGGTGCGGGGACGCAAGGGGTATCACACCGACGTCGCACGATGGGCCGGCGACCATGGATATTCGACCTTGTTTGTGGATGGAGAGATGGTTGAAATCTCCGAGTTCCAGCCTCTGGAGCGCTTCAAGGAACACTTCATTGATGTGCTCGTCGGCACGCTGGAAAAGGATGCAGCCAAGGGAGTCCTCGATCTCGCCAAACAGGCCCTCGAAATCGGCAAAGGAACGGCCAAGGCGCGTATCCTGATGGCTGACAAGCCGATGAAAGCAAAACCATCGAAGAGCACCAAAAAGAGCAAACCGGCCAAGGTCACAGCACCGCCCCAAGAGGAATTCCGGATCCTCAGTTCCGAGATGAACTGCCCGGACTGCGGACGCTCCTTTGAGGAACTTGATCCGCGACTCTTTTCCTTCAACTCCCCCCACGGCTGGTGCGAACACTGCCGTGGTTTCGGCGAAGTATGGACCGAGATTCCCTCCGCCAAGGATTTTGATTCCCAGCTTGAGGCCGATCTTGCCGCCGAAAAATCGTTTGAAAACCGCGAGGAGGGTGAAACCCGCCCCTGCCCCGTCTGTCAGGGGGAGCGCCTCAATCCGGTGGCCTGCTCGGTGAAGATCGAAAAGGAAAGCATCGCCTCCTTCTCTTCTCTTTCCGCAGTCGATGCCCTGGCCTTGCTCTCGAAATGGAAGTTTCAGGGCCGTGATGCCGCGCTCGCCCAAAACATTCTGCCGGAACTCAACCAGCGGTTGAAATTTCTCGGACGCGTCGGTCTTGACTACCTGGAACTCAGTCGTTCGGCAAAAACACTCAGCGGTGGTGAATCGCAGCGCATCCGCCTGGCTGCGCAGCTCGGTTCCAATCTGCGTGGCGTGCTTTATGTGCTGGACGAGCCGACCATCGGACTTCACCCCCGTGACAACACGCGCCTTCTGGACGCCCTCGAGGAACTTGCCGATCAGGGAAATTCCCTCCTCATCGTCGAGCATGACGAGGAAACCATGCGCCGTGCAGCCTGCATCATCGATCTGGGACCGAAAGCCGGTTCGCACGGCGGAGAGATCACCGCGATGGGCACGATCGACGAAGTCATGGCGAACCCCCGCTCCCTGACCGGAAAATTTCTCCGCGAACCTCCCGTGCATCCTCTCAGG
>DKEN01000106.1:0-1219 GCA_002452515.1 Spartobacteria bacterium UBA6821 | reverse complement strand
CTCGTCCGCAGCGGTCGCCGCAAGAAACTCGGGCCGCAACACTGGAAATCACTTACCGGCATCCACCATCTATCGCAGGTCATCGAAGTCGATCAGTCACCGATCGGGAAAACCTCCCGTTCCACTCCGGCCACCTATCTCAAGATCTTTGACGCCATCCGTACCCTCTACGCAGGATTGCCGGAAGCCCGTCTGCGCGGCTACACCAGCAGCCGATTTTCCTTTAACAATCACGGAGGGCGCTGCGAAACCTGCGAGGGCCAGGGTGTCATCAAGCTCGAGATGAACTTTCTCCCGACCTCGTACATGCCGTGCGAGGATTGCGGTGGAACGCGCTTCAACCGCCAGACATTGGAGGTCAAATACGATGGGAAATCCATCGGTGAAGTACTTTCCATGACCGTCGAGCAGGCCGTTGAATTTTTTGCGGCCCATCCGAAAATCCGCCGCCCTCTCCAGCTCCTTGTGGAAACAGGTCTCGGTTATCTCCGCCTCGGCCAGCCCAGCCCCACCCTAAGTGGCGGTGAGGCGCAGCGGATCAAACTTGTCACCCAACTTGCCCGTGGTGGCTCCTCCGACCGTCCCCGGATGGCGAAACGGGGTGGCACCCTCTACATTCTGGAAGAGCCTACCATCGGCCTCCATGCCGCCGATGTTGAACTGCTCCAAAGCGTTCTTCATCGCCTCGTCGATGAAGGTCACACGGTCATTGTCGTCGAGCATCACATGGATCTGGTGGCCGAGGCAGACTACATCATTGATGTCGGCCCCGAAGCAGGTCATCGCGGCGGTGAAATTGTCGCTATCGGCACACCTGAAGAGGTAGCCAAGAGCAAAACCAGCCGCACAGCCCCCTTCTTGAAAGAAGTCCTGGGAAGAAGGAAGCCAGCCGCGAGGAAAGAGAGATCACCGGTAAGCGTGTAAGAACGCGCAGGTCATCGGAATTGAAGCCACTTTTCTTCCGAAAAGCCATGGCTCCCTACGGCTACGATTGTTGAAGGAGGACGACCAAGGTCGAAAGTCGATAGCTTATTCCACTCTCTAAACTCGCCGTTTTCGACCTTCGACTCACTACTTCAGCTTTGACGGTACTTTGCTCCCACAAAGTAGTGCCGCCCCTCTCCAGCCTTCGACCTTCGACTCAGCTCTTTCTCTTCATCCTTCAAGTTTCACCTTTCAGCTTTTCGGCACCTTCCCACCTTCCCACTTTTTACTTTTT
>DKEN01000002.1 GCA_002452515.1 Spartobacteria bacterium UBA6821 | reverse complement strand
CCTTGAAACCCGTCTGGACAATGTCGTCTATCGTCTCGGGTTTGCAAAGACACGTTCGGCTGCACGCCAGTTTGTTGCTCACGGTCACATCGCTCTGAATGGCCGCAAGACAGATATTTCTTCCGCGACTCTCAAGGTTGGTGATGTGGTTTCTGTCCGCACCAAGGATGGTTCCAAACGTCTTGCACAGCGTGGCTTGGAGCAGACTNNTTGTCAACGAGCAGCTTGTTGTGGAGCTTTACTCAAGATAGGGACACCCTGATTTTTAGTCGCTGCGTTCAGCATAATCTCTAACCCAAGTTGAATACTAGATAATCTGACTCAATGGACAGAGATACTGTAATAGAAGGAGTTGCTGGACAGATAGTTTGGTGGATGGGGGAGCGCCAAAAAAAACTCGAGGAACTCCGGCACGAAACCATGTCCGTGAATCCGTTTCTGCTACCATTGATTTTTGGTATTCACCAATTTCAGAATTTTGATGAACTCGCTGAGTTTATGGTNNCCTGTCTACAGGCTATGCCACTGGATTTGGCAAGCTCATCGACGAGAAGATTCTTCCGCGAGTGTTTGGAACTATTAAACTTGATAAAAAAGTTCGGAAAGACTTCCCCCTATCGATGCCCGTATTTGACGAGATCGACCACATCATACCGGCCACTAAGCTCAAGCCGGCAAAGCTTTTATCACTCAAAGCAGGGAGATGGACGATTCAATTGACGATGGCTGTTCAGTTAAACAAGATATTCAAAGAACTGCTTGAGCTCCGCGATCAAAATCAACTCGGTTCTTTAACTTTTGATGAGATTGCAGTTGGTGTTTTTTACGGCACAAAAGACACCCTTACCGATAAATACGATATTCTTCGTGGTATCAATCGTGGAGCGAACCATGCGGTTTCAGATTTGACTAATGATGTTCACTTGTACGTGGGTAGTGAATTCTGGAGGTGGCTAAACGACGGCGAGGAGCAGACGCAGGAGTGGGTTCTTGAAGGCATAATGCAAGGTTTCAAGACTGCTGAAGAATCCATGGGCTCCCTTGCAGAATTACTGACGGCCTTCCGCACGGAATTCAGTCAACAATTCCAAGCTTTCGTAGGGAGCGATCAAACCATCGATTGGAAGGCCATAATAAAAAAAATTAATGGTTAGACCAATCAGGCGACTTCGAGGGACAATTGAATCTGTTCATCAGAAGTGTGTCCCTGGTCATAGTATCCAGTGTGTTCATTAATAACTTCACCAAACCTGAAGTAGCTCCGAGTCCTCACATGCGGTCTGATATGAATTATTCTTCCAGAGGAGACGGGTTTTTCCTTCAATGGAGACAACTTTTCGGACGCTTGCAGTAGCCGTTGAATCACTTGTCCTGCTGCTTCACCTAGACGCGGAGGCACTGCATTACCGATTTGTCTGCATTTGTCTGTGGGAGATCCAACAAAAGACCAATCTCGCGGAAATTCTTGAATTGCAGCCATCTCCCCCACAGTGAGAGCTCTGAGTTCCGTCGGATGGCACATGCTAGTACCTGCGTGATTAGGCATCGTCACCACAGTAGGGGATGGGAAATCGAACGAAAGTTTACGCCAATAAGCGCTTCTCCCTCCCTTCAAATACCAACTTTTACCCATCGATTCTTTTTGCACTTCTATCGGTAAGTTTCTCCAATTCCCTCCAGGCGGGACCATGGCCAAGTATTTTAGCTTCCGAGGACTGAAATTCATCAACGAGGGATCAGGATCATCGAATCCGGCTCCAATCACATCACCAAGAGTTCTGAATGGAGGGAGTTTATCAATCGGACGGTTGCTATACTTCGGTACAGGAAAATCGGGGTCGAGGTCAAATTGGGAGCCAATGCAGAGTAGCCGCTCTCTAATCTGAGGAGCACCATAGTTTACCGAGTTTACGAGATAGCAATCCACACGATAACCTATGCTTTCGAATTGGCGTATCAGTTCACGAAGTAGAGAGCCAGGTTCAGTTTGCTCGTGTGGAACATTTTGTCCCTCAGATTCCACTCCTTTAGGCATCAAGGGCATTGAATGCAGCCCTCTAACATTCTCCATTAGGAAAGTCTTTGGCCTAACTTCATCAACAAGCCTGAAGAACTCGAAAATCATTCGCCCGCGACCATCGTGCAACCCTTTACGCTGCCCAAAAACACTAAACGCCTGGCAGGGAGGACCGCCTGCAAGTAAATCGATGCCAGCTACATCGAATCCGGCAGCTTTGCTTAATGTTTTCACCGTCACCTCCTCGACGGAGTCAGATATGATTGGCAAATCAGGTTTGTTCAATTTGATTGTCTCCACTGCTAAGCCGTCGATTTCGTTGGCCACCACGCATTTGAATGCAGCTCGCTCCAATCCAATATCTAGTCCCATCGCGCCAGAGAAAAGGGAGATGTATTTGCGGCTAAGGCACGAAGTATTGTTTTTCGTACGCTTAGTTACTTTCTGATTTGGTCGGTCGGCGCTCGTGGTGCCATTTGGTCCTATTGCCCCTGATGAAGAATGATTTGAGTTCATTTTTTTGTTCCGAAAATTGCGGTGTCGCCGTGCAGCATATTTATTGCTTGTTCGGCTGCAGGGTTATCAAAGTGCTCAATCCGGAATCGTTCCACGATTCGCCGAGCCTCAATTTCGTTCAGGTCGACTCCAAAAAACTCTCCAATTGATCTAGCTNNAGCTTGATCCATTTCGGCAGCTGCGGCAACAACCCTCAGCGGCAATTTTCTGGCTTCCCGGATTCCTCGAAGCCATGTACCGAAGCGTTGTATAGTTGAGCTCTGACTGGTCACTTTTTGTCTAGCCATTCATATGCTAGATATAACATGGCTGGACTGAGTGCAAGAATTAATTACCTGTTCGTAACGATTACGGCTACACGTACTGATCAATCTCTCATGCAGTTCTGAGCTATCAACAACCTCTCAACCAACACCTAAAAAAAGACCCACCCGCACAAGGTCGAGTCTATTTTCGCCCAAGAGCCTCAGCCCTTGGACTCGCACACCCTTCCAATCAGGTATGCTACTACAGAAACCGCTCACGGCCTAATCGTCGTTCCCTTTGCAGGGTGACGACGGATCAGCTGATCAGCATGATTCCGGAGCTGGTTCTCGAAGTGCTCTAGCGCCTCCTCACTGATCCGGTTGAACTCATGATGCGGTCTGAGGATCTTTGCACGATCCAGCAGATACCGCTTCAGTGCTGCACGGTTGATGAGGCTACTCATCAGTTGTTCCAGACAGCACCGGTCTCTGCATCAAACAATCCGTAGAGAGCTTCCCCTCTACGCACTGCCGTCTGAGGACTGGCTGACTTGTGTGCCTCGGTGAAGGCGTTGAACAGACTCCATGCGGTGCGGGGCTTGAAGTCGATGTGCTCCGGATTGCGCCACTCTCTCAAGACCTCTGGTATCTGAGCGGTGGTGATTGCCTGAGCATCGACAGCACGCACGATGATGTCGTGTGCCCTGGCATCGCGGATCTTCGTCTCCTTGTAATGGAGCACGCGCTGATCAAGGCCGGTGAGCTTGTTGCCAAGCTGACCAACANNGGTGCCCGCCACTAAGCCAGCAGGGTAGGTTTGATCGTGGGAATTCCTCAAACCAACCACCCAACCAAAGTCGGAAATGCTCCGATTTGGTAGGGTGACTGAGAGGACTCCGAAGTACCTGTCTCCGTTGTGTGAGAGAGCGTGTGCTTCCTCGGTGATGTCGAATCCGCAGCTTCGCAACTGCAACTCGATTTCATTCAGAACCGATGTGTGACTGAGTGGATACCAAGTCCGTGTGGCCTTGGGGGTGGGAACCTCATAGAGAGAGTTCCGGTTGACCAATTCTGCGCCGCAATGAAGCAGCATTCCCTTGGGAGGCTTGGGAGCCACCACAGGGTCATTCATTAATAGATTCATAACTTTTGCTTTGTGTGTTGAAACGGCAAAGGGCCGGAAGCGTGATTGCCTCCAGCCCTTCACCATTAATTTTTATTGTGGGGGAAACTCCCCGTTGATTTCAGGCGGCAAGCTCCTGCTCGCGCTTGAATTTAAGCTGACTGACACTGCATTCGCTTTCTTCGATGTCATCCCTGACACCCAGATAGACCGGTTGGAAGAGAGCACCGCTTTCTGGGAAAGCGTAGAGATACCTGACCTCTACGATCTGCCCCACTTCGGGAATCTCTACTCCTGCCGGAATCGTGACATTCCCTGCAGCAACCATTCTCTTTCCGTCATAGAGGCCCATCTTGACTGACCTCTTGCCGTTCTGAGCAGTGACCACCACGGAGGCGGACTGCACAAACTTGAATTTGAACTGATCGCCACCGCTATTGGGTCTGCCTGGGATGTAGGAGGCATCGATCTTTTTGAAGACGACACCTTCCTGTCCCTCCTCCTTCCAGATCTCAAACATCCTCTTCTTCATCGGAACCCCATAAATGGGAGAGACGAAATGAATGGAGGAAACCCGAGCAGGTGAGAGGAAGTTGAGCAGTGCCACGATCCGATCCTTGAAGCCTTTGGCCCTCAGGGAGCCATCGTGTTCCAAGAGATCAAAGGCGTGGTAGGTGGTGCCGATGATTTTCCCATCGAGGAGCCAATCCCCTGGTAGGGACATGGCATCGGTGACAAGGTTCTCTGGAATTCCACACACCATGCCACGACGGTTGATGCCGGTGACGACTCCCGATTCCTTTCGGAGCAGGAGTCTCTTCCCATCCAACTTCTGCTGGATCAGGAACCGGTCATTGAGGAGGAGATGTTCCAATTCCTGTTCGCTGGCAGGGTTGAGCAATTGAGGCAAGATGCCCGTACTCTCAACGCTTACCACCGTGTAGGAACCGGAGGACTCTCCCTGCCGGTATCCTTTCTTCATCTTCTCTGCCACAAGGCGCTCGAAGATTTTCTCTGCCTCCAAGCGACCAACTGGAGTTGATGTTTTGGTGCCACTGGTGAGAGTGGATCCTCTACGCCCGTAAGCGAAGTTGACCACATACCCACCTTCTTTGGGTTCGATGACTGCTTGATAGACTTTATCAGAGCTGCCATCCCGATAATACAAACTGACTGAATTCATTGGTTGTTTTTGGAAATGAAGAAGGGGCTGGGAACATGACGTTCTCCAGCCCCTCTCTTCGGTGTTGATGTTTACTGCTTCGGTCCACCCTTGATGATGTCCCGTATTTTTCGGATCGCCTGGGCGCTCTCCATGATGACCAGCAGCGTGTAGATTCCCTTGGCGGTATAGATCAGGATGCGTTCGATCATGTTGCACCTCCTCTGCATTCGTTGAAGAACTCGCAACTGGAGCATTGAAGCCCAGGTGAAGGGACATAATCCTCTCGCTCCACTCCGTCCATGTATGACTCAATACTCCTGAACAGCCT
>DKEN01000138.1:576-8057 GCA_002452515.1 Spartobacteria bacterium UBA6821 | reverse complement strand
GCGTTGTTTCTGAACAAGCCCCATCAGCAATCCCTACTTCTTCGCTATAATGCATGGGAAAGAGATTTGTACTCATGGCTGCTTCTGCACGGAGGGTTCAGTAGTCACCGCGGCTGATTTGGCATTCAGGATCGGGACGATTAACTCCATAGCTTTGGTGATTGGAATATGTCCCCCGTCAAACCCGTCATCTGGCTCAGAACTATTGAGGACGACGGCATCAGCGGCCTGCAGTTCAGCTAAATTTTTTGTCCGCACAGCAGCTCGTGCGGCATCTTCTTTTTCGGTAGGAGATTCCGAATTCCCGAGCATCAGAGCCCCAAAGATAACGATGAGGATCACAAGCAATATCCCCGCGATGGTCAGAAAGATAGAGCCTCCCGACTTCGCCGTCACGCTTACTGGATCTTCAGAAGTAGATTCGTGGTGGCTCATCAGTCTATGTAGTTAACGGCTTCAGCCAGTCGGGGATCACGGGCTGGCCAGAGTGGAGAATCGCCGAGGCGTTTCAGGAAAACGGCGGCCAGCGTGGCGCCGATAGCGATGATGGCGATCACATCCATCACTGCGGGATGAAATCCTTCGGGATGCATGGCTGGAAGCACCATGATGTAAATGTCGAGCGCATGCATGGCCAACATCCATCCGGCAATGAGCCCCAGAAACCCTGCGCTGGCTTTGGGAGCCCGGAGCAGCAGGAGGCTGAAGGGAACGAGAAAATGTCCGACAACCAGGATGATTCCAAGAATCTTCCAAGAGCCCTGAGTGCGAAGTGTGTAGTAGGCTGCCTCCTCCGGGATATTCGCATACCAGATGAGCAGATACTGCACAAAGGCGATCCAAGACCAGAAGAGAGTGAAGGCCAGCAGGAATTTTCCGAGCGCATAGTTATGCTCGGAGGTGAAGACTTGCTTGAGGTATCCGGCAGAGCGAAGTGCGTTGGCGAGCAGAATGATCAGACTGAGTCCTCCAATCACCGATCCAGCAAAGATGTAGATGCCCCAGATCGTGGAGTTCCAATGGAAATTCAGTCCCATCGGCCAGTCGAAAGCCCAGAAGGTCAGCGTGAGCGCTCCCACGGGAATCGTGAAGAAAGCAACACGGCGGTTGCGGATCGTGTGAATTGCCGCACCGTCAACATCCTGAGCCAGCGAATTGTGGCGAAGCAACCAGGCAACCGTGCCAAAGAGCGCAAAATAGAAAACCGTCCTTACCCAGAAGAAATTGATGTTCAGGTACGCGGCCTTCTCGGCCAGCTCCTTGTTTGTTGCTGCTGAATCGGCCATCCAAGTCCAGAGCAGGGGAGCAACGAAGCAGAGTGGAAGGAGTAGGACGGCAAGCAGCGGCAGCAGACAGGAAACATTTTCCAGTTGTCGGCGAATACCGACGCTCCAACAGGAATCCACCGCATGATGAATAACTACCCAGAAGAGCGATCCGACCAGCAATGTGAAAAAGAAGCAGCCTGCAAAAAACCAGGAGTAGGCAAACTGCTTCGGCTCATGAAAGGCGAGCAGCAAGGAAATCACCAGCGAGACCACGGCAACAACGCAAAGGCCCATGAAGCGGCCTCCGACATGCTTGTAGTCGAAGGTTTCTGGTGCTGGGAGTGAAGTCTTCTCAGCGCTCATGGTTGTGCAGAAGGTGCTGGAGCATTTGTGCCGGTTGCATGCTGGGAGAGTTGGAGGGCACGGATATAGGCGATGATGGCCCACCGATCCGGGACCTGAATACTGGCTCCATATCCGAGCATGGTATTTTTACCATTGGCGATGGTGTTGTAAATCTCGCCTTCGCTCATGTCACGAATTCGCTGCTGATGGAGGTTGGCCACACCAACCAAACCATACTTGGTTGCGATGCCATTGCCCTGACCCGTTGCACNNCGTGGCAAACAGCACACTGAATCTGATAGCGGTCATGGCCACGCTGGAGGGTGGCCAGCGTTGCTTCAAAGGGAAGTCCGTTGCCCCAGTTTGTTCCGACTTTGCCTGTGTTGGCATAATCTTCCTTTCCGGCAAAGAGCACCACATCGTAAGCACCACCCATGACGGCTCCATCAGCTGCAGCTGCCAGTGCAGTCGGCTGGGTATAACCAAGAGGAACCGTTCCAGCGATCGGTGCACGTGCTCCGCGACCATCGGCAAAAAAATCACTCGGAGCCTGAGCCTTCACTTTGTCCTGACGGACCATGTCGGGGAAAAGCTCGATCGGAGGGCGCTTGGTCTTATGCGGAAGGAAGGAATAATCCCGCAACCCGGCAATGCCCAACACCAGCAGGGAAACAAAGACCAGAAGTAATAGGAAATAGCGGACGATCATGTGAGTTACTCCTTGTCGGATGCCTCCAAATGAATTGCGGTGACATCGAGTCCGCCCAGATCATGAAGCAGTTCTGTCACCGAGGCTGTGGTGAATTTCGGGTCATGCGCCTCGATGGCGATGAAGAAGCTGCGCGAAGCCCCACGCTCAAATAGATCCCAGGCAAACATCGGATTATTAAACAGCGGCATCCCTCCGAGCAGAATCATACCAGCAACAGCCGTGACGGCACTGATCATCAGGGTCAATGCGACCACAATCGGAATGAACTGGGGCAGTGCCGAAAAATTCGTCGGTTTGCCATCCACCATAAGCGGATAAATGAGACCCGTGGGAATCAACTCCATCGAAAGAGCAATGAGAATGGCTGAGATGCCGCCGCCAAGAACAAGGAAGCTAAGGATCGACTTGGGAAGGCGCATCACCTGAGCCAGTCCATGAACCGGATAAGGGGTATAGCTCTCGTAGCAGCTGAAACCCTCTTTTTGGAGCTTCGCAGCAGCCTTGACGATGTCATCCGATGACTCAAAACGTGCACCGATCGCATAGAGCGCCTCTTCCTTGGATCCAGCCACAGGAAGATGATGACCTTCGGAAATGGAGAGATGATGACTCATGATTTCAGACCATGCCCCTCCTCGGCTGCGTGTCCGGGTTGAGAGTCCGGCAGCGTTGCTTTAAGCTCACTCATGTTAATGACCGGCACGAATCGGATGAAGAGGAGAAAGAGCGTGAAGAAAATGCCGACCGTTCCGGTGGCCGTCAGGATATCAACGATAGAAGCGTGGAAAATATGCCAGGAAGAAGGGAGGAAGTCGTGAATCAACGAAGTCGTCACGATCATGAAACGCTCAAACCACATTCCGACGTTACAGAGAATCGCGAGGACAAAGACCACCGGCAGGCAGTGGCGGATCTTCTTGAACCAGAAGAGCTGCGGCACGATCAGATTGATCGAAAGACAGGTGATCGGATACCACGCGGCGAGGCCGTTGAAGCGCTCCCAGAAGGCACCGCGTTCGAAGGCGTTGCCGCTGTACCAGGCATTGAAGAGCTCCATCACATAGACATAGGCCACGCAGGAACCCATGAAGAGGAGCAGTTTGCAGACCTTGTCGAGATGGGAGGCGGTGATGAGTTCCTTGAGCTGCGGATAAGCCAACCGCAGCGGAATCAGCAGTGTGAGCACGGTGGCGCAGCCGCTGTAAACCGCACCCACCATAAAGTAGAAGGGGAAAATGGTCGCATGCCAGCCGGGGATAACCGACGTGGCGCAATCGGACGAGACGATCGTCGTCACGGTGACAACGAGCACCGAGGTGATACCTGCAAGGAGCACATACATCATCTCGTAGTGTCTCCATTGACGGGCTGTTCCAAGCCAGCCAAGCGAGACGATGCCATAACAGAATCTACGGATCTTAGTCGTGGCGCGATCGCGCAGCACGGAGAGATCGGGAATCATTCCCGCGAACCAGAAGAGAGAGGAAACCGTCAGATAGCTGGTGACCGCAAAGACATCCCAGAGCAGAGGACTCGAGAAGTTGGGCCACATTCCGTAGTTGTTCGGGATTGGGAAGAGGAACCAGACAAACCAGACGCGTCCAATGTGGATGGCGGGGTAAACGCCCGCACACATGATTGCGAAGACCGTCATCGCTTCGGAGACGCGGGCAATGGAGATGCTCCACCGCTGACGGGTCAGGAAGAGCAGGGCCGAGATCATCGAACCGGCATGAGCCATCGAAACCCAGAAAATAAAGTTGGTGATATCCCAGGCCCAGAAGCAAGGGCTGTTCGATCCCCAGACACCGACACCGGTGACAATCATATAGAGAATGCAGGCCCCACCGATCCCAGCAAAGGTCGCGGCAATCGTAAAGCCGATCCACCACCAGAGCGGAGTCTTCCCCTCGACAATCGAGCAGACCGCCCCTGTCACCCACTTCGGATCACGGTTGTTCAAGACCTGGGGCGGACGGGCAAGGATCTCGAGATCCGGAGTCTCCGTCACGGCTTCAGCGTTGGTGGTGAGTGTGGACATCCTGATGAAAATTAGGCGTGCTCGGAACTGCGGTTGGCGGCACCGACCAGATCGGCACCAGGCATCGCCGGGTTCGGGTTGCGAATCCTCGCCAAGTAGGTGACGCGCGGGCGCGTGTTGAGATAGTTGAGCGAGGTGTACGTGCGGGAAATGCTCCTCGACTTCGAGATGGCGCTCTCAGGATCGTTGATGTTGCCAAAGACAATCGACTCCGAAGGACAGGCCTGCTGGCAAGCTGTCTTGAAGACAGGAAGCGGCGTCTTGGTGACATCGCTGGCGCCGGCCTTGACGGCACGGGCGATCTTGGCTTCCTCGATACGCTGAATGCAGAAAGTGCACTTCTCCATGACACCACGCATCCGGACGGTGACATTTGGATTTTTCACCAGCTTGAGGCTTTCAGCCATTCCCTTGGGCGCGAGCGGCCCGTAGTAGAGTTCATCCAGCGGACGCTCGTTGAAGTCGAACCAGTTGAATCGGCGCACCTTCCAAGGACAGTTGTTCGCGCAGTAGCGGGTGCCGATGCAGCGATTGTAGGCCATCAGATTGAGTCCCTCCTCACTGTGCACGGTTGCATTGGCGGGGCAGACCGCTTCGCAGGGAGCGCTCTCACACTGCTGACACATCACACCCATCGGGATCATCTCCAGATTTTCCTCGCTGTGATCGGCGCTGGAGAACCAGCGGTCAATGCGAATCCAGGCCATATCACGGCCGCGACGCACCTGGTCCTTGCCGACGACAGGAATATTATTCTCCGCCTGACAGGCGACGATGCAGGCGTTACAGCCAATGCAGGTGTTGAGATCCATCGAAAGACCCCACTGCAAATCAGAGGTCAGCGGCGGATTCGGATAAATCGAAACTGGTGGCGCGATTTCGCCATCCATCTCGGAAGCAAATTCAGGCTGCTTTTGGAACTGGTCGAGCGTTCCCTCGCGGGCGATATTGCGCCCCTCCATGTTCTGGTGTTCCTGGGTCGTGGCAAAAACATAGGCAGGCTTGGCCAGCTTCTCCACCTTCACGCCGGTGCGATAGCAGAGGGCGGAATTTTCGCGGAGCGGATAGACATCGAAGCCAACATTCTCCATCACATGGGAGACACCGCGACGCCCGTACCCAAGAGCTGCACTAATGGAGCCATCGGCATGACCGGGAGCTACCATGGCGGCAATCTCGACGGATTTGGCACCAGCCGAGAGCTTCACGAAGTCACCATCCTTGATCCCTAGCTTGGTGGCATCCGTAGGACTGAAGAGCGCCGCGTTGTCCCAGACAAGTTTGGTGACGAAATCAGGGGTCTCTTGAAGCCAGGAGTTTCCCGCATAGCGCCCGTCATCAACTGAAGAGCTGCGAAGGAAGGTGATCTCAAAGTCACTGGCTACGACCGACTCTGCTGACTGAATCAACGGCAGCGCGGCTGCTTGATTGAAAACCGGGATTGCACGAGGCCAAGCTGTATCCTGTGCGAATCCGTTGCGAAGAAAGCCTTGCCAACCGGCATCGGAGGAATCCTTCGAGTAGGTATTGAATGTCGCGCGAACAGCCGAAGGACCATCCACTTTTTCTCCCGACAGCGCCGCGAGAATTTCGACAGACGAGATTCCATTCCAGAGCGGAAGAATCATCGGCTGAACCGGACTAATCGTCCCGTCAATCGAGCGGGCATCTCCCCAACTCTCCAGATAATGGGCGGCAGGCACATGCCAGTGAGTCACCTTGCTGGTCTCATCAACAAAGGGTGAGAGATGGAGTGTCTCAGGAACGCTCGCAAGTGAATTTGGGAACTCGGTTCCAGACGCGCTATAAACCGGGTCTCCACCCAGGATCAGGAGTGTTTTGACTGCGGCTGTTTGGATCGCCTTGGAGAGATCAGCAAGTGTGGACACCGGCTTGATTGCGGTCTGAGCGACCGAAATCGTGGAACCGAGGTTGCCGAGTGCTTTATTGACTCCAAGCGTCAATGCTTGAACTGCGACTGGCTGTTGTGAGTCAGCAATAACTATCCCGTTACCTTTGGCCGCGAGCAGATCATCCGCCACACCCTTGATCCAAGCATCGCTAAAGGTTCTTCCACTCCCTTTGTAAGACGAGGCAAGAGCTGCGAGATCAGTGTCGCCGGTCTTGTCAGCGATCACCTTGGCAAGAGCTACGGTGAAATCTCCGATTCCACTAGCGGGAATGCGAAGCCGGTGATCAGCCATTCCACCGGTGAGGGAGAAGTGATTCTCCACCACATAGAGGCGGTTCATTTTCCCCTCGGGGTTGCGGCGCTTCGTAAAACCCTTTGCAAAACCAAGACCCGTTTCCGAAGGATTCAGGAAATCGCTTCCGAGCGAGAGAATGACATCGGCTTTTTCAAAGTCATAGACCGGACGATTCCCCTCACCAAAAACAGCGTCAAAAGCCTCATCACTTTCCTTTGAGGATATCGCTTCATCCTCCACCCAAAGGATTTTTGGGAACTGCTTGGTGAGTTCTGTACGCAGGCGCTCAATCGTCGGAGAATTCTCCTTGCCGATCAGGATCGCCAGACCTTCGCCAGCATTCGTTCCGGCTGCGGTACGGACTTTCGCCAAGAACGCATCCAGCTCGGCACGCGAGACGGTGGCGGAGTTATAGGTGATCTCCTTGGAGCGATTCGGATCGTAAAGATCGAGGATCGAGGCTTGGGCAAAGGCATCAGTAGCCCCATTGCTGGCCGGGTGAAGGGGATTTCCCTCGATCTTCGTTGGGCGCCCATCGGAAGTCGTGATGGTCAGCGGCACTGCACCGACCGGAGTGGGCAGGGCGCTCGCGTAGTAAAGGAATTTGCCGGGGATCGTCCATTCGGCACTCTTAGTGAAGGGGACGAGGTGGGCCTCAGGACGGCGGCAACCAGTCAGTCCCAGGCCGGTGAGGGCCGTGGCCGCACCCATGAGACGGACAAAATTACGCCGGGATAGCCCGTTATCATCCTGCTCTTGGAGGGCCGTTGCGCCTGCGGTGAACTCCCGGGCGAGACTTTCGGAAAATTCGGGTGTATCCTCACGCTCTCCCTGGGTTCTCCAGAGGGTCGGCTTGGCGTCACGGGTTGGGTGTTGGAAAATCTTTTTCATCGGTGGCACCCTCCGCA
>DKEN01000138.1:0-535 GCA_002452515.1 Spartobacteria bacterium UBA6821 | reverse complement strand
GACTGTGCCTCATAGACAACGCTCATCTCATTCACCGCACCGTGACAGCTGTAACAGCTCACACCCCGGTTCACATGGACAGCATGGTTGAAATAAGCGTAGTCGGGCAGGCGGTGAATCTGCACCCAGGGAATCGGCTGACCGGTCTTCCAACTCTCCCGAACCGGAGCGAGACGAGGGCTGTCGGGAAGGATTTTACCTGCACCGTGACAGTTAATACAGGTCTGCGTGGTCGGGAGATTCGAATGGGCGGCAACCTCCACAAAGCTGTGACAGTATCTACAGTCCATACCGAGCTGTTTAACATGGAGGGCGTGGGAAAAGGGAACGGGTTGATCGGGCTGATAGCCGACTCGGGTGTACTTCGGGGTGAAGTAATACCAAACTCCTAGAGTGACGGGTGCACCGACAACCAGCACGCACACAAGGAGCTGGAGCGGTAGCCAATTGGCCCATCGGGGAAAAAAATTCGACATCGGGTGATAGAAATCGCCCGGGCGGAGGAGTTACGGGCGTGGCAAGGTTAGAAAAATTC
>DKEN01000009.1 GCA_002452515.1 Spartobacteria bacterium UBA6821 | reverse complement strand
TCTCGACCGAACTGAGAATCTCCTAAAATGAGCCTGATCGAATGTCTATCCGACGCCTAACAATGCGCTCCAGCGAACGGCTCATGGCAGTCGGTGTTTCTCTGTACTCCACGTCCACCGCGCCATGAGCCGTCGCTGAGCTTGGAGGCGTTAGGAAAAACTCAATCATGAGCAAAAACACACTTAGATGGATTCTTTTAGCACTTTGTATTCATCTACTATGGTGCAACATTCAAAGTCTCCACGGAGATCTTTCACACGCAACTTCATTACAGAAAAATACTATATTATACATATCCCTGTTCATTGATTTTGTTTTTTTATCAGCGAATCTTTATCTGATATATTTATTGCTACAACGAGCAAACTCAAGAAGCAAAATAGTGTTTGCAATTATCCTAATTCAAGTAATAAAAATTGGATTAATGCGGATTTTTATGTTTATCATAATCTATAGATTATGGCGCGATACGAAAATTTTAATTCCGTTACACTTATCAACACTAGTCTCAATAGCTGAAATTCCTATAATCACTTATATTGCGTATCTATATCATAAGAAAACATCTGAAACTGCCTAATCAATCACTGGAGCTAACACCATTAGGTCTGACGATTTGCATGGGGGTGCCGTGCATGATGTAGATTAGTTCCTTATATTGGATAACGGAAAGCCTATCCCGAGCTGCGAAACTATCGTTGAATCCCAGCCCTCCACCACCTAGAAGTTCCTTTCGGACGGTGCACTGCTCTACCCGATCGCTCTAAAAATACCACTCACTAAAACTATGAATAATGCTGAAGAGTTCTATCACATAATCAAGCAATCAATGGAAGTATCTCCGGAGATGTACATGAAGTCATACTCGGGACTCTCCACCTTTTTCCGCACGAAGTATCGTCCTGACTGGGAAACCGGTGATCCTCTCGACATTGCCCTTGTCGGCGTTCCCTCGGATCTTGGTCTCACCCAGCGGACCGGCGCACGGCACGGCCCACGCGAAATCCGTAATCAATCCAGCAATGTTCTTTATTACAATATGTCGATGAAAATGTCTCCTTTTGGAAAACTGGCCATCGCGGACATCGGAGACGCTTTCATCCCTAGCGCATTTGACCTTCAAAATGTTGCGGCTGAAAGTCTGGCATTTTTTCAGCGGCTCGTTGACCGCGGAATCACGCCGATTGTTGCCGGTGGGGATCACTCCATTACTTATCCGGTCATGAAAGCTTTGGGGAGGAAAGCGCCACTGGGCCTCATCCACATAGATTCTCACTTCGATATGGCCGAATCCCTCAACGGCTCCAACCTGCACCACGGCAGTATGTTTGTGAACGGCATCAAGGAAGGATTTCTTGATCCTAAGCGGATCGTTCACATCGCGATTCGAGATCCATTTGCACCGATGGAAACATACGGAGAAGTGGCCGGCGCGACGACGATCGACATGGATCGCTTTTACGAACTCGGCGTGGATGCCGTCGCCGCCGAAGCGCGCCGCATCGTGGGTGATGGGCCAACCTATATCAGCTTTGACATTGATGCCCTGGATCCTGCGTTTGCCCCCGGAACCGGAACGCCTGCGGTGGGTGGGATCACCTCCTATGAGGCGAAGCGACTTCTTCACGGCTTACGCAGACTGAATATCGTTGGGGCGGATCTGGTGGAGGTCTCGCCTCCGTTTGACTCGGCAGGCATCACTGCGCTCGCTGGCGCCCAACTGATGTTTGAACTACTCTGTCTCGTTGTGGAAAACCGCCTCAGCGACGCTCACCAAGCAGTCCCGAATTAAGTTCTCATCAGGTGGAAACTAACAAGCATGATCTCTTGCAATTAGAATATGCCATGACGTACTCATCTGGCTTTCTACACCTCTGATGAACTCGATCGAAATGCCTAACCAATTACTGGAGCGAACAACATTAGGTTGCTTGATTTGCATGGGACTAGCGTGCACGGTGTCGCTCAGTTCCAGACGTTCGGCCATTAAAATCATTTTATGAAACCCCTTCTCATATATTTGTGCATCGCTATTTTCTCAATCGCTAACGGTGCTGAACCGAAACCCACTCATCAACTAGATATTAAAGGATTAATTGATGCCACAGACGAATTCACCATCCAGGACGGCAAGTTGACAATCCACCATATTGATTGGTCGCTGCCGTTGAAACTTGTAATCAACGACAAAAAATGGACACCAACTTGGAAAGACAATCAGACTGAAGCGTTTGATGATTTTGACCCTGAACTTGCTTCATTTGTGAATGCGAAGGTCGAAATACATATGTACAGAGGTCGTGGAGAGGCATTGATCTTGGAACAACCCACTAATCACAATAATTATAAACTTGTTTTTCGTCTACATGATAACGGAATAGGGGCGAGTGATTTTTATGTCAGATTGACTTGGGAGACCGAACCAGGCGCTGCAGCTAACCCCTAGCGGTCACACGTATTTTTCATGACCGACCATCTCCATTGTCACACCATCCCTGAGATCGGTAGCCCGTTCGGGGTAGGTGATCTTGAACTCTCGGCTAACATATGACCCAATACATACTCCTCATCCACGGCAACGCCAAAAGCGCTTCTTCTCAAGATGAATGGAACTCCTTTTTCAAAGTCGCTCGAGAAAGCGGCCTTTTTATAGGAGGAAGCGGAATCGAAGACGCCAGAATTATTATAGGTGATACATCCGCCAAGCCTTCCGATCAAATTGTCGGCTACATGCGATTTGATTCTGAAGATAAGCAGAAAATATTGGATTTACTCCAGAAACATCCCATTGTTGTGCACGGAGGATCAGTGGAGTTGTGCGAGATGGCCAGAGAATGAAGAAATTGCCGAACCAATCACTGCAGGGAACACCATTAGGTCTGCCGGTTTGCATGGGACAACCGTGCATGGAGTCGCTCAGTTCCAGACGTTAGACGGACACGAATACAGCCCTCCATTACCATAAATATATGATTACAATCAGAGAATTTACTGATCAGGCTCAGGCAGGTTTGATACAATCGTATCTCAGTGACAACGAGATTGAGTCAATACTAGCGGATGAAAACGCCAATACATGGATCGGAGCCCGAATGCTTGTTCCGATAAGATTACAAGTTCCCGATGAAGAAGCAGAAAAAGCCAAGGGTTTATTGAAGCAATTTGATAACGCACCGATACTACCTGAGGGCGATGTCGATTCCGTCTAACCAATCACTGGAGAGAATCCTAGGCGTTCCCCAACTCTTTATGCGGCCACCATCATGCGGATCGCTCCGTTCAAGCAATTAGGCTTTAATCACCAAATTATGGACATCAAACGAAACGGCACACAACCATCCAACAAAGGGCCGACTGACTGGTTTACCGGCACGGTACGCATCGACCCACTCTTTCAGGCAAACGCTCCGGCACGTGCTGTTGCTGCCAGTGTGACCTTCGAGCCTGGCGCACGAACTGCCTGGCATACGCATCCTATGGGGCAAACCCTGATTGTGACGGCAGGCTGTGGGCGGGCACAGCACTGGGGTGGCCCGATCGAGGAAATTCGCCCAGGCGATGTGATCTGGTTTCCAGCGGGAGAAAAACATTGGCACGGGGCATCGGCAGCTACCGCCATGACCCATATCGCCATTCAGGAACAACTTGATGGCAAAGTCGTGGAGTGGATGGAGAAGGTCACCGATGAACAATATGGGGCAAGATGACATCAATCAAAGTGAGTGGGACAACCGAGAAAACTGGTCAGTCCTGACGTACAGCAGTTCAAAAGATAGCCGCCTTTTTGTTCCGAAGCGCAGAGGCTTTGGGTGGACGATCAATTTCGGACACCCAGGCGGAAAGTTTGTGATCGGAGCTTTCCTAGCTTTGCCTGCCTTCTTCTTTGTCTTGGCATGGATTGCCTATTCTCATGCTGGCAAGAGGTAGTATATGCCCTCTAACAAGTCGTCCGAGAGAACGCTAGTCGTTCCCCTCCGCATTATGCCACGATCCTACGACCGCTTCGTTCCCCCCCTTAGCTGAGTTCCCTTTATGTGCTGTCTTCGATATTCCTTGATTCTCGCAACCTGCCTGACCCTGAGTTTTAGCGCGACGTTGCTGCTGGCGGATGATGTGCCGAAATGGGGCGCGTGGACCAACTGGGGCGATCAGGGGGATGGAACTTACAGGAATCCGGTCGTGCCTTCTGATTACAGCGATACCGACTGCATTCGCGTTGGGGCTGATTACTACGCCGTTTCCTCGACGTTCCAGTTTTCGCCAGGTTTTGTCGTTCTTCAGTCCAAGGACTTGGTGAACTGGTCGATTATCGGCCATGTCGTTCCCGATATCGGGGTCATTTCACCGGAGTTAAAATCAACGGGCATGAATCGTTACGGCAAAGGGATCTGGGCTGGAGCGATACGCTATCACGACAACAAGTTCTGGGTCTATTTCTGCACTCCTGACGAGGGATATTTCATGTCCACCGCGACGAATCCCGCCGGGCCTTGGGAGCCTCTTCATAAAATGGCCTCGTTCAGTGGTGGCTGGGATGATTGTTGCCCTTTTTGGGATGATGATGGTCAGGGCTACTTTGTCGGCACGAACTTCAAGGACGGCTATAAAATTCATCTTTGGAAACTGACTCCCGACGGTCGCGATATTGTTCCCGAATCCGATCAGGTCATCCATCAATCAAAAGGGAGCGAGGCGAACAAGCTCTATAAAATCAACGGCATCTACTATCACTTTTACAGTGAAAGTCATGGCAGCGAAGGACGGGTGATGATGATGGAACGATCAAAAAATATTTTTGGTCCCTACACCGAATCCAAACAACTGAGCTACGCGGAAAAGCAATTCCATGAACCCAATCAGGGAGGCTTGGTGCAGACCGAAAAGGGAGACTGGTATTTCCTGACCCATCACGGGCATGGTGACTGGGAAGGCCGCTGCATGAGTCTCCTGCCCGTCACCTGGATCGACGGTTGGCCGATCATTGGACAACCCGATGACAAGGGAATCGGTCATTTTGTCTGGTCGGGACGAATGCCTGTCTCGGGCACGCCTGTCGTCACTCCCCAGAGCAGCGATGATTTTTCATCGACCAACCTCTCCCCCCAGTGGGAATGGAATTATCAACCCAGGGCGGAGATGTGGTCACTGACCGAGCGTCCCGGATGGATGCGCCTGAAGGCATTCCGACCGCTCAAGGTGAATGATTTGATGGAGGCTGGCAACACGCTGACGCAGCGCTGCTTCCGCACCGCTAAGAACGAGGTGATTGTAAAACTCGATCTCAGCGGGATGGCCGATGGGGAGAAAGCGGGTTTATGTCATTTTGCCGGTGCTCATTCTGCAATCGGAGTCGTTCAGGAGGGAGCCGTGCGTACGCTCGAGTTTCGCATCAACGGCAAGTCTACTTCCGGCCCCGTCATTACGGGCAATAATCTTTGGCTCAAGTCCTCGTGGGGAATGGATGGGAACAGCCACTATGCCTATAGCACGGACGGACGGGCCTTCACCGATTTCGGCGACCCTTGGGCCCTCACCTGGGGGTATTATCGCGGCGACAGGATCGGCATCTACAACTTCAACGACAAGGCTGAAGCCGGATTTGTGGATGTCGATTACCTGATCTACAACTATGACGGCCCTGACCACCAAATTCGTCCAAATCCCCCAGGGATTCAAGGGACCTGATAGGGCTTCCCCTAAGCCAACATCACTTCTGATGGTAGTGACATGAAAACCTCAACTCCCGGCGGCAACAGTACCCGATCATGCCTCTTGTTTCCGTGACACGACTCAGGCTGCGAAAGCTGCGCTTTCTACCCGGATTTGCCTGGCTGGCGGTGCGCTCATCCTTGCAGGCCAAACGGGCCGAGGGCAATCTACGGACCTCGACCATTAAGGATCGCGGCCTGATCTTCTGGACGATTACGCTCTGGCGGGATCAGGAAGCCATGCGAGCGTNNGGCGAGATCAGGAAGCCATGCGAGCATTCCGGAATTCCGGTGACCATCGGGTGGCGATGCCCAAACTGTATGAGTGGTGTGATGAAGCGACCTATAGTCATTGGGAGCAAGAGGGCGAAGCTGCGCCTGATCTGAAAACTGCCTTTGACCGACTCGTCACCAAGGGGGTGGTCTCGCGACTGAAGTTTCCCTCGGAGAACCATGCAACGCTCACCTTTCCGGCACCCGTGAAGACACGCCTCTAGACAATCATGTTCGGGCTGTTACTTGACTCAACTCAACAACTATAAATATGAAGGCAGTTTTAAGAGTTATTCTAGTTTTGCTCGTTATTTGGACGGGAGTCATTGCTTGGGCATCTGCAAACGAGAAACCCTATGATTTTATAAAAGTTTCTCCTGCTGATATTGCAAACTGTGATGAGAGTGATGGTGGGCCAAAACCAGAATTAGTTCCTTTAAAAGATAGTGAAGGATTAATGAACCTTTCTCTTTTAACGACAGCCAAAGCGAATGCTTCCTCGTTAATCCCGGGATATCCGAGAAGACATCGAATACAAAATCTCAATGATGGTTTGTATAACAACGGCGCGAGCTGGATCCCAGCCGAGATGCCTGCGTGGGCTGAAATTGATTTAGGAAATGAATATATCGTACAAAAAGTAGTCTTTGGAAGTGAGCATTCAGCATTTTGGACGGACAGAGCTGCTACAAAGTTTAGAATTTTGGTCGCAAAGCACTATAGCCCCGATTCCAAGGCACCTTGCTGGAAAGAAGTTTACTCCTATGACAATAAGAGTTCCGCGATCAGCAATACTACGGAATTTAGATTTCCCCCCCAAAGATGTAGATATGTACGAGTTGAAATTGAAAAATCAGTTGCTGGAGATGTCAGAATCGATGAATTGGAAATTTACGGCAAAAGACCATTTCTCTTTTAACGACTCAATCAATTCGATCCTGCTTTCATCCCTCTTCGCCTTCCACAATCCCGCTGATGACCACTCAGGAAAATAAACCAGTCAGTATTGGCGAATGGATCATCACCTTCCTCATTCTGGCCATCCCGGTGGTGAATGTCATCATGATCATTGTTTGGGCCCTTAGTGAGTCGACCCATCCTTCCAAAAGGACCTACGCTCAGGCCATTATTGTCATTGTCCTTGCCGCCAGTGCGCTGGCCCTTGTGTTTGGACTTATTGCCTTCGCCAGTTCCCTCGCCGGGCATCACTAGCCTTTTAAGAAATGTCGTGTCCGTTATCGGAAGCGGATGTACGGAAATTTACCACAGAGGAAATGAAAAGTGGGATATGATACCAGCACCCCTTTTCGGCAACCTTGGCCGTTTCCTTTGCAGTTCTTAGTGGTGAAAAAATCACCCATCTTTATTCCTCTTCCGAATCACCTTCCCCACTCTTGCCGCTGAGGCGTTCAGGATCGACGGAACAGACTCCGCGCCTCCTGGCCTCACGGACAAAGCTGAAGAAGCTTTCGGCTTCGGAGCCCCACTGCTGGGTGGCAGCCTCTTCGAGGGCCTGGGAGATATTCCTGCCTTCCAGATAGAGGAAGCGGAAGGCCCGCTTGATCTCCAACCGGGTCGCCGAGCTAAATCCCGCGCGGCGGAGTCCGACCGCATTGATGCCAGCGACCAGATTGGTCCCATAGGCCACGAGGAAGGGGGGGATATCTTTGCCGAAGCGTTCGCCTCCCCTCACCATGCAGAGCCGTCCAACCCTGATGAACTGATGGAAAACAGAGCCTCCTCCGAGCACGGCACCATCCTGAACGGCGACATAGCCCGCGAGCAGGCAGTTGTTGGCGATGATGACCCGGTTGCCGACCGAGGCGTTGTGTCCGAGGTGGACGCCGACCATGAGAAAGTTGTTGTTCCCCACCCTTGTTGACGATCCCTCCTTTGTCCCGCGATGGATGGTGACGTATTCGCGCAGAATATTGTCATCCCCGATCACCACTTTGCTGTTGGTTCCCGGCTTGAAGTCGAAATCCTGAGGATCGCCACCGATGATGGCACCGTGACCGATGGAGTTGCGCGCACCGAGGCGCACATGACTCCCGATCANNGAAGCACATGACTCCCGATCACAGCCCGGGCCTGGATCTTGCATCCCTCGCCGATGATCGCCCCCGCCTCGATGATCGCGCCCGGTCCGACCTCAACCCCCTCTCCGAGTTGCGCTGTGGGATCAACAAAGGCGGAGGGATGAATCGTCGTCATGATTCTTAAAAGGAGAGTGTTTGGAGTGTTAGATAAGACCGGCTTCCCGAAAACTGAAGTAGGGTNNATTTTAGCACCGACGATCACATGATCGACCAGCGGAATTTGCAGGAGTGTCCCGGCTTCGGCAAGGCGGCGCGTGAGACGCCGGTCCGCCTCGCTCGGTGAGGGATCTCCCGAGGGATGGTTATGC
>DKEN01000143.1 GCA_002452515.1 Spartobacteria bacterium UBA6821 | reverse complement strand
AACGCGGCTTAGTCATAGGAGGCCGAAGGGCCGAGTAGTCCGAGGTTCAGCAGAACCAAGGATGCCTGATCCGGGAGGATCGGCAGACAAAGACTGCAACGAAGCCAACTCGGAGGTGGCCCTCTTTTTCTTGCTTCAGGTTTCAAGTTTCAGCTTTCATCCCTCGTCATCCGTCCCCGTCCCTGTTTGATCGCGGAGCGGTGCCGCTTTCCCTCTACCAGCTTGCGCTTTTCAGAGGGGGAGCGTTTGGCTTTTTGGCGTCTGGCTTTCGCTGATTCGGCACGCATGGCGGCGCTTCGGGAGGCACGGCGTTCCGCGAGTTTCTCAGCCAGTCGCTCACGGGCGATCTTCCGGTTCATGCTCTGGCTGCGCGAGTCCGAGACNNCCCGAGGAACGGGCAAAGCTCTCCTGAAGATCCTCTTCACGTAGTGTTGGGCTTGGCATGGTGCGATTCTTGGGTTTTTTCTTAAGGCTTCATTATTGATAAGTGGTCGTTCATCTTTTTCCCATGTTTCTTCATCAAATCATTGATTCGAGTGTTGGCCCTCTTGATCAGATCGAGGAGGTGTCGAGTGGCCTGCGACTGATGATCTCCCGAACCGGAGCCGAGCCGGTGAGTCTTGCCCTCCGAAATCAGCAGGGGGCGTGGTCCGGATTTCTCTGGCGTGACGGGGAGGTGGAGAAGCCTTCCTCGGGTTGGGGCAATCACGCGACGGTGATGGGATATTTCGTCCATCGACTCTGGCAGCAAGAGTCCACTTATGAAGGTCATCCCATGATTGGTGGGACGCATGGGTTCCTTCGCCATCACCAGTTTGGAGAATCCGTGTTCGATTCGGAGAACGGATCTCTCACCTACCGAGTGGAGCCTTCAGAGATCCCCTTGGAGGCGTATCCCTACAACGTTGCTTTACGGCTGACCTACACGCTCAAGAACGGAACGCTGGAGATGCGGTTTGCTTTTGAGAATCGGGAAAATCATTCCGTGGTCCTGAGCTTTGGATGGCATCCTGGCTTTGCCGTGGGTTCTCTCGCCAGTGCCCGGCTGACTCTGCCTCAGGGCACCTACCAACGGGAGATGGCACCGGGGGATTTTCTGGACGGGACGACACAGGAGGTGGTGTTTGCCGGAGGGGAACTTCCCGAAGAGTACTTCCCCAAAAAAGAGCTCCCCGGTTCCTACCTGCTGGATCTTGCCGGGGTGGAGGATCGGCAATTTATTCTCGAAGCTCCCGCCTTGGGGCATCGCGTGATCTGTGACTATGCCGAGGCTCCCTATCTCACCCTCTGGAGCAATGGAGACCCCTTCCTCTGCGTGGAGCCGTGCTGGGGTCTGCCCGATAGCAATCCCCCGGTGCCGTTCGAGAAAAAGAAAGGAATCGTCCCGATCGCAGCCGGGAAAACGCTGACGGCTTCCCTGAAAGTGACTCCTTCCTTTCTTCCCTCCTTATAGATAGAGTATCATTGATGAAATCAGCGCTTCCTTAGGATTGCGAATATTGCAAGGAACTGCTACATTCTAACTCCCCTTGAAAACACAGAAAGACCTCTCCCCCCAGCAAAAGCAGACATGGCTCAAAGCAGTGAGCGCCATGGAGCTTAAGAATTACGCCTATGTCATCCAGATCTGTCAGGGCCTGCTTCAGTTTGTGCCTGATTTTCTGGATGGAAGAAAACTGATCCGACGGGCGGCCATCGAAAAGGCCAAAGGGACCAAAAAGGGTTTCTTTTCAGGTTTGGGAGGTGGTTCTCAAATNNTGGCGGAAGATCCGGGTAATGTTCAGGCCAACACACTGCTACAGGAGGCGGCGATGAAATGGGATCCGCCGATGCTGGAACTCGCTGTTTTTGCGTTTGAAACCATCATTGAAATCGACCCCAAGGACAAAACACAGCTCTACCGCTATGCAGCGTTTTGCATGGAGCGGGGAGAGGACGATCATCCCCGCGATCCCGCACGGGCAGTGGAATTGTATAACACCGTTCTGGAGCTCGATCCAAATGACATCGTGGCAGTCAAGGGAAGCAAGGACGCCGCCGCCGCCAATTCCGTGCAAGAGGGAGGTTGGGCGATTGCAGGAAGCTATCGCGATCTGATCAAAGACAAGGAGCAGGCCATTGCCCTTGAACAGCAGAACCGCGTCGTCAAGAGTGACGAAATCATCGACAACCAGATCGCCGAACTTTCCGAGCAAGTTCAGGCGGAGCCCCAGAGCATCGACAAGTCGCGCAAGATTGCCGAGCTCTATGAGAGAAGGGAGGATTACGACAATGCCCTCCAGTGGTACAATTACGCGCTGAGCCTTTCCGGCGGGGCCGATCCTACGATCGTCCGCAAAATCAGCGACATTCAGTTGAGCCAGATCGAGTCCGCCTACTCGGCGCGGGAAGAATATCTTGCCGCGGCAGCAGAAGATGATCCCGAAGCTCCCCGGCTTCGTGAGGAGATGAAGGAATTGGAGAAACAGAAGGCTGAGTTCATCATCAACGCCGCCCGTGAACGCGTGGAGCGCAATCCCACCGATCTCCTCGCTCACTATGAACTCGCCGTGTGTCTCATGAATGCCGGGTATCCACAGGAGGCCATCGGTCATCTACAGCGTGCCCGCAGCAATCCGAGTGTCCGTCTTAAGGCGATGGGCAAGCTTGGTCAGTGTTATGTTGCCCGCAACATGAACGATCTTGCCGCCAAGACATTCAGTGATGCTCTTGCGGAACTCATCACCATGGATGCCGTGAAGAAAGAAACACTCTACAGTCTTGGCGAGGTTTACGAGGGCATGGGTGACAAGGAAAAAGCCATCGATTGCTTCAAACAGATCTACGAAGTAGACTATGGCTACCGCGATGTGGCTACACGGGTAGAATCATCCTACGCGAAGGGATAAAAAAGACTTTGGATTTTGGCGTTGCGCGGTGTTGCTGCTCGCTTGCAGTAGTTCACGCGTCGAGTCTTCCTACACGAAGGCGTAGAGAGGACAAGTTTGCAGATCTTTGCTGTCTTGTTACCTTCCTCCCATCCTGTTCATTTTGTAAATCCTGTCAAAAATCATCCATAACATCACTGAATTCAGACAGGATGAACATGATTTACAGGATGCCCGAACAGGGATACTGAAGTCAGCTCTTGGGTGAGTGAATATCCGCTTTCAGCGGTTCGATGTTACACCTTCCCTGCGGCGATCAGTTCGCGCGCTTTCGCCAGAGCAGCCGATAGGCCGGTCGCATCACGACCGCCGCCGCGGGCGCTGTCCGGTTTTCCGCCGCCTTTGCCTCCAACCAATGGTGCCACGGCAGAAATGATTTTCCCTGCTGGAAGAGTGGCTCTGAATTCTGGTGAAACATAAGAGGCAAGTTGAACGCTATTGATAGAATCCGTTCCTGCTAATACAGCCACACCTTGAAAATCCTGAATTTTCAGCCCATCGAGCACATTTTGCACCAAAACAATGCCTGATTTTTTAAGATCAAGAATATGTATCCAGGCTGGTACAGAACCAATCAGTTCTGGTTTGCAGAACTTCTCCACATAGTCAGAACCTTCGCGTTGCCTCCAATATTTTACACTTTCATCTAGCTCCTTCTTTTCTTCCAAGAGGCTTGAAACACGATTTTCAAGATCATTGGTTTGGGCTTTGAGCAGATCAGCTAAGCGTTTGTAGGATTTGATGATTCCACGGACATTATAGTAAGCTTCCAGTCCGGCAATTGCCTCGATACGACGGACTCCGGCGGCAACAGCCGATTCGCTGACGATGCGGAAGGAACCGATCTCTCCCGTGGCGCGCACATGGGTGCCTCCGCAGAGTTCCATGGAATAGCCGTCAAGGGCACCGGGTGTGCCCCCGATCTGAACGACACGGACGAGATCGCCATATTTGTCTCCGAAGAACTGCAAAATGCCGGGACGTCCTTTCACCTCCGTGAAGGGAAGTTCCTGCCAACTCACGGAGGTATTCTCCAGAATGCGCTCATTCACGAGTCGGTCCACCTCAGTGATCTGTTCCGGAGTCATTGCTCCGCTGGCGAAGTCGAAGGTCAGCTTGTCCGGGCCAACAAAGGAACCTTTCTGGGAGACCGTCTCTCCGAGGACTTCGCGCAAAGCCCAGTGAAGAAGATGAGTGACACTGTGATGGCGCTGGATGGCTGCACGGCGGGCTGTGTGGAGGTTTAGCGTGACGGACTGACCGGGGAGTGGTGGATCATCATTTTCTTCCCCGATAAAATGAAGCCAGGTTGGACCACTCTTTTGGGTGTCCGTGATCTGCCAGAGGGAGCCTCCTCCATTGAGCGTGGCGGTATCACCGACCTGTCCACCCATCTCTGCATAGCAGACGGAACGGTCGAGAATAATGGCAGTCCGATTCTTGATCTGCACAACTTCAAGAACCGAGGCTTCCGTTTCCCGATCATCAAACCCTGAGAAGGCGGTCGGAGCTGTGGTTGTCAGTTCGGAAAGGCTGATGATTTCCTTCTTCTGTGCAGCGCGTGCGCGAGCACGTTGTTCTTCCATGCACTTTTCAAATCCTGCGGTGTCTACCGTAAGTCCCAGCTCGCGAGCCATAACCTCAGTGAGGTCGAGAGGAAATCCATAGGTATCATATAGCTCAAAAGCTACAGGCCCAGAAATGTTCTTTAGTTCAGTGTTTGAACGGATAACACCTCCATCGGGCAGATTAGGATCAACCTTCTTTCCTCCTAAAAAAACGCCTTCGGGCGATTTTTTTAAACCTTTCCCGCGAATGACAGTACCATCGCCTAAAATTGTGGGGTTCAATACATGACCATCAATATTAATATCTCCACCGATGATTAAATCATCTGCGTGCGCGATACCTCTTAAGAAAACCAGCATTCCTGCGTCGAGTGTCTTCGTGAAAGCCTCTTCCTCGCGCTTTAGCGTTTCGATGATCAATGCTTCTTTGGCGATCAGCATCGCTTTTTCCGCCGTGCCGCCAATACCGATCCCCAGCATCCCCGGCGGACACCAGCCCGCGCCCATCGTCGGCACCG
>DKEN01000015.1 GCA_002452515.1 Spartobacteria bacterium UBA6821 | reverse complement strand
TTCATTCTTAATTCTACATTCTGCATTCGCGATTAAGGTTTGCCCCTGCGCTTCATTCAATCCAAGTCCGGAGAGAATGCGCCGCGCTTCGCCGATCTGATCATAAACGGAATCAAACGCGTTTGTGCCCAACGCACCGCGCGGCGGCGTGCTGGGAATTTTATCCACGCCAAAAAGCCGGCCGACTTCCTCGATCAAATCCACTTCCCGCTTGAGATCGCCGGAACGGAAGGAAGGAATTTCAAAGCCACCCTCCACCGCCTTCAGCCCCAGCTTCGCAAGCAGTGTGGAAATCGCTGCATCATCCAAATCGATCCCAAGCAAAGAACGGACTCGCTCACCGCGCAGAGGAATCACTGTGGGGGTAGGAATCGATCCGGCAATGATCTGGTCGGTAGAGGCCTCCCCTCCCGCAACCTGCACGATCAAGGCCGCAGCCCGCGCCGAGGCGTTCACCGCCGTTTCAGCATCCGTTCCCCGCTCGAAACGGTAGCTGGAGTCGCTGGCAATACCGAGGGCGCGTCCTGAACGGCGCACGATGGAGGGATCAAAGACGGCGCTCTCCAGCAAGACAGAGGTGGTTGATTCGGAAACGCCGCTAGCCTTTGCCCCCATGATGCCTGCGAGGGCTTGGATGCCGGCGGCATCCGTAATGACCGCATCTCGCGGTGTCAGGATGTAGGTGGAGCCGTCCAGGGCTGTGAATTCCTCCCCTTCCGCAGCGAACTCAACGGCAAGATTTCCGGTGATTCTGTCCGCGTCAAAGGCATGCAGCGGCTGGGCGGTTTCAAACATCACGAAATTCGTTACATCGACGACATTGTTGATAGAGCGGAGGCCGACCGATTCAAGGCGCTTGCGCAGCCACTCTGGACTCGGCCCAACCTTCACTCCATCAATCCGGCGGAGGCTGTAAAAGGATGCCGCTTTTGTATCAGCACTTGCGGCAATTGCAGGGTCTTCAACTCTTGGAACCCGCTTAATTTTAATTCTGTGGGCGTTAATTATTTCTCCGGCACCGAAAGCAACCGCCTCAATCGCGACACGCCGATGGCTGAGCCAGTCGGGACGGTTCGGCGTGATCTCGATCTCAAAGACCTCCTCAGCGGGAAAAAGTTCACGCAACGGTGTTCCAACGACGGTCTCATGCGGTAAAATGAGTAGCCCATCCACTCCCTCACCGAGGCCGAGTTCTTTGGAGCTGCACATCATCCCCTCGCTCTCGACGCCCCGCAGCTTGCCGACCTTGATCTTAAAATCCCCCGGCATCACGGCTCCTGGCAGGGCTAGGGGAACCTTGTCGCCGACTGCATAGTTCTTTGCCCCGCAGACGATCTGGCGCGGTATTCCGCTTCCGTCATCGACCTTACAGACGCTGAGACGGTCGGCATTGGGATGCTGCACCGATTCCAGAATCCGGGCGGCCACGACCTTGTCAATGGCAACTCCAGTGCACTCGATGGAGCCGACTTCCAGACCCGCATTCGTCAGGATCGAGGCGATCTCGGTGACAGATTTGTCTGTGCGGAGATGTTCACGCAGCCAGGAGAGGGAAATCTTCATGGCCTAGAGTGAGTTGAATCGGGAGAGGAAGCGGAGATCATTCTGCGTCAGCATCCGGATATCGGAGATACCGGTCAGATTCATGGCTAGTCGGTCGAGACCAAACCCAAAGGCAAAGCCGCTGATTTTCTCGGGGTCGTAAGCGTCATCGCCACGAGCTTTGTTCACTTCGGCAAAAACAGCGGGATCGACCATGCCACAACCGGCCAGTTCCATCCACTTCCCGCCGAGTGCCTCGGTGCGGATATCAATTTCATAGCTTGGTTCGGTAAAAGGGAAGAAATGGGGACGAAAGCGGATTTCCGTGCCGGGACCAAAAAGCTCGTGGAAGAAGAATTCGATGGTGCCCTTCAGATCGGCAAGGCTCACTTTGGGGGCGACATAGAGTCCCTCCATCTGGGTGAACTGTGCAAGATGCGTGGCATCAACCTCGTCACGGCGGTAGGCGGCACCGGGAGCGATGATGCGGATTGGGGGTGGCTGCTGCACCATCGTCCGGATCTGAATCGAGGAGGTATGGGTGCGAAGCAAATGCCCGTCGGGAAGATAGAAGGTATCCTGCTCATTGCGGGCCGGATGATCGGCGGGAGTATTGAGCGCATCGAAACAATGCCACTCGGTCTCGATGTCGGGCCCATCAGCGATGGCAAAGCCAAGCCTGCGGAAAATCTGAACGGCACGATCCACCAAAAGGGTGAGCGGGTGGAGCGATCCGGCCTCTGGTTTGGTTCCCGGAAGGGTCGCATCGATGAAGGCAAAGGCGGCTGCATCGGATGCCGCGGCGAGGGCTCCTTCTTTTTCATTCAGCGCTGCGGTGACGGCAGTTCGGAGCTCGTTGAGCAGTTTCCCGATGAGCGGACGATCTTCCTTGGAAAGATGACGCATCCCCTCACTCAAGAGCGATATGGAGCCTGTCTTTCCCAAGAAGTTAACGCGGACCTCCTTTAGGCTCGCGGCATCGGACGCTCCCGCAAGTGCGGAGAGCGCCTCGATCCGAAGTGATTCGATCTGAGTTTCCACGGAGAATCCCCGAGATCGCTGGGTGACCGCCGAAACTAGGCAGCCTTGGCGAGCGCCTGAGATTTGATCTCGAGGGCGGCTTTGGCCGAGGCGACGATCTTGCTGAAGGTGCCCTCGTCCTGAATCGCGATGTCCGAAAGAACTTTGCGATCGAGGAGAATGTTGGCGGCCTTAAGACCTTCGATAAAACGGTTGTAGTTCAAACCCTGGGCACGAACGGCTGCATTCAGACGGACGATCCAGAGGGAACGGACGTTGCGCTTGCGCGTCTTGCGGTCACGGTACGCCCAGTACTTGCCCTTCATGCGGGCATCCTTCGCGTAACGGAAGAGTTTGGAACGGCGGCCGCGGTAACCGCTGGCCTCTGCGATAACCCGCTTGCGGCGTGCGCGACTTGCGGGTGAATTGGTTGCTCTTGGCATCTGTCATTCCCATCGCTGTGACACGACGGGCCTCTTCGGGCAGGTTGTTTGTTTTTTGTCGATCCGGGATCTCACCCGCCCGGGTAGGCACGGGAGACTCCCGGCCAGATCCTCGGATCGTATTGTTTACTTCAGACGGTTACTTCAGACCGAAAGGAAGGTTCAGCTTAACGCGGCTGACATCGGAGTCATGGACTACGACCTGTTTGCCGAGTTTCCGCTTGCTCTTGGAGCTTTTGCACTCCAGCAAGTGGCGCCGACCGGCCTTCGACCGAACGACCTTACCTGTGGCGGTAAGCTTGAAACGCTTGGCCACAGATTTCTTGGTTTTGCTACGGGCGATTGCTTTTGGCATGGGGGGTGGACAATTACAGAGAGAACCCCCCTTGGCAACAGGAAAGTATAAAAAGATGCTCCGTCAGGTTTTCCAAGTTCGAATAACGGCGATCAGCAACAACGCACTAACGCCAAAGAGCAGGTAGTTGGTTGACTCAGGTACGGCGGCAAAGCCATGCGATCCGAGTGAATTCAATCCTGACATCATGTTGGTGTTCATCTTCTGTCCACCAGCGACTACGTCGGCAAGCGTGGTTTGGGCATGAACCGCCCCCTGCATCAGCAAAGCGATCAGGGGTCCAAGAGACGACAGAGGTGTAGATATTTTGGCTTTCATTGGCGGGGGGGCCAGAAAATCAGTAACTCACTTGATCAGAAATCGGCTTTTTGAAAAGCACTGATTTTTAATTATTTAGCCCCCGCCTTATGCTTTATGGATTCGATGTTTTTGGAAGACGGTGTTTCGGATGAGGCAACGGTGCAGGTAACGGCACAGGTTCGTTCTGCCCGTGTGTCGTCAGGGCGATCATCTCTTCAGCCGCCGTGCAGGTGCGGGCGGAGACGATGCCGTTGACCATCCTCGCGTCGCGTGAATCAGTGTCGCTGTATTGGTTGATGCTGGAAACTTGGGCCACGACATTACCGGCGCCATCGGTCACGGCTCCGCCACTTGAACCCGGGCAATACTCTGCTGTCACTTCCACATGGAGACCGGGTGCAGTTTTCTTGTCGTTGCGTTCGCGACTGATCCGCGCCACCTCCCCGGAAGTAAACATGTAGGTGAAGCCGTCGGGATGACTCATGCACCAGATCTTTTCGCCTGTTTTCACGCCGGGACGCAACGGCAAAAGAGGCAAAGAAAGGCCGGGCGCTCTCACCAAACAGGTGTCGCCCCGACTGCTCGTTGCGGCGATTTCGGTGATCGGAAAAATCTTCCCATCAGCGGTCACAGCAACCGCCTGGGCCTCCCTCATCATCTCAGGATCGATGGTCATGACATGGAGCGACGTGCTCAGGATCTCGGGCGCAACAGCAAAGGCGGTGGCAGCAATCTCGTACCGCCATTTTTTTGAATGCGGTTCCTGATAACGAAGTCCCACAGCCACCGTGCTGCGCCTCAAGGCATCAGCCAATTCCGGCCCATTCAGCTGATTTGTTGCCACCGGCGAAAGAGGCAGTTCAGAACGCTCCAGCGGGACATGCTCGGCAAGATAGGAGTAATCAATCAGCTTTCCTTCCTTGGCAAGTTGCTCGACCTGTTTGTCCGAATTTGACTCAAAAGCCTCGTCATCCACGACGAATCGGGTGTCCGAGGGGGGAAGAACGAGTGGATTTGTCTGGGCGGCTGCCGAGAAACACAGCCCCGCCGTTGCAAGCAGGAAAGCACACTGAGCCTGGCGAATCTTAATCCACCAACTCATACCAGTTGTTGCGACGGCGTGGAGTATAGCCTGCTTCCCGGATGAGGTTCTCGATTTCCTGGGATTCCAGACGGAAATTCGCACCGGCCTTGCTGACAACATTCTCCTCCATCATGACACTGCCGAAGTCATTGGCACCGTAGCGTAGCGCAACCTGTCCGATCTTCGGCCCCTGCGTCACCCAAGAACTCTGCACATTGGTAAAGTTATCGAGGAAGACGCGGGAGAGAGCCTGCATTCTCAGATACTCAGCCGAACCGACCGGCTCAGCGCGAAGCTTTGTATTCTCGGGCTGGAAAGTCCAGCAGATGAAGGCAGTGAATCCCCCTGTCTCATCCTGCTGACGACGTAGTCGTCCTAGATGCTCGATGCGATCCTCCACGGTCTCGACATGGCCGAACATCATCGTCGCGCTCGAATAAAGTCCGAGGCGATGCGCCACGTCCATGACTTCGAGCCAGTCGTTGCTCATCGCCTTGAGCGGCGCGATGCGCTGGCGCACGCGNNGCAAAGTGATTGAACTCCGGCGGGCTGAATCCGTGGATATTCACATGGGGATATTTCTCCCGCATGTGGGAGAGAAGATCGAGATACCAGTCGATGCCCAACTTGGGGTGATGGCCTCCCTGGAGCAGCACCTGGATGCCGCCAACCGCCGTCAACTCATCAAGCTTCTGATCCATCTCCTCCAGGGTGATCACATAGCTGTCGGCCTCCTTTTCCGTGCGGTAGAAGGCGCAGAACTTGCAATAGANNCGGTCGATGATGTAGGTGACGATCTCATTCCCCTTCCCGTCAACGGCATCTGTTCGCGCCAGCATCCGCCGGTGGTTGGCCAGGGCTCCAAGTTCCTCAAGCGGCAGGTGGTAGAGCTCTAGCGCCTCCTTGGGAGTGATCCGTTCCCCGCCGATGACACGATCGGTCAGGGATTCAAGGCTGCTGATGGAAGTCATCGTCGGCATAACTCCCAGAGAATCGCTCCAAGAACCGATCTTCGCAACATCACTTTTCCAGAGAACCTGAGCGACGCACTGCATCGGCGATCACCGAGGCTCCGGTCTGAGTCAGTGCACGTTTCCACGGGAGCGTCCCCTCGATTTCGATCTCAAGCGAGAAGGAAAGGAAGGTCCGAATCAGGACAATGATGCCGAGGGTGAAGACATTGTCGAGCGTCGGAGCGACAGCAACCGTGCGGATCAGATCCCCAGCCACCAGCACCTCCAAACCGGCAAGAATCGCTCCTCCCAATGTCCTGCGAAGAACCGTGTAGGCAAGCGTCCCGTCACCGGAAGTTCTCCAAGTTTTCAAGGCCAGAAAAGCCGCAAAGAACAGTCCGACAACCAGCATCGCCACACCGATCCCATCGGCGACATGGACGATGAGTTCGAGAATCCTAAGATAAAGTCCGGGCGCTTCCATGGGGTGAACTTACCTAAAATATTGTGGATCAGGAGAAAATTTGTTCCTCGGGAGTCTTGCTCTTGCAAAACATCTGATGCAGAAGGAAACGCATGAAATGGCTTCTTACGGCACTTCTCTTACTCCCCCTTACTGCCATCACGGCATCATCACTTGATCAGATTCCATTCAAGACTACGGATGGCAAGCATGCCTCGCTGAAAGATGATGCAGGCAAGGTCATTCTCATCGTCAATGTTGCCTCCCTCTGTGGTAATACTCCGCAGTATGCCGCTCTCGAACAGCTCTATCGGCAGTATGGCTCGCAGGGTTTCATTATTCTCGGTTTTCCCTGCAATGACTTTGGAGCCCAGGAACCTGGAAGCAATGAGGAGATCAAGGCATTCTGCACTTCCAAATACCAAGTAACCTTTCCCCTCTTCGACAAGATCCATGTGAAGGGGATCGAACAGGCCCCTCTCTACGCTGCGCTAACGGGACCGGAAGCCAAATTCCCGGGTGACGTGAAGTGGAATTTCGGCAAGTTTTTGATCGGAAGAAATGGTGAAGTGATTGCCCGTTTCGAACCAAAAATGAAGCCTGATAATCCTGCCATCGTCACTGCGATCGAGACTGCACTGAAGGCACAGCCAGCTACTCCCTAGGCGCAGGAAAAGATTGGGTGAAGAGCAAGGCGGCCTAGCGGCAGCCGCAGCAAAACCTACGGCAAGCGCAGGCCAACGCTGCAAACCTACGACTGGCGGGAGTAGGTTGTAGTGCCGTAGGCAACCCCTTTAGGGGCGAGCGGCGTGGGCACGCCCGAGTACAATCTCCGCCAATCTCCCAAGCCACCCTTACTCCAGTTCGAAGTTAATATTGATCGTATAACCGTTCTTATCCCCCATTCCTTCAGGAATCGGAGCAATCTTGATGACTCTACGGGCGGCTTCCATCACTGATTCATCCATCACCGGATTGCCGCTGGGATGGGCAAGGGAGAAGTCGCTGATCGTGCCGTCCCGCTGGATGGTGATCTTAAGCGTGGTGGAGAAGTCAGCCTTGTGCTCCGTTGGAATGGAGGTCGGCTGCTCCCACTGGCTGAAGAAGCGGTCGTGAATGAGTGTCTGATAGGCATCGATGGTGGAAGGATCAGCCCCGTTCCCACCTGCACCACCGGCGCCTGTGCCACCTCCTTTCGAGGCAAGGAAGGCACTCTTGGCATCGGAATTCCCGTTGCCTTCACCTTTGCCTGCAGAGGATTTTTCGGTGTCCGTGCTGCTCTTCTTGGAACCCGAAGTTGATTTTTCGCCCTCGGTGGATTTGCGAAGGGTTTCCTCATCGCCATGCTCCTTCGGCGAACTTTTGGGAGTGGCTTTTGGAGAAGCATGGGGCGTGGCCTTGGATTTCGGCTTCGGCGGTTCATCATCATCCTTCTCCACCGGCTTTGGAGAATGCTTTGGCGAAGCCTTGGGAGTAATTTTTGGCGTCGGCTTTGGTGAAACCTTCGGTTTTGGAGTCTCCTCAGGCTCAGGAGTGGGGGAAGGGCTCTCCTCCGGAGTGGGCGTCGGTTTTGGTGTTGGTTTGGGGGTCGGCTTCGGGGTGGATTTCTTTTTGGGAGAAGGTTTCGGAGTCGGCTTGGGCGTTGCCTTTGGTGTGACTTTGGGCGTAGGCGTTACACTCGGTAGAGGCGTAGGGGTGACGGTCGGCGTGGCGAGGGGTATCTCGGACTGCGCATCCGGCGGCGGGAGAGGAGGCGGTGTCGGTTGGGGCTTTTCCTTCTCCATCGGTGGTGTCGGAAGGGGGGTCGCAGAGAACTCTGGCGTGGGAGTATCGAGCGGCTCCGGCGTTGGTTTCTGATCGGGCGTGGGCTTTTCCGCCGTCGGAGGGGCTGTCGATTCCTGCGGTGCGGAAAAAGATCCTGTATCCATCCAAGTGAGCTGACCGGCAGGTTTTTTGATCGGTCGGTTAAAATACCAAATCAGACCACCAATGAGTAGGATGTGGATCAATCCAACGACGATTAGCGCCCTGCGGAAGCGGGGTTCGGACGAGCTCATGGCAGACTACGGCTGAACGGCGGGAGTTCCTTGATTCCCATCCTGTTCGGAATGGGTCATGACACCGACCTTGGTGATGCCGGCCCTGTGAAGCAAATCCATGACCCTAACGAAACTCTGAACCGGAAGATCCTTGTGCGGACGCACGACCACGGCCACTCCCGGCTGCTCGCGCCTGAGCTGTGTCAGGCGGCTTTCAAGATCGGTCTCCGTGACAACCTGCTCGTTCAGTTTGAGCACATCGTTGCGATCGATAGCGACGGTCTGCACCTGGGCCGGATTCACCTCCGTCTTCGCTGTGGAGCTCGTCGGCACCACAAGATCCATGCTGTTCTCCAGGAGCGGCGTGGTGATCATAAAAATGATCAGCAGCACAAAGGCCAGATCGAGCAGCGGCGTGACATTCAGCTCGCTAAGGGTGTGGAGCGGATTGCGATCGGAAAATCGGCGCATGATCAGTTCCTACCCCCGTGGCTGGCAAAGCGGTGTTCGATTTCCGAGGAGAGCTCCGCCGCAAAATTATCACAGGAAACGATCATGCCGCGCACGCTGGTCACCAGAAAATTGTACCCGAACATGGCAGGGATCGCGACCAGCAGGCCAGTGACCGTGGTGATGAGGGCGCCGGAGACACCCGGGGCCATCGCTGCAAGATTTGCGCTGCCGGACGCAGCAATGCCTCCAAAGGCATCCATCACGCCCCAGACGGTGCCAAGAAGACCGACGAAAGGAGCACCGCTGACGGCCGTTGAAAGGATGATCATCTGGGATTCGAGTCTCAGGGAGGACTCACCGACCGCGCGTTCCATCGCTGCTTGCACAGAGCGCATCTGGGCCGGGGTGATTTTATCGGCATATTTCAGCCTCGCCTGAAATGTCTCGTCCACCTCAGTCGAGCCGAGAACCTGGAAGCAAAGCTCCTCACAGCCCGCCTCGTAGATCTCAAAGAGCGGGGAGCCTTCGAAATCGAGTCCGGTTTCAAAGATATTCAACGGATCGCGGTCACGACGAAAAAGAGCCATGAAGCGCTCCGACTGAGACTTGGCAAAATTAAGAACGCGGATCTTGGTCACCATGACTGACCAGCTGAAAATCGAACCGACAAACAGAGTAAGGAGTACAGCTTTCCCTTCCGGCGTCGACTCGGTGAAGGCATAAACTATTCCGCTTCCGATCAGCATGGGCATTGGGGAATCGCTGATTTAACCGCAACGAGACTGTTGCGGTAAGAATGTGCCGCAGGCAAGGCGGCTTCGTGTGAGCATCCCCTTGCGGGCTGTAAGCACGCAGCCAACACAGCCTCCGGCTCTATTATCGCCGCAACCCTTCGGGCTGTTGCTATTTGTCCGTTTTCCGGTGTTGCTCTCTTGGGCAAGACCGCAAGGATATTGCCTCTGCGCTTCGCGCCTAGGAAAACCGGCAAATAGTTTACAGCAGTCTTCATGGGATTAAATTAGCGGTTCCTTAACGCACCAATAGAACCCATTCAGCCTGTTCCCGCAAGCGCGGGGAGCAGCCGGACTGGTTTTAATCGCGGGTAAGAATCTGGATCGCCGCTGCATGCTGCGGAAAAAGACGTCCTAATTCGTCACACACCGGCATTTCAAAATCAGCGAAATCAAATCCCGGAGCTACCGTACATCCCACCAGCGAGTAACCGATTTTCTCCTGCGTCGGTTTTGCCGCCTGCCAGACTCCCGCCGGAACAACGAACTGCGGCCTCTGTCCCGCTTCAAGATCACGACCCAGCGTCCTGGTTTCCAGAATTCCCCCGGACGTGATCGTTGTCAGCTCCAGCGGATCCCCGTCGTAGAAATGCCAGACCTCGTCGGAACTCACCCGATGCAGTGCGGAAAAAGCACCCATCGGTAATAGGAAATAGATAGCCGTGCTGGCGGCGCGAATCCGGCCATCGGGAAGTGTCAGCTGAATCGGTGAACGGAAACTCTCACCGAAAAAACCTCCCTCGGGATGAGGCAGGAGTCCCAACCGAGCCACTAAATCCTGTGCTGCTTGCGGATCGCTCATGGGCAAACAATGCCATCTCCCAGACTCCCAAGTAAATCATCTTGAAACCCGTGCTTTCCAGTTTCGCTTGGCCTTGTCCTCCCCGGAACGCTATCAAGGTGGGATGTTACGCAGCGCGGTCCTTTCAGTTTCCTTGGCTTTTGCCACCCACCTCCTTGCCCAGGAGGCAGTTCCTGCACCCTCGGCCAATCAATCCAACCAGGTCACTGCTCTCGCGACGAATCTCCCCCTCCTCGGCCCGGCCCCGTCGGAAAATCGCTACGATGTCCTCTCCAAAATGATCACTCCGATGGCGGGTGTTCTGCTGGCGGGCAACCAGACAACGGATCGCGCCCTCACCCTCCATGCCACGGTCGGACAGGTGGCAGGACGGCTCCCGGCCATGCTACAGGGAGCCTCTTTCACGGCTAAAATCCAATACCCAGGCTGTTTCCGTCTGGATGCCCCCGTACTCGGTCAGAACCTTACCGTCTGCCGCTATGGCAATAAAGTTTGGGCGGTTCCCGGTTCGAAAGTTCAGTTTTTACTCGACCAGTTTCAGCACAAACCCCGCCCGCAGGATACCGGCAATCTCCCTCTGCAACTCCCCTTCACCGCACAGCAGGCGGTCCTCCTCCCCGCTCTTTTCCAACTCGAAAACACCGCTCTTTCCAATTCCATCACCACCATTAACGGCGCCTCGTGCCGCGTGATCGAGGGGGGCCTCATGCCCGAGATCGGCAAGGCAGCAAAGGCTGACGATTTCTCGGCCAAGCTCTGGATCTGCTCCGATTACACGCCGAAACGCATCGACATCAGACGGAGTGATTTTGCCCTTTCCTTCCTGATCGATGAACTCACCTATCTCCCGAGTCTCCCCGCCTCCACCTGGCAGCCTCCCCAGGGAACAACCGACATCTATCGCTGCGATGCCTCCCATCTCGAGGAACTCCTCTATGTCGTCATGAACTCGCTTCAGATGACTCCGGCAGACAAGCCGTGGATGAATGAAGCGACCCCTTCCCCCTCCCAGGGGGTGTTCAGTCCGATGCAGTAGAAGAACCCATCTGCCCAAGGTCGACGGGTCGAAGGGTCAAAGGTCGAGCGCTTAAAGCCCGCAATTTGGCAATTCGCCTCCATCAGGAAGAAAAGGTTTATTGCCTGATGCCTTAAAGCCGTCGACTCTCGACCCTCGTCTCTCGACTTCGTTATCATGCCGCTTCTCCAACTCAAACAGCTTACCCTCCGCTACACCGACCGCCCGTTACTCGACAAAATCGATCTTCAGGTTGATCCGGGCGAACGGGTCTGTCTCGTCGGACGGAATGGTTCGGGAAAGACCAGCCTCATGCGTGTCATCGCGGGGGAAGAGCAGGCACAGGAGGGGGAAATTATGAAGCCTCCCGGCGTCATCCTGACACGCCTTCCACAGGAAGTCCCTGCCGGCATCACCGGCTCCGTCCTGGAAGTAGTGAGGGAGGGTCTGCGCCTCGACGGTACCGAGGAGGAATGGGAGGCCGACGTGCGTCAGGAGGATCTCATGGAGGAAATGAACCTTCCCGAGAGTGCCGACTTCCAAAGTCTCTCCGGCGGCATGAAGCGCCGTGTCCTGCTGGCTCGTGCGCTGGTGGGTCAGCCCGACGTTCTCCTGCTCGACGAGCCGACCGCCGCGCTCGATTCGGAATCCGAGCGCAAAGTCGAGGAGACACTGCAGGCGTTGCGCGAGAAATATTGCATCGTNNACCTTCCTTCGCAAGCTCTCCACCCGCATCGTCGAGCTTGATCGCGGACACCTCACCAGCTGGGCTTGTGATTTCGAAACCTATCTCGAGCGCAAGGCGGCCTGGCTTGATGCCGAGGAGAAGAACTGGGCCGCCTTTGATAAGAAGCTGGCCCAAGAAGAGGCCTGGATCCGCCAGGGCGTGAAGGCCCGCCGCACCCGCAACGAGGGGCGTGTCCATGCCCTCAAAGCGATGCGCGCCGAGCGTAGCAAACGACGCGAGCGGACGGGTTCCGCCAAGATCGAGATTCAGGAGGGAAACACCTCGGGTCAAAAAGTCATCGAGGCGGACGATATTTCTTTCCAGTACGGAGAGCAGACGATCATCAGGGATTTTTCGACGACCATCTGGCGTGGAGACAAGATCGGAATCATCGGGCCGAATGGGTCGGGGAAAACCACCCTGCTCAAACTTCTTCTTGGTCAACTCGCTCCCACCGAGAGCGAGGTAAAGCATGGCACCAAACTACAGATCGTCTATCTCGACCAGTTGCGCGGCCAGATCGATGACAACAAATCACTGGGATACAATGTCGCCGGAGAGGCCGAGACGGTCACCTTTCAGGGCAAACCCCGGCACATCCATAGCTACCTGAAGGATTTCCTCTTCGAATCCGACCGCATTCGGATGCCCGCCAAGATGCTCTCCGGAGGCGAGCGCAACCGCCTGCTGTTGGCGCGCCTCTTCCTCCAACCGGCGAATGTCCTCGTTCTGGATGAACCAACAAACGATCTGGACGCCGAGACGCTGGAACTGCTCGAGGAGATCCTTGTCACCTATGACGGCACCCTGCTGCTCGTTTCCCACGACCGTACCTTCCTCGACAATGTCGTCACTGGTACCCTTGTCTTCGAAGGGGATGGGATCGTCACGGAATATACCGGTGGTTACGAGGATTGGGTCCGCCAGCGCGATGTTGTGAAACCCGTGAAGTCAGCACTTGCTGCGCCCGTGGTTCCCCAGACGCTAAAGGTCGAACCGGTAAAAAATGCCAAAATCGAGAAAGGAAGGAAGTTCCTAAACCGAGAGCAGAAGGAACTCGATGAACTTCCGGGTCTCATTGAGTCCCTGGAGGCACGCCAGGCGATTCTCTCCGAACGCCTCGCCGATCCCGCCCTTTATCAGAAAAAGGATGGTGAATTTCAGCAGTTAGAAAAAGAACTCAACGACATCCACAAACAGATTGAACAATCTCTTGTCCGTTGGGTGGAATTGGAGAAACTGCGAGTGGAACTGGCGGGTTAGGCTGTTAGCTTTTAAGCTAGCAGCATGATTTTCGCGCGGAGACGTAGAGACGCGGAGGAAAGCGGCAGATTGTCTTTTCTGTTTTGAGGATTTGTATTCTCTCTGCGCTCTCCGCGTCTCTGCGCGAGAAATTTCCCTATTTGCGACCGCCGAGTTGTTCCCTTACTGCCGGGGCGACTTGTGTGCCTATCAGCTCAATCCCTTTAAGGGCGACCGAATGAGGCAAGGTGCCAGGGCTCATCTGAATTGTGATGCGGTCGATTCCGCCAAGGACATCATTGTAATGGAGGATTTTTTCAGCGGCTGTTTTAGGATCACCGATAATCAGCGCTCCACCGGGTCCGCAGACCGCCTCAAACTGGGCGCGGCTGATCGGCGGCCAACCCCGTTCCTTGCCAATCTGCCCGAACATGCGCGCATAGCCTGGAAAGTAATCATCAGCCGCCTGTTGTGTCGTTTCGGCCACATGACCGAGGGCATGAATCCCCACCTTAAGTTTCTCCGGGGCGTGTCCGGCACGGGCTCCCGCCTCTCGATACATATCGATCAATGGACGGAAGCGGTAGGGCTGGCCACCGATGATCGCCACCATCAAGGGGAGGCCGAGTGTGCCTGCACGGACGAAGGATTGTGGGGTGCCTCCCACACCGACCCAGATGGGAAGAGGATTTTGAAGTGGACGTGGATAGATGGCCTGACCAGTCAGAGGAGGACGATGTTTGCCTCTCCAGGTGACAGAGGGCTGCTCACGGATTCGCAGCAGGAGTTGAAGTTTCTCAATGAAGAGGGAGTCGTAGTCCTGTATATCGAGTCCAAAGAGCGGGTAGGCTTCGGTGAAGGACCCGCGCCCGACAACGATCTCCGCGCGCCCTTTGGAGAGGAGATCAAGCGTGGCGAAGTTCTGAAATACCCGCACCGGATCTTCGGCACTCAGGACTGTCACCGCGCTCGTGAGACGGATCTGCTTCGTCCGTGCGGCGGCGGCCGCCAAAAGGACGACGGGCGCCGAATCGAGAAACTCTGGCCGGTGATGTTCCCCGATGCCGAAGACATCCAGACCTGACCGATCTGCCATTTCGACCTCTTCGAGCAAGTTACTCAGCCTCACCACTGGATCGACCAAGGCACCGGTAACCGGATCACCCAGCGTGGAGACAAAACTATCGAGGCCGATTTGCATTTCTTGGGAGGCTGAGCGGCAGGGTTTCTTAGCCGAGAGCGGCAATCTGGGCCTTCGCCGTCTTGATCGACTGATCGCGCTGTTCTGCTCTAGCTACCCCCTCGGCGCGGAAGAAGCTGACATCGGTGATCCCCAGGAAGCCGAAGACTGCACTCAGATAGCTCTCCTGGTGGTCAAGGAAAGCGATGGGCGTGTCGGCATAGTTGCCTCCGCGGGCGGAAGCAACCAGGACTTTCTTGCCTCCGGCCAATCCCTCGGGCCCCTTCTCGGTGTAGCGGAAGGTCTTTCCTGCAACTACTATGCGATCAATCCAAGACTTGAGC
>DKEN01000035.1:402-2722 GCA_002452515.1 Spartobacteria bacterium UBA6821 | reverse complement strand
AGTCTCGTTGCGATTAAATCAGAGATTCCCTATAGATTGGCCCCATGAAGGAATTTCTCATTCGCTGGTTCATTACGACATTGGCAGTCATGGGGGCTTCCCACCTCATCCCGGGGATTTCCTACGATAGCACAGGAACGCTTTTTGCCGCCGCCCTCCTGCTCGGCATCATCAATGCCATTATCCGTCCGGTGCTGCTCCTGTTAAGTCTTCCTTTTATCATCGTGACGATGGGTTTCTTCATTCTTGTGATCAATGCGCTGCTTCTGTTGTTTGTCTCTTCCCTCGTGCATGGATTTCAGGTGGATGGTTTCTGGCCCGCCCTTTTCGCCGGAATCGTCATCGGACTGATCAGCTGGATTTTGAGTAGTTTTTTCCGTTCCAGCGACGGCCATGTTTATCCCATTAATCATCATTCCCAGATCAAGCAGGCCGATGCGCGTGTGGTGTCGGATGATCAGTAGTCATGTCTTCATCGGGTAGTCTCTTTTTCACGGCAACCCCGGCAATGCCGAAGGTCTGTGGGATCACCTCTTGGGAGGATGCCGTGATGGCGATAGAGTCCGGTGCCGGTGCCTTGGGATTTAATTTTTATCCACCTTCTCCCCGGTCGATTCCTGCGGATGCTGACCTCGGTTGGATCAGGGATCTGGGGATGGCCTTTCCCGACATTGCGAGAGTGGCGGTCGTGGTGAATCCCGATGAACCGCTGCTGCGGAAACTCCGCGAGGCCGACTGTTTCGAGGCCATCCAGTTTCATGGGGATGAATCCCCTGAGTTTTGCACCAAAGAGGGAGCGGCCTTCAATTATTGGATCAAGGCGCTCAGGGTTCGCTCTGAGGAGGATCTTGCAGTCTCTGTAGAGTTTTCCACGCCGTTCCTCCTCCTTGATGCCGCGGTGCCGGGGAGCTACGGAGGTAGCGGCAAGACGCTGGATTGGAGTCTCGCCGCAAAATTTGTTACCGGTTATCCGGGGAAAAAAGTGCTTCTGGCAGGGGGATTGACGCCCAACAATGTTTCCGCAGCCGTGGCACAGGTGCATCCCCATGCCGTTGATGTGGCAAGCGGTGTGGAGAGTGCTCCCGGTCAGAAAGATCCCGAAAAAGTAAGGGCGTTCATTATTTCCGCACTTTCTTAGTCCATCGGCTTGCGCCCGGCATCTTCCGCGGATTAAATACCCAACTTCAATTTAACATGAGCAAAACCTATCGCATCGCAGTATTGGCCGGAGACGGCATCGGACCCGAAGTCATGGCGGAGGCAGGGAAAGTCCTCCGGGCCGTTGAGAAGAAGTTTGGATTCACGATTCAGGAGACTCCGGCATTGATCGGTGGAGCTGCGATCGACGGTGCTGGGAAGGCCCTTCCCGCTGAAACACTGAAAATCTGTGAGGANNGGCGCGTTGCTGCCGTTGCGTAAGCATTTTGGACTCTTTGCCAATCTCCGTCCCTGCCTCTGTCTCCCCGAACTGGCCCATGCCTCGCCGCTGCGGTCCGAGTCTGTAGCTGGAGGTGTCGATGTGCTCTGTGTGCGCGAGTTGACAGGTGGCCTCTATTTCGGTGAGCCGAAATACCTCAAGGACACGGGGGCCGATGAAGCTGATCCCGTTGCCGTGGACACGATGGTGTACAAGAAGAGCGAGATCGAGCGGATTGCCCGTGTTGCCTTCGAGGCGGCCCGGGGGCGTTCCAAGAAGGTGACTTCGATTGACAAGGCCAATGTCCTTCAGAACGGCATCCTATGGCGTCGCACCGTCACCGAGATCGCGAAGGAATACCCTGATGTCGCGCTCTCGCATCTCTATGTCGACAATGCAGCCATGCAGCTTGTGAAGGCTCCGAAGCAATTTGACGTGGTGCTGGCTGAGAACCTTTTTGGCGACATCCTCAGCGATGAAATGGCGATGATCGCCGGTTCACTCGGCATGCTTCCTAGCGCAAGTCTTGGCCAGTCAACGGGCACCGCACGCCGGTTTGGACTCTTCGAGCCGAGCGGTGGCTCCGCGCCCGACATTGCGGGGCAGGGGATTGCCAACCCGATCGCCCAGATTCTGAGCGCTGCCCTCCTTCTGCGTTACGCGCTCGATGAGGCTCCAGCCGCTGCTGCCATCGAGGCGGCTGTTCGGAAAGTGATCGCCTCGGGACTCCGCACAGGCGACATCTGGTCGGACGGAACGACCAAGGTTGGCACGGCTGCGATGGGGGATGCGCTTGCTGCCGCAATTTGATAAGAATCAACTCATCATTTTAAAATATCCATCAAGGGGAGGTGTGACTACCTCCCCTTGTTTTAGAGCGTTTTAAGTAATTCTATAGCCATT
>DKEN01000035.1:0-388 GCA_002452515.1 Spartobacteria bacterium UBA6821 | reverse complement strand
TATTATTTAAAACGCTCTAGGAAGCATCCCTGGCCTGATGCCCTAACAGTTTTTGGAAAATTCTTGCCAAAGCTACCACTCAAAAGGCATTTTCGAACATGGCAGCGATTAACAGCGATCAGAGCGACGAAACTTTCTACCGCGGGGCCGATTCCTTTTTTTCGGCTAACTCCAACATCGGGCTCACTTACGATGATGTGACTCTTGCCACGCTCTACTCGGATATTCTTCCAAGTCAGACGAAACTTGATTCGCGCCTCACCGACACACTCCAGCTCAATATCCCTGTCATTTCTTCTGACATGGATACGGTCACGGAATCACGCATGGCGATAGCCATGGCGCTGAACGGTGGACTTGGACTTATCCACTACAACATGCCTGAGGG
>DKEN01000128.1 GCA_002452515.1 Spartobacteria bacterium UBA6821 | reverse complement strand
GCCGGTTTGCATGGGTATGCCGAGCATGGTGTCGCTCAGTTCGGGACGTTATCCATTTTATTAGATCACACGCTATGAATTACATTACCTGGGCGTTAATTGGCATGGTGGGTTACTCGTTTACCACTTTATTGGTCAAGCTTTCGACCCGTAGCGGACAGCTATCCAGCTTTCTTGTACTTGCCATCGCCTGCGTCATTACTTTCATCTGTGCGGTGTGCATCACGATTGCCAGGGGTGACCTGCAAAACCTGAGCCCAAAGGATTTTGTGGGTTCTAGCGCCTTGTTTGCTTATGCGACAGGGATTGCGCTAACGGTGGCGGTGATGTCTCTCTTTCGTGCGCTTTCCTTGGGACCGGCCAGCATCGTTGTCCCGATCTATGGAATGTTCATCGTAGGTGGGGCAATTCTTGGCATTCTTTTTTTGCATGAGCCAATCACAATGCGAAAGCTCGCAGGTATTGTTTTGGCCATTATCAGTATTGTCCTTATTGCCAAAAAATAATAAATCTTGCAATGCCTCACCAGACGCTCCCATGACAAAGCCAAAGTTATTACTTCACGCTGAGGGCGCGGCAGTTTTGCTGACTTCTTGCATTCTCTATCATCAGTTACAGGCAAGTTGGCTGTGGTTTGCAGTGCTTTTCCTGACACCTGATTTTTCAATGATAGGTTATCTCGTCAACAAGAAGCTAGGCGCTGCTATCTACAATGTATTCCATACCTATTCTGTGCCGCTGATGATTTATGTAGTTCTTTGGTTTACAGGACAGACCTCTTACACGTGGCTTCTACTGATCTGGGTCGCCCACATTGCCTTCGACCGTCTTTTAGGTTACGGACTCAAGTATGATGTAGCGTTCAAGGAGACACATTTGAATCGAGTATCATAGTTGATAGAACCGTGCTCCTTACCCAATCACTTAAGCCAATCCTGATGGCTGGCGCTGCCAGTGTGGTCGCCTTAGGATTCTCCAGGTGAGAGACATTCTGTTGAAAGAGACTCTCTTACTCGTGTTTCGAAATTTTTAACTTTAGCGATGCCCCTCCCAAGAGCCCTCAACTGGATTCCGTTATTCGTGTTTGTCACCCTATGCGTTGATTCACGCCTTGCTGGTGCCGAGGATCAAAAGTCAGGTTGGGCAGAGTTCTCCTCATTTTCCTATGAGGGTCATGATCCAGTGTTTGAAAAGGCACCCCCGTCGGACACCCAGTTCTACAACCCCATTCTTGCAGGCTTTCATCCCGATCCCAGCATCTGCAGGGTGGGTGAGGACTATTACCTGATTAATTCCTCCTTCTCATTTTTTCCAGGGGTTCCGATTTATCATAGCAAGGATTTGGTGAACTGGACTCAGATCGGAAACGCCCTTGATCGGCCCTCAACTTTAAATCTGGACGGAAGTGGTGTTTCTGGCGGCATCTATGCCCCAGCAATTACCTATCACCATGGTCTTTTTTACATTATCACTACGAATCTTTCTGGAGGCGGAAATTTCTATATAACGGCGTTAAATCCCGCGGGCCCTTGGTCGGATCCCGTGTGGTTGCGTGAAATCAATGGTATCGATCCCTCTCTCTTCTTTGACGACGACGGTAAGGGATACATCGTTCATAACGGACCTCCCCCTGATGACAAACCACAGTATAAGGGGCATCGGGCGATTTGGTTATGGGAGTTTGATCCGCTGAAAAAATCAGTGGATCATGGACGAATTATCGTAAACGGGGGGACGGATCTTTCAAAAAATCCGGTTTGGATTGAGGGACCCCATCTTTTCAAACGGAATGGCTATTACTACCTCAGCGCAGCACAAGGCGGTACTGAGAAAAATCATTCCCAAGTCGTCTTTCGAACCAAGTCACTTTCGGAGAGATTCGAGCCCTTCCCAGACAATCCGATTCTTACCCAGCGTGGGATGGATGCAAGTCGCCCGGATCCTGTGACCAGCACCGGACACGCTGACATGGTGGAGACGCAGAATGGGGAATGGTGGGCCGTCTTCCTGGGTATCCGTACTTATGAGGATGACCTGTCAAACATTGGGCGCGAAACTTTCTTGCTGCCCGTGACATGGCTCAATGATTGGCCCATCATTTTAAAGAAGGGAGAAATCCTGCCGCATTTAGTAAAGCGACCAAACTTGCCATCTGCACCTCCTGCTCCAAGACCCCTTACTGGAACATTCGCTTGGCAGGATAATTTCAAGACGACTGAACTCGATAAATCATGGTTGTTTCTGCGGACGCCTCGCGATCACTGGTGGTCCCTATCTGCCAAGCCAGGCTCGTTACTCATCGCGCCACGGTCTGTAGCCTTAACTTCGGTTCCAAATAAGGATTTGAAGCTGAACGGAAATCCATCCTTCATCGCGCAGCGACTTCAGCATGCAGATTTTTCTGCTTCAACCGTCTTGGTGTTAAATCGGAGCATGGTGAATTGCGATGCCGGCCTCGCTGCGTTGCAAAATGATACGAATTATTTCTTTCTTGGCGTTCGAACGGAGAAAGGGAAAGTCCCACGAATTTTCCTTGAGCAAAGTANNTCCTTTGCCTACCGCGCAGATCCCGCCGGTGTATGGAAAACAATCGCTGAAAAAGTGGATGGGAGCATCCTGAGCACGCAAGCCGCCGGTGGATTTGTTGGAACAGTCATTGGTCTGTATGCACGGGCTCAGGATTTGACCGCCGTCGTGCCGTAGCACTTCTTTGACAACATCCTCCCAGCCTCAAATGAGGTTAGGGAACGATTGTCATGATGATACCTGTCAGGGAACGGGAGTGATCTGGTTTCCCTGAGCCTGATTATAGATGGGAATCGCCTTGATCCCATCGGGGTAGAGTGCGGCGTCAACAACCTCGTTCCAAATCGAACCAAAGATTGTACGATCGGTTAGAGCGGGTTCCTGAAGATAACGGATGCCGTTGGGAACAGCGATGGGCCGGTTGTTGCGCCAGACAGAATTCTGGAAGTTATACGTGTCGAAACAGACGAGGGATCTCATCACAGTGCATCCCTCAATCACGGTGTTCTTTGCCGGATAAATATTCTGAATGCGGACATCGGGAGCCCAGCCGAAGCCGGCGGCAGTTCCGGGTGAAGCAAGCGGGTCGAGCCGGTTGATACCTGCGACGATAACATTGGAGGCGGTGCAACGGTTGAACCTGATGCCATTTCCCGCTGCAGAAAACCCATTGGCGGCCAGATCAGCTGGCCCGATAGCGATCACATTCTGCGCGACGCAATCCTCCAGCACGATATTGCAATTTGTGGCGCTTGGATTGCCATAATTTTCAAATCCTGTCGCTTTGGATCCCCCAAAATTGTACGAATTTTGACCGTCCACGACAGTATTCACGTGCACACGCTGGATCACGGCATTGGTCACGGTAAAGAGACTGATCCCATGAGCGTCATCAATGGCTCCGATGATGTTGGAGATGTTGCAGTCCGCTACCTTGATATTGCCGCAGTAGCCGATGGTGGTGTAACTGACCTGATTCGGTTGAACAACTGCTTCGGCCCCTGTTCCCGAACCACCGATGGTCACTTGGGGGAAGGTTTCATAATTGGTCGCGATACCGGTGAGCACAATACCAGTAACCTGTCCCTGAGGAGAGACCACCGCGTATCCATAATTCGTCGATCCTGAGTCGTTGGTCACGGGAGAGATCGTCACCGGGGGATAGCCGGAATATCCCGAGCCACCGCTGGTCACTGTCGCGCCAGTGATATTCGCGGAGAGCCTCGAAGGTGAAAACACCATCCCAAGGGAGGTGTGTCCCACGAAATTATTCGTCGCCCCTTGTCCCGTCACGATATTCGAAACTGTGGAGCGCAGCACAGTAACACCCGTACAATCAAGTGCCGCAATTCCCTCGGCGACTCCGGCATTGTTTGTCACACCGGTGATGGTGACACCAATATTGGTGAAGTTGGCGCACCCTGCTGCGATCACGCCACCTGCCTGTGCAAAGGTGGTGTTGTCATTGGTGGGTTGAAGATTGATATTCTGAACAAGGACGTTGGAAAGGCACACATTTGTCGATCCCAGCGCGATGAATCCACTAACCATATCCACGGTGAACAGCCCGGACCACAGGCCAAGATTATTGATGTTCTCAATCGTCAGATTGTAGAGTTTTGCCTGATTGACCGAGGAGAGAAGTACCCCGCCTGATCGAAATCCGTTCACGGTGCCGTTGAATACCGTCAAATTGCTGACATTCGTGGCAGCGATTCCGTAGGCGGTAAAAACATCGAGGCCGAAGTACTGATTTCCAGTCACGGTTTTTCCATTAAGATCCAGCACCACATCGTTGGCATTGATGGTGATGGCAAAAGCGTTGTTCAGTCCTGTTCCCGTCCAGGAGATGTCGTTTGCCAAACGGTAAGTTCCTGGTGAAGAGATTGTGTAGGGGGCATTCGTGATCGAGGTAATAACAGGGATCGCAGATGCCCTTCCCGTCACCATGAGGCCAAGCATTGGGAGAAGATAACGGATTCTCATGAGTAAAAAATAGCTGTGCACGGCTCTCTTGCAATTGGAATCTGGGACCCGAAGTTCGGTCCGATTTTAACCAGATAATCGTCTGCTATCCTGCCATAGGAAATTATCTAATTATATAAGCGTTTTGTTAGAGTTGAAATACGAGAGTGATCTGTTCTTGATGGCCCGTCATTGCGGAGGAAGTCGAGTAAAGGCCCAAGGTATGGATGTTGAAGATCAAGGGAGTGTTCCTGCCAAGCCTTGTCGGTCAGGCAGGAGGCGTGAATGGAGACAGTCTGGGCGATGATGGCTGCGACCACTCCCTCCCATCCCAGAAGATACTCTCCAACGACTCAGGGAATCCAGGTGAAGAGATTGACAAAGCAATCCAAAACGGGAACTTGCTCCACTTTTTCCGTGATGGCATAGGCGGGCGGGTGATTAAGGCGGCAACTGTCAGGGCGCAGAAAATAATGAGAACAAAGAACAGAAGAGGGGAGAGGCATGGGATCATCCTCCCATGCTATGTGGAAGGTCTCGGGACGAAAGAGACTATTTTGATCCGACAACGAAATTGATCGATTGGTTCGGTGCTGGGTTGTATTTGGCATTTCCTACCTGACCCGCCGTGAGGGTGACGGTTCCGGTTCCGGTGAGCCTGATTTTGTCACCCGAAAGTTTTGCCGGGCCGGAGACCGTCACTTTCACAGGAAGGTCGGAGGAAGCCTCGGGTGATGCGTTCGTGATCGTGAAAGGGGAAAAGATGGCTTCGTTGACAGTCTGATCAGCAATGGATGGGAACGAGATGGTCTGGGAGCCCTGGGGGTTCGGCTGGACGAAGAAGGAGCTTTTCACCGTATTCCCGTTGGTGTCGGAGGCATAGGCGGTGATGGTCACCGACTTTTTGGTGTAGGCCAGGAAGGTGATCGTCAGGTTGGTGCCATTGACCTTGATCGAGAAAGCATTCGGATCGGAGCTAATGGCATAGAAGGGAAGCGTGGCCACGCTTTTGACAGCGATGAGATTGCGGACCAGAATGGTACGTTGCGAGGCAACGAGATCCTGGAGGGGGATGGAGGAAAAGCTGAAATTTGTGTTCCAGCTATAGATGGGAACATCGGCTATTTTATCCACCACCACCATGCCATCGCCGAGGATCTGGCCAAAGACGGTGTAGGGACCGCCATTTGTGGTGCCGGTGTCAAAGGAAGTGTTGTTGGTTAGATTGATAAACCACGCGCGCTCGGCGCTGTCGGGATTGGTGCCATTCAGGGACATCGCCACGGTGCCACGGACATTTAAGAGGCTGGCTTCATTGGTGATCGCCGCCATGTCGGGATCAAGGCCGGAGGAACTGTTGCGATGTAAGTACCGGTCTGGAGAAAAAAACTTTTAAGTCGAGTTCTTCGCCGAAGTGTCGATCAGTGTATTCTCATAGGCCCCGTCATTCGCATAGGCAAGGAAGTTGGCGACGGTAACCGGAGCATTTGAGGGGAAGAGTTCCATGTTGAAAGCCCCCAGCGTTGTCGTGACCCTCACTTGGGTTCCCGGAACGGGCTCGGCAGAAAAGTAATCTGGGAAGCTGAGGTCGTCCCGTTGGTGGTGGAGACCTGCGTGGTGGGGATGGGTGCGATCAGAACGGGGCGAGCGACGCTCACCGAGGGGATCAGGACTCCCCAAAAAAGTGCCGTGACAGCCATCGTCACAAGGCCGTGAAATATCCCTTGGAAAAGAGGGGAGGCAAGAGAGCACGATGACAGGAGGCAGCGGAACCATTCTCGTGTCAAGCCTAGGAAAAGACTTCAGCTTGTCAAAAAAACTCGGTTTTTTTCTACTGAGAGATGGTGTCAGACAGAAGGAACAGCAGAAGAAGTTGAAGGCGGAATGCAGAAATCTGTGAAAATTCTGACTAATGTGCCAAAGGGAGCTGTGTCACCGTGAAGCTGTTGGTCACTGATGTGGCCGGATAGTAGTTGCCATTGCCTGGCTGGCTGGCGATGAGTGTGACGGTACCTGTTCCCGTGAGAGTGAGCTTCCTGGCGACGAGCGTTGCCGGGCCGGAGGCCAATGTAAGCTTCACAGGTAGGCCGACGGAGGAGGTGGCGGAAATATCGAGGGTGGAGGGTGTGGCGACATTGGTTTGGTTGCTGATCGCAGAAAAGCTAATGGTTTGGCTTCCTTTTTCCACCACGATGTAACCTGTTGCAGAGGTTGGAGGGTACAAGAAATTACCACTCTGGATCATCTTCAGCGTCACAACCCCAGGACCCCTAAAATAGAGTCCGCCCTTTGAAATATAGGCTGGGCCAGAGAGAAGATCATAGGAATCTATAGGAAGCCCAGAAGATGTCGTCGGAAGATTTATCCAAGAATACGCGCTGGGGCTATAACTTGTGTAAATCATTGGAAAATAAATGTTCTGGGTGAGTTTCTGCTGGGATACCTGGAAGGAGATAATCTTGGCATTCCCATTCGTATCGGCGGCGTAGACCGAGATCGTGACGGGAGCGGAGAGGGTATTGGGAGCGATGGGGG
>DKEN01000024.1 GCA_002452515.1 Spartobacteria bacterium UBA6821 | reverse complement strand
GCGGCGTGGGAACGCCCGAGTTCAATTCAGACAGGATGAACAAGATTCACAGGATGCCAAAAAAAGAGCAACCCCTCGGTTGCGGCTATGACTCAAGTTAATATGCTCTACCGAAGTAAGCGCCGCGAAAGCGATCGGGCAATAGCTGCTGGAGCGTATTTCACAAAAGTGTAACCCAAGGCGGCGACACGGAATTTTCTAAGAAATTTCAAATCTCTGAATTGTTCGATCTTTTGTTGAACGCCATTTTTGCCTGAAGTTTTATTGGCGTGATACAATGCCAACTCCTTTGGGGGAGGCCATCCTTGAGTCCTTGCATAATATGCCAACGGCAAGAGTGTGAATGAAATGCTGATTTTCTCTGTTTGAATCAGTTCATTGATAACCCACTGTTCGTTTTTTTCGGGATTTTTTCCCAGGTTCTCTCGGACAGTTTCAAAAAATTTTGCCACTTGGTCGTTGCAACGCAACACCATGAAACCAGAGTTGATATCTTGCACATCCCGACACTCCCGTTGGAAGGCAACATCATGCTTCCCAAGTTCTGAAATAAGCTTTTCGGGAGCTAATTCAAACAATTGAATGTCAATGTCAGACCATACAACAACATCTCCAAAATTAGATTGTATGCTATTTTCTATCAAACTGATTTTTTGAGAAATACACTCCCTAAACTCGCTGCTCATAAAGTCACCCCCTCCCGCAATATTAAGTTCGCAGGGGAGAAGGGAAATTCTTTGGGAACCGTAGGGAGAAAATATCGATTGAAAAGCACCTGATGAGCAGGTGTGTAGCAGCAGAATAACTTCACGCTGCTACTCCTAAAACGAAGCGGTCATTCCGTAAAGGAATCCTTTTAGGTATTCGCTCTCGGGGAAGCCGAGTAGGATAGGATGATCGGGACTCTGGCTGTAGGTTTGCAGTTGCCGTGCCGTGCGGCGTGCATCTGCGAATCCTTCGGCCACACTACCACCGAATTCCTCCGCGGAGACATGGTGGGAGCAGGAGAAAGTTGCCAGCAATCCCTCCTTGGAGAGAAGCTGTGCAGCCTTGAGGTGCAACTCGCGGTAGCCGCGCAGAGCATCGGCGATTCCCTTGCGCGTGCGGGTGAAGGGGGGCGGATCGAGGATGATGAAATCATACTCCTCCTCGCGGCGCGCTGCCGAAGAGAGAAATTCAAAAACATCCGCTCCGACGACTTTCAGGCAGACTCCGTTGAGTGCGGCATTGGCCTCGATACGAGGGAGATTCTCTTTTCCAGATTCGATTGCCGTGACCTCGGCAGCTCCGGCTTGGGCACAGGCCATGGCGAAGGCTCCTTGATTCGAGAAACAATCAAGCACCCGCTTTCCCTTGGACCATGCAGCCACCTGCCGGTAACTGGCAGTCTGATCGAGATAAAATCCGGTTTTCTGCCCGTGGATGGGATCGAGATGGAATTTCATTCCGGCCACGCTGATTTCAAAAGCCCCAGACTCTGGCCCAAGCAGCGTGCCTGTGCGAACCTCAAGCCCCTCCAGTTTCCGAGAGGAGGAGTCATTCCTTTCCACGACACTCTCGACACCGAGCACTTGCTGCACGGCAGCAGCGATGAGGTCACGCCTCTGGTCCATCGCCATCGTAAGAGTCTGCAGGGTGGCAACGGGGCCGAACCGGTCGATGATGACTCCCGGAAGCCCATCACTCTCGCTCCAGAGCACACGGCGCACCAGCGGATCGATTCCCAGTGAATCACGAAAACCGTTCGCCCTCTCGATACGGCGTTGGAAAAACTCAGCATCCAGATCCTGACGGCGTCTCGAAAATCGTCGGGCGACGATCTGGGACTTCGAGTTGTAGATGGCACTGCCAAGCATTTTGTCGCGTCCATCCTTGATCGAAATGACATCCCCATCCTCGGGACTTCCAAAAGTTTTTAGCACCTCCGTTCCATAGACCCATTCGTGTCCGTGCAAAATGTGCGCCCTGGGGCGAATGATGATACCTCCCATAAAATTCGATCCTTAACTTGCTCCCTTAACAACTGAAGGCTTCTTCGCGAAGCGGAGATGGCTTTGGCTGTAGCCCCGCATCCGGCACCTCGGGATACTCGAAGACTTTTCCTTCAAAATTCCGGAAGACCACTTTCTCCGCATCGTGGAAGAAAACGTAGCCGGGATTGATCGGCACCTTGCCTCCACCACCGGGAGCATCGATGACATACTGCGGAACGGCATAACCCGTGGTATGGCCGCGCAGCCCCTCGATGATCTCAATGCCCTTGCGCACCGGGGCACGCAGATGGGCTGAGCCTTGGATGAGATCGCATTGGTACAGATAATAGGGACGCACGCGGCAGCGGAGAAGCTTGTGCACCAGCGACGACATCACAGGCAATGAATCATTCACACCGGCGAGCAGCACGCTCTGATTGCCGAGTGGCACGCCATGATTTGCCAGCATCGCAAGGGCATCCCTCACCTCGGTGGTGAGTTCGCGCGGATGATTGGTGTGGATACTGATCCAGAGTGGCTGGTGTTTTTGGAGAATCCGGCAGAGTTCCGGAGTGATGCGCTGCGGCATGAAAATCGGGACCCGAGAGCCGATCCGCAGAAACTCCAAATGGGGGATCGCCCGGAGCTTCGTCAGCAGGGCATCCAGTTTGTCGTCGGAGAAAATCAAGGGATCTCCGCCGGAGAGGAGGACATCACGAATTTCCGTGTGCTTTTCAAGATAGGCAATCGCCTGGTCAAAGTCAGTGTGAAGTTCCTGTTCCCCGGCTCCGCTGACCACGCGGGAGCGGGTGCAGTAACGGCAATAAGCGGCGCAGCGATCCGTCACCAGAAAAAGAACACGATCCGGGTACCGATGCACCAGCCCCGGTACCGGCATGTGGCTGTCCTCACCGCAAGGATCGGCCATTTCAGAGGCGGAAACTGTTCCCTCGCCGACATGCGGAATCACCTGACGACGGATCGGACAATCGGGATTATCCCTTTCGATCAGATTGAAATAATGAGGGGTGACGGCAAGTGCCAGTTTGTGGCCTGAAAGAATTACTCCGGCCCGCTCTTGGGGTGTCAGGTTCAGGTGCTGTTCCAGCCCTTCCAGCGTCGTGACTCGGTTTTTGAACTGCCATTTCCAGTCATTCCACAACTCGGGCGCTACATCAGGCCAATATCCGGGAGCCGAAGGCACAAAATCTGCCTCAACCCGTGATTCCGGGGGATGCGGTTCAAGAGTCTGACGATCCATTTTTGTAGAACAAGAGCCTACGGAGGGAACGGCAATTGTCAACGGCGAGAAGAGACGCAGTCTCACTCATGCTCGCGCATGAAATGGAAGAGAGGTATAACTTTCAAAGGAAATGAAATTTTCCTCTCACTAGGTAATTCTCCGTTCATGATAAAATCCCCCATGATATTTTTCCTTCGTGCAGTTTGTATTCTGATCGCGCTGTTTGTCTGCATCCAACCCTGCCGTGCGATTTCAGAAGGAAACTATGCGAGCACCTACAAATCCGCCGTGATTCCCTTCATGAAGTCCGGGGAGCGGTTCAGCTTCCGAAGCGCCGATGGGAAGTACACGCTCAGTGGCATTCGTTTCATCCATCCGCAGCCAAAGGGCGTGATCGTGATCCTCAACGGTTTCTCCCAAACGTGGCTCCAGTACGGCGAACTCTTCTACGATCTCTACCACCAGGGTTACACTCTCCTCTCCTATGACCATCGGGGAGAGGGACTCTCCCCTCACCTCGTGCCGTTTAACTCCCAGATCGGTAGCATCGACCACTTTAAAAAGTATGCCGACGATCTGAACGCCTTCATGGAGAACGTCGTTCACCCGATCCATCCCTCTTCCAAGGGACTGTTCCTGATCGCCAACTCCATGGGTGGTGCCATCGCAGCCCTCTATCTGGAGCAACACGCCTCCCCTCCCCCCTTCAGCGCCATCGTTCTCTCGGCGCCGATGTTTCAGATCAATACCCAGCCCTATCCGGAATGGCTCGCCCGGTTCATCGTCGGCGGGGCGCGGTTTGTCGGACTCGGCAGGCACTATGCCATCGGCAGGCATGATTTCAATCCAGAGGCACCTTATGCGGACAATGCTCTTACCCATTCGCTACCGCGCTGGCAGGCGGATCGGGAGGTAAAAATCCTCCATCCAAAAACCCTGGTCGGAGGGCCTTCGAATGACTGGGTCAATGCCTCGCTGAGTGAAACCGGTAAAATCAGATCCCAGGAATCCTCCATCACCGTACCGGCTCTCATCTTTGAGGCAGGAAACGATCAATTGGTCATTAACCAAGCCGAATCAGAAGCCAAGGCAACAATCCCTCATGCCAAGCTCGTGACATTCCCAGAGTCAAAACATGGCATCCTCATGGAAAAGGATGAGATCCGTAACAAGGCGATGGGAGCAATGACCCGGTTTTTTGAGGACAACAGCCACTAACGGCGCATCCTACCAGTATTTAGACAGCTTCTCACTCCTCTCAATCAAGACGACTACCTGTTGCCGCAGATGGTGTCATTTTTGGCAAGTGGTTGATCTGTAGTTCTTGACCACGGAGCGCGGAACAGTCACATCTCCGG
>DKEN01000030.1 GCA_002452515.1 Spartobacteria bacterium UBA6821 | reverse complement strand
TGCGAATTGGATCCTGACATCCTTCCGCAGTGCCCAGGCCACGGGGAGAAAGAGAATCACTGGCAGAGCAGCATGACGCACGAGATCCGGGAGGGCGTCACCTCCCTGACTCCAGAAAAATCCCCTGGGCGTGCAGAAATTATAGAGAAAGCTCGACCCATAAACGAAACGGCAGAGCACCAGTCCGCCGATGCTGAGGAGCAGGGCCGTGATGGCGAGTCGCAGGAAACAACGTCGATCCTGAAGCAGAATCCAGAGTAACGAGGCGGCGGGCAGCGCTATGATATTGTGTTTGAAAAACCCGGCCACCACCATGGTCACTAGCGGCGCTGTCAGTCCCCTCCCCGAGTGTTTGCGTTTCAGGAACCAAAGGGCGCCCAGGATCATGATGGCTTGCGCGAGCAACTGGGGATCGTTTTGCCCGACATAATCGTAAAAGTCGCAGAGCGTTGCCAAAAAGAGAGCACCCCCGGCAATCGATCCCGCGAGCGTACCGCCCAGTTGCCTGACGATCCCCGCGATGCCGAAGGTGATCACCATCGTTGCAATCAGGGAGAGAATCCTACCCGCCGCCAGATGATCTCCGAGTTGATTCCCAAGGAGCCCTGTGACGTAAAAGGAAAGCGGTGGATAATTGTTGGTGATGAGTTTGTCCGGCGTCGGATAGAGAGCCTCCCCGGTCATGGCGGCCTTTGCAAAAAAGGCATTCCACCCCTCGTTGGGACTCAAGCAATAATTGATCTGCGCCGTGTAGCACGCTCCCACATAGAAGAAAATGGAGAGCCCCACCAGGAGTAGCAAAAAACACCCAAACACCACCTTCCAAGCGGGTGAAGTGTCATTTTGTGATGTCATGAAGCGGGATGGAAAACCAGGTCACTCCGCGCAGTGCCTCAAGAGAGAGAAATCCACCATCGCCCATGACCTTCATCTGGCCCCATATCCTTTACTGAGCTGGCGGTGTCGGAGGGGCGAAGAGGTCATTGTGTGATTGATTCTGCTTCCTGATGATCTGTGCACGCTGGGCGGCCGCTTTGGCCTGTTTGATTGCCGGTAGAGCCATCGCCCCAAAGATGATGACACAATAGAGAATCACCAGCGCCTGCAAGGTGAAGAGCGGCGCGAAGAGATAGGCCAGAGGATTGCGCGGGGCGGAACGGCTGAATCCGGAATCCGTGATCCCAAGGATCTTGGCAACACGCTGGGAGAGGGTCGGGTAGTTCGCCGCCAATTCGTGCCAGGAGACAAAGAATCCCCGGTTCGTGTAATACTGGCGTGCAAAGGCTCCCGGATTGAGCAGCGGGGCGGCCTCCTTACCCCCGGCCAGAACGAGGAGGCCATGGGTTGCCCCCTCGATGCCACCAGCGGCAAAATAGCCGAAGCGGTCGCAGGTTGCCTCACAGGCACGATGATAAGCCTTGCCGAGCAGGGGAACAATCAGGGAGGGAAGCAGCAGCAGGCGCTTGAGAATGTGGCCCCGCTTGATGTGACCAATTTCATGCCCGATCAGGAAACGGACTTGAGGAGAGTCGTGTCCCAAGGCTTCGAGGAGATTGGAATAGATCACGACAAAATTTCGCCCGCTGTGACGCATGGCAAAGGCATTCAGAATTCCATTCGCCTGAAGGAGATAGAAGGCAGGGACTTCGGAGAGCCCGAGTTTTGTGCAGACATCTTGATGGACGGCATGGAGTGCAGGGAGCTGTTCCGGCGTGACCTCGACCGATTCCGATTTCAGGCGCGCTGCCAGCAGACCGCTGGCCATCCAGGCTGCTAACCCGACGAGCAAGGCATAGGGAATACCGATAACGCTGATCGCAATGGCTATCCAGAGGAGGATGGAAACAATCAGAAGGAGGGTGAAATAGGTGTTCTCCTTGGGGAGCGTTAATTGATGTTGCTCCAGCGGAATGACAGGGGGTGTTTCCATGCCAGCGAGAAAGTCAAATCACTCTGGGTAAGTCAAAGGAAATGTGTGATCGCCTCCAGGAATTCTCTCCCTACCGCTCCCAAAGGAACTTGCGTTCCGACGCCTCAATAGTCATGTCGTTGATGCTGGCAAAGCGGCGTTTCATATAACCGAGTTCGTCAAACTCCCACAGTTCGTTCCCATAGGATCTGTACCACTGGCCGGATGGATCGTGAAACTCATACTCGAAGCGCACGGCCATGCGGTGATTGCGGAATCCCCAGAGCTCTTTTTTGAGCCGATAATCCAGTTCCCTGCTCCACTTGCGCTTTAAAAACTCCACAACCTCTTCCCGACCATGGATGAATTCCGTGCGATTCCGCCACTCCGTATCCTCGGTGTAGGCGAGAGAGACGCGCTCAGGATCACGGCTATTCCAGGCATCTTCGGCAGCCTGAACTTTGATCAGGGCGGTCTCCTCAGTGAAAGGAGGCAGAGGCGGACGAGGATTCATCGATGTGTTGGCCATTTTGATGAGAATGGTAAAGAGGATGCAGGGTCACTGAATCGCTTCACTGATGCGCTTCAAGGATCTTTTTGAGCGCCTCGTATTCCTCGGTGCATTCGGGACACAGGCTGAGATGATGTTCGATGCTGAGGAGTGCTGCATCGAGCTCGGTACCGGTGAGTTTCTTCTCGGCGAATTCCCCAATGTGCTGAAGACAGGTGCCGCAATCGGCCTCCTGATCGCGCGTAAGAGCAACCTGTCGGAGAAACTCGGCAACCTGCGGCGGAGTGAGTGGTTGGGCTTTGGTTGTCATGTCGTGAAGGCAAGTTGGATGTCGTAACCGGTGATCCCCGCCTCCTCAAGGTGTCGCTTGAGTGCCCGCCGTGCATCATGCAGGAGTTTGTACCCGGCATTGCGGCTGGTGCCGAGAAGGCTGCAAACTTGATCAAAGGGCATTCCTCCAAGCTCGGCCATAATGGCAGCGCGTTGCTTGGGCGTGAGTTCCTCGGCAATAGCTTTTCTCATAGCTGAGAGAAGGTGTGATTGGTCCTCGTGAGATCCGAGTGCATCATCGGGTAGGATGGAAGGCTCTGCGAGGTGACCTCCCTGTTCCATCAGGGCGTCGAGGGAGACATCTTTCCACCGCTTGCGGCGGAGTTCGGAAAAGGCGGTATTGAGTGCAACGGACTGAGCCCAGGTTGTGAAGAGGCTGCGGCCCTGAAATTGGTCAAGTTTGTCCAAAATGCGAAGAAGTCCTTCCTGGGCGAAATCTTCCAGATGGGCCTCGCTGACATCGGCCCGATCGCCAAGAGCGATGCAAAGCCCTTGCAGCAAAACTCCGCGAAGGAGATTCATGGCGTCAGCCTGCTCCTTTTGGTTGGCAGATCTAAGGGCTTCAACCCAGTTGATTTCTTGTGTTGTCATCTACGGCCGTCCGGAGCACCGGACAGCCGTAGATGTAGAGGAGTTACACGGCTGCTTCAAGCTTTGGAGCGACGGGGAAATCGATCTCCGTGGCGGCCACATGGTTGAAGTAGTTGGTGAAGATATTGAGAGCCGTGTTGGCTACGATCTCGACGATTTCGCCGTTGGTGAATCCATGCGTGCGAAGGGACTCGACATCCTCGCCACTGACATGACCCCGTTCTGTAATCACCTTTTGGATAAAGGTGAGAGCAGCTTCCCGCTTCGGATCGGTCGATGTCCCACGACGGGCATCAAGAACTTCCTCTGAGGTCAGACCGGCATGACTGCCCAGGTAGGTATGGGCGGAGACGCAATACTCGCAGGAGTTTGCTTCTCCGACGGCGAGGGCGATGAGTTCGCGAGTCTTGGCCGAAAGGGAGCCTTTGCTCAAGGCGCCACTGAAGGCCAGATAGGCATTCGCCGCTGCAGGAGACTGGGCGAGCGTGGAGACGAGGTTGGGAACGATCCCGAGGGATTTCTTCACGGCTGTGAGGATGGCCTGTTGCTCGGGAGTGGCTGACGATTCGGTGACTGTGGGTATGTGTGACATGGTAGTAGTAGGTTGATTGGTCTGTTTCGTTTGTTGAAGAGGCCGGGAGTTTTTTTGCTCCTATGACGGCTTATTCATCAGATGCGGTGTGGCCACGGTTTCTTACCTCGTTCTCAAAGAAATTTTTGCAGGAGTTTCCTAGTGGCGAAATCGTCATAGGAATTCTGATCCTTCACTGATTTTAGTGAATGGGTCTCTGGATCAGTGCGCGGAAACCTCTNNGCGCCTGGCGCGACAGGGGATGGATCCGGATCAGCGCTGCCCCATGCTGTTCCAGGAATGAGACCATCGCGGTGCGACCGAAGACCGAGGCAAGCATCACGGGCGTCATCCCTCCTCCGTTGTCGGCATGGATGTCGGCTCCATGCCAGAGCAGCAGTTCCGCGATCTTGAGATACCCCTTGAAGGCTACACCCCCGAGCGATGTCTGGCCGCGGTTATTGCGAAGATCTACCTCTGCCCCTGCCTTTAGAAGCATCCGAGCTGTCTCGAGATGTCCGTGGTAGCAGGAGAGCAAGAGAAGGGAGTTTCCCCGGGAGTCGCAGAGATTCACCGGAAGACCCTGACGAAGCATCCCGGCGAGCGCGTCCGTCTCACCGTAGCGGGCGCGGTCGATGGCCAGTCGCTGAAACTCGCGGTAGCGCTGCTCCTCTGACTCGGCGGCGATTGGGATGGAATGGCTCACAACGGGATAGGCACCCATGCCGTGCTTACTTCAGGTCGTAACGTCCGAGCTCCATCACCTTGCTCCATACCGCGACGAAATCGTTCACGAACGTCTGGCTCGCATCGCTGCTGGCATAGACTTCCGCGAGGGCGCGCAGTTGGGAATTCGACCCGAAGACGAGATCCACAACGGTGCCCGTCCACTTGAGCTGGCCCGTCGTACGGTCACGCCCCTCCAACACGGAGGCCGAGGCGGCAGAACGCTGCCACTTCGTGCTCATGTCGAGGAGGTTCACGAAGAAATCATTGGTCAATGTTTCGGGCCGCTTGGTGAATACCCCGAGCTCCGAGTGGCCGAAGTTCGCACCCAGGGTGCGCAGGCCACCAATCAGCACGGTCATTTCAGGGGCGGTGAGTGTCAGCAGGTTGGCCCGATCCACCAGCAATTCCGCCGCATAGGCCTCATGCCGCTTGTGGAGATAATTGCGGAAGCCGTCGGAAAGCGGCTCCAGCACAGCGAAGGATTCCACATCGGTCTGCTCCTGCAAGGCATCCATGCGACCCGGCGTGAAGGGAACTTTCACGGCGTGGCCTGCTTTTCTGGCGGCTTCCTCGACGGCTGCGCAGCCGCCCAGAACGATCAGGTCGGCAAGCGAAACTTTCTTGCCCCCGGATTGGACACCGTTGAATTCCAGCTGAATCTTTGTCAGTACCTGAAGAACCTTGGCGAGTTCGTCGGGCTGATTGACTTCCCAATCCTTTTGCGGAGCGAGCCGGATGCGGGCACCATTGGCACCGCCGCGCTTGTCGCTGCCGCGGAAGGTGGAGGCGGAGGCCCAGGCGGTCGAGACGAGTTGCGAGATCTTGAGGCCGGAGCCGAGGATCCGGGACTTGAGATCGCTGATCTCAGCTTCCTCGATGAGCGGGTGATCGACTGCGGGGATGGGGTCCTGCCAGATCAGCTCCTCCGCGGGGACATCCGGTCCCAGATAGCGAGCGCGCGGCCCCATGTCGCGGTGCGTAAGCTTGAACCAAGCTCTCGCAAAGGCATCCGCAAACTGGTCTGGGTGCTCGAGGTAATGTCTTGAGATCTTCGCGTAATCAGGGTCGAGCCGCAGCGCGAGATCCGTGGTTAGCATGGTCGGCAGGTGATGTTTTTCAGGATCGGCGGCATCCGGAATGGAGGCCTCGGCGTTCTTGGCCACCCACTGCTGGGCACCGGCGGGACTCTTGGTCAGCTCCCATTCATAGTTGAAGAGGTTCTCAAGGTAGTAGTTGCTCCACTTGGTAGGAGTCTGCGACCAAGTGACCTCCAGACCGCTGGAGATCGTGTCGCCACCCTTGCCGCTGCGGAAGCTACTGATCCATCCGAACCCTTGTTCTTCGAGCGGTGCTGCCTCAGGTTCGGGACCAACATGACTCGCAGGACCGGCTCCGTGACACTTGCCGAAGGTGTGACCCCCGGCAATGAGTGCCACCGTCTCCTCGTCATTCATCGCCATGCGNNTTGACGTAGATCAGGCCCATCTGGACCGCACCCAGTGGATTCTCCAAATCGCGCGAGTGAGTCACCTTGCTCTTGTCGTCGGAATCGATCACGCCGTGTCCCGCCACACCGGGCGAGCCATGCGCGTAACGAACGTCGCTGCCGAGCCATTCCTTTTCTCCACCCCAGTAAACCTCATCCGGCTCCCAGACATCCGCACGGCCTCCGGCGAAACCAAAGGTTTTGAACCCCATCGACTCCAAGGCGACGTTCCCCGTGAGGATCATTAGGTCGGCCCAGGAGATCTTCCGTCCGTACTTCTGCTTGATCGGCCAGATCAGACGGCGCGCCTTGTCGAGGTTCACATTGTCCGGCCAGCTGTTAAGAGGTGCGAAGCGCTGGCTGCCGTTTCCGCCGCCACCCCTTCCATCCGCAATGCGGTAAGTACCGGCGCTGTGCCAGGCCATGCGAATGAACAAGGGACCGTAGTGACCAAAGTCGGCGGGCCACCACTCCTGCGAGTCCGTCATGAGTGCCTGGAGGTCGCGCTTAACGGCCTCCAGATCGAGAGTCTTGAACTCCTCCGCATAATCGAACGTCTCCCCCATCGGATTGAAAAGCGGGGAGTGCTGGTTCAGGAGCTGAAGGTTCAGCTGATTGGGCCACCATTTTGCATTGGTGGTGGCACCAGAGGCCACGGCGTTTTTTAAATTGCCGTTAAGGAACGGGCACAGGGATTCGGTGGACATGATTTTTTATCTACTGTGAAGGGTGGAACCAACTGAGGAGAGACGATAGCAGAACAATCAGTCATTGTTGAAAGACTGATTTCCTCTTACTACCATAGTTTTATCCTATGGAAATGCACCAACTCCGCTATGCCGTCGCGGTGGCCCGATCGGGGAATTTCTCGCGCGCTGCGGAGCAGTGCCATGTCTCCCAGCCCTCGCTCAGCCAGCAGATTCTGAAGCTCGAAGAGGAACTCGGGGAGCGTCTCTTCGACCGCACAAAGCGCGAAACCAAGGTAACTCCCCATGGAGCGGCCTTCCTGCGGCGGGCCGTTCGGATTCTCGAGGAGGTCGATGCAGCCACCAGGGAGGCGCACGATGCCAAGGAGCTGGTTTCAGGGGTGATCGCCATCGGGGTCATCCCGACCATCTCTCCTTATCTCCTGCCCCGCGTGATGGCCGCCTTCGCCGGAGACTATCCCGGCGTGGAGATGATCGTTCAGGAGGAAACAACAGCCCGTCTGCTCAAACTGCTGCAAGCGTATGAGATCGATTTTGCCCTGATCAGCCCGCCGTTTGATATTGGCAATCTGGAGACGAGCCATCTACTCAACGATGAACTCCTACTGGCATTGCCCCGGAATCATCCTCTGACAAGGAAGAAGGTGATTGCTGCTGCTGATCTGAAACGGGAAAACCTGCTCCTCATGAAAGAAGAGCATTGCCTCAGCGATCAGGTGTTGAGCTTTTGTAACCGCCGTGATTTTCGGCCGAAGATCAGCTTCCGCAGCGCCCAACTGGAAACCATCCAGTCCCTGATCGCTGCTGGTATGGGCGTTTCCCTGATTCCCTCGATGGCGGCCTCGGCGGACAAGAAATCCCGTCTTTGCTATCGCTCGTTCAACGACGGAAAGCCGCAACGATCCATCGTGGCGGCATGGCCCAAGCAACGCCCTCCGGGCCGAGCTGCTGCTCAATTTCTAAGGATGCTCGCCTCAGGAATCGGGACGGTGACACCCAGATAGACAGTCCGAATTTTCGCCTTCACGCTGACCTGTTCACTCTCTTCCACGCCACGGTTGGTGTCAGTGTTCACAAGATAGACGGGACGCAGGCCATGGGATATATTGAGCAATCAGATCTAGATCGACTCTACAGCACGCCGCCTCGCGCTGATCACTAGAAGCAGCGCAGAGAGGCAAACGAGGGCATAGGTGGAGGGTTCGGGTACAGCTTGAAGCTGGTTGTTCACGATCGCGCCCGTGCCGATCTCCGTCACTCCGAAATCGCTGTAGAAGGTAATCTGGGAAAGATCACCACTGTACGCTCCGGTGATGCAGATGGAGTCGGTGAGTGCGTTCCAGTTCCAGATGGCGAGTGATCCGTTGATGGCAAGGGAAGTAAAGGTTAGAGAGGCTGCATACCCATCAAAATCCAACAGGGAATTGTTCTGCAGGGTCCACGAGTCAAATTTTTGATCAAGATTTGCAGAGATGCCAAGGGTCCCTCCCTCAAGGGAGAGAGTGGCGTTGTTGTTAACCGATTGATCTGCCTCCAAGGAAAGTCTGCCACCAGTCACGGTGATATTGGTGACTCCCCCGAGAGCCCCTCTAACGGACGCTACTAAATTGCCCTGATTGACCACTGTTGAACCCGTAAAACTATTGCTTTCCGCAAGGATCGTCGTTCCGCTGCCAAGCTGGCTGATCAAGCCTTTGCCGGAGACCGGGTTGGTTAGGAGAAATGTATTTGTCTGATTGAAGTTGATCGTGCCGCTTCCCAATCCAAAGGCGATGCCTGCTGTGTCGATCACCCCGGCCGAGTCATTTCCCCCAAATGATCCGATATTGAGCACACCAACTGATGTTTTGTATCCGGCGATTTGCATGCTTCCCGCAATCAACACTCCTCCATTTGCGACCGTTAAAGCGCCCGAACCATCCGAGTAATCGTGCAAATCCACACTTTCCAGCCATCCGCCCACATAGACGGTGCCGGCATTGCTCCAAAGGGAACCCACACCCGTTACAATCACCCTATTATTTGAAGAACCATTATATCCGATCGCCGATGTGTCGCCATTCACGATGACTGTTCCTCCATTGGAAATGATCAGGCTGTTATAGGATGCTCCAACTAACCCGACATAGAAATTCCCTGAATTTGTCCAGAGAGAACCCTCCCCTGTCACAACCGCACTGTTATTTGAAGCGTTATCATAAAAACCCACATACCCATTGGAGTCCGACACCATCCCTCCTCCTGAGATCATGAGCGAATTCAAGGAACCATTGCCGCCAACCTCGACGCTCCCACTGTTCCAAGTGGATCCGATACCGGTCACAAGCACGCTGTTGTTGGACGAGATGGTGGACAAGCCGATGCTGCCACCACTGCTGACAACCTGCCCCCCGTTGGAAATTATCAAACTGTTTGAGGCACCGTAGTTTCCAATAAACAGATTGCCCGTATTCGACCAGAGAGAACCTGTATCCGACACCAACACCATGTTGTTCGAGGAAGTGGCAGCCGCGCCTACACTGCTGCCACCATACTGATAAGATTGTGAGACGACACCTCCACCCGCAATCAAAAGAGTATTGGAGGAGCCGTTACCCCCAATCTCAAGAGAATTCACAGTGTTCCATGAAGAACCGCTTCCTGTGACAAGGACGCTGTTGTTGTAGGAAGCCGTACCGGATCCAATAACAGCGTTGCTGTCAGTCGCCCCTCCTCCCGCAGCGATCACCATGCTGTTGGACGATCCATTGTATCCCACGGAGACAGTATCAAGCGTGGTTAATTGAATTCCGTTGTTCGAGATGGTGAGCAAGTTATTGGATGAACTTGGATCGTATCCTATGTAGGTGTTGCTCCATGTACCCATGCCGTTCGTGACATTTGTTATTACACCGGCATTATTGCTGCCTACATAGAGATCGTAGAAATATTGGGAGAGCAATGTCAGGGAAACCAAGCCATTCGATGCCGTGCTGTTGGAAGCTGACACTAGGCTGAAAGAATAAAGGGTACTTCCGACTAGAGTGTTCGTGGCATAATAAGAACTGCCGCCTGTGCTGGCACTGCCTCCAAGAGCACTGCCACCATTGCCTCCATTGGCACCACCCCCACCGCCGCCTCCGGCACCGGGCTCGCCATCATCAATGGTACCGGGACCATCACCTTCTAATGCTCCGCCTCCTCCGCCTCCTCCTAATCCACCATTACCACCTGCACCTCCACCGCCACCAGTTCCCCCTGTTCCGCCAGATACGGCACTTGCACCTCCCTGGCCAGGAGCAACACCAGCTCCCCAACCACCATCCTGGCTCACGCTGCCCCCTCCTCCCCCTCCTCCAAGCGTATGGTCAACAGCATCAGATCCGCCAAGTCCCCCCACACCATAGCTGCCATTGGTAAAACTTGCATCGCCCCCGTTAAGACTTCCGAACAAGAACTCGCCGGAACCACCACCGCCGCCCCCGGCAACAAGCAATGGCGTCAAACCATTCGTAGAATTTGTCTCAAAAATGAAGGTGCCCCCTCCACCCCCAGCTCCAGGAGCATCTAAAGTCGCTGGGTTTAGGCCTTCACCTCCCACGAGAATATCGAGTGTTGTTCCAGCAGTGAAAAACCCATCAACCGTAAGTGAAGCCCCCTTTCCTCCCACGGCATCATCAGCACCGTATCCACCCTGTGCCCCAACGGCATTCAACTCATAAGTTCCTGCCACAGGAATTATGTAGGTCTCCATCACTCCACTGAAATCGAAATTTGTTGTCTGAGCATTCAGAGCACCGGCAAGGCACAAAAACACGATAGCGATGTAGCTGAGGCGATTTGGCATGGAAAAAAATCCAGCATCTGTAAGTGCCGACCTCCGCATGGAGGAGAGCGTTCTCATGTGGGTGAATTGTTAGCGAGGGACTCGCGTTCTCTATCACCTCAACCTTGATTCAAAACAAGGCAAAAGTAGTGACGGATCAAATGCGTGGAAGTATCTGCCAAAGAATGGCCAAACAATCCGCCTCTCTCCTCGAAGGACAACTCTCTTTGACCCACCTCATTCCACCCGATAGATCTACTCCCAATGCGTATCCACATCCTGAAACGCGAACTCTGGTTACCGCTCTCCCCGGAGGAGATTTTTCCATTCTTTGCCGACGCAACGAATCTCGAGGCCATCACTCCTCCCTCGCTCAGATTCAAGGTGATCACACAGCTTCCCATCGCCATGCAGGAGGGCACTCTCATTGATTACAAGCTGCGCATTCACGGGTTTCCTGTCCGCTGGCGCACGCACATCGCCGCCTGGCAACCCCCGTTCCGTTTCGTGGATGAGCAACTACACGGACCGTATCGCCAGTGGATTCATGAGCACACCTTCGAGGCGCAAAATGGCGGCACGCTCTCCAGGGATGTCGTCCGATATGCGGTCCCGTTTGACTTCATCGCCCATCCGCTCTTCGTACGCCGGGAGGTCGAGGCGATCTTTGACTTCCGGGAAGAAGCCCTAAAAAGTCATTTTGCCCAACGCGCATAAGGGTGCTCGCAGTTGACGGTAGAGAGGCTTTTATATTACCCCCAACACCTCTGCTCTTGACGGGGCTCCGACTTGTGTCACAAGGAAGGGATCATGAGCACTCCACGCATCCTCGCCTTCGGCGGCAGTCTTCGACGCGACTCCTTTAATCAGAAAATCGCAGCAATCGCCGCCGAGGGGGCCCGTGATGCAGGTGCCGAGGTGACGTTCATCGCATTGCGTGATTTCCCGATGCCGATCTTTGATCAGGACCTGGAAGCTGCTAACGGAATGCCCGCCGAGGCAAAGAAACTGAAAGAGCTTTTCCTGAAAGCCGACGGCCTGATCATCGCCTCTCCAGAATATAACAGCAGTGTGACGGCGGCCCTGAAAAATGCGATCGACTGGGTTTCCCGGGCTGAGTCAGATGACGAGCCATCTCTCGCGGCACTTTCGGGAAAAACGGCTCTTATTCTCTCCGCATCACCCGGAGGTCTTGGCGGTCTGCGCGGCCTCGTTCATCTCCGTGCCATCCTCGGGAATCTTGGCATCACCGTGTTGCCCGATCAAATCGCCATTCCCTCGGCCTATGATGCCATCAAGGCCGACGGCTCTCTCACTGACCCCAAGCAGACGGCGCAAGTGAAGAAGCTTGGCTCCACGCTGGCCAATCAACTGAAAAAGCTTCTGGCCTGAACGATTTCGCTTCGACTCGTCACCACCTCCCACACATTACCAGACTATGAGCACCTCGTTTCACGCACTCGCCGCACTTGGAGCCAAGGAACCGCTGCAACCTTTTGAGTTCACTCCCGGCCCTCTCGGCAGCGGGGAGGTCGAGATTGCCGTGGAGAGTTGTGGCATCTGTCACAGCGATCTCTCGATGTTGGACAACGAATGGGGAATGACAGCCTATCCCTTTGTTCCGGGCCACGAAGTGGTCGGCAAAGTGGTGGCTCTTGGCGATAACACGAAACGCCTCAAGGTCGGGGATCGTGTTGGACTCGGCTGGTATTCCAACAGCTGCGGCTGTTGCTCCCAATGTCTCTCCGGAAACCAGAATCTCTGCGCCACGGCCGAGGGAACCATTGTTGGCCGCCACGGCGGATTCGCCGATCGGGTGCGAGCGCACTGGACTTGGGTCAGCCCCCTTCCGGAAGCTCTCGATGCGGGCAAAGCCGGTCCACTCTTCTGCGGCGGCATCACGGTCTTCAACCCCATCATCCAATTTGGAGTCAAGCCAACGGACCGCGTGGGGGTGATTGGCATCGGAGGACTCGGCCACATGGCGCTGAAGTTCCTCCGCGCCTGGGGATGCGAGGTCGTCGCTTTCACCAGCAGCGACTCGAAGCGCGAGGAGGCTCTGCAACTCGGAGCGCACAGCACGCTCAACTCGCGGAATTCCGAGGAACTCACCAAGGCTGGGAGCAGCTTTGATTTCATCCTGAACACGGCCAATGTTACCCTCGACTGGAACACTTACATTGCCGCCCTCAAGCCCAAGGGCCGTCTGCATACAGTCGGAGCCGTGCTGGAACCGATGGCTGTCTCCGCCTTCCCGATGATCATGGCGCAGCGATCACTCTCCGGATCACCGCTTGGCAGTCCCTCGACCGTGGAGACCATGCTGGAATTCGCCGCACGTCATGACATCGCCCCGACAACCGAGACGTTCCCCATGTCACAGGCCAACGATGCCATTGAACATCTCCGCTCCGGCAAGGCCCGCTACCGGATCGTTCTGACAAACGATCTCGGTTGATCCTGACTATTTATTCAAAAAAGAGTCGAACCACTCTTTCTCTTTTTCCACCGCATCGACAAAGGCTCCACGGTGGTTGGCCTTTGATCCCGTCACTTCCACACCGGTCGTTATGGCTCCCTTCATCACCTTCTGGTAGCCGATGGGAAGCTGTGCAATGAAGGGCGGGACGATTTCATCCTTCGCCCCATAGTAGCAACGCATCGGGGTAGTGCTCCGCCAGCGGTACGCCTGGTTCTGCTGGATGATTTCCCAATAGTCTCCTCTGCCGAGTGAACTCTCCGCGATGAATCCGGGTTGCAGCATACCGCTGAGATGACGCGGAAATTGTTTGAGCAGGCCAGGCCAGGCGAGCTTGTTCAGATAAAGATCGCGGGCGGCGGCACGGTATTCCGGCTTGATCGCTTCATCCGACAATCCTCGCAGATGGTAGTAATGTTCGTAGGCGTGGAGTTGGAGAGCCAAGAGTTCGGGAAGGAAGATGCTATCTGACGGTGAGGGATCATGGATCCAGTGATTGATGATGGCGAAGAGATCTTCCGGCGCGCAGACCGGCGCCGCTGCCGTCACCGGGATGCCAACGTTTTCGAGTTTATTGAGGAAGACCATGGTGGCCCACCCTCCCTGCGACCAGCCGGTCACAAACAAAGGTCCCCAGGAAGCACCAAGTCTCTCGCTGGCTGATCTCCCCGCCCTGAGCATGTCGAGACAGGCCTGCTGCGTAGAGGCCTTGGCCAGATAGGCGTCGGTTTCCCGTGACGATCCTTTCCCGAAGTAATCAGGAGCCACGACGATGTATCCCTGTCCTGCAAACCGGGCCAGAATCAAGCGTGTTTCCATCGACTCCTCGGGATGGGAAGGGACGGCTGTTTTTGTGAAGACCGTTCCATGCTGGTAGGAAACCACAGGAAATGATTTCCCTTCGATCTCGGGAATGGCCAGCAAACCGGAGGCCGTGGTGTGACGGTTGCCGAGTTCTGGGATCACCGAGCGGTAGGTGATGCGATAAAGCTTCACCGCATCACGGGCAGGCGGATAGCTGACGGGGTAATCCGAAAGCTGCGCCGGTACTTCATCGGTCAGGATTTGATTCAGCCGATTCACACTATAGGTGCCGATCTGTTCGCAGGTGACACCCGGGGAAAGGGTGATTTTTCCCGCCACTTCCGCGGTCTGAACTGCGGCGCTGCAGAACGAACAGGAGAGAACGACAAGAAGGCCAAGGAAACCGATCAGTCTGGGGAGGGCAATGACCATCGGGTGATCAAAGCCTATTCCGCAGACTGAAGGAAGCCTGCTCCGAGTGACAGCGTGGAAGTTTATTTCCTCAGCAATCCTGCAAAGGCACTCCGATTCTGCCAGAGCAGGAAGAGGGCGAGCACTGCCACAACAATACCAAGAGGCAGGCCGCTGGGATCGAGAAAGATGTGAAAAAAGAGGATATTCACAATCACCGGCCCCAGCAGGGTGAGTCCAAGCGGAATGTAACGGCCGATCAGAAGGAGGAGACCACCGCTGATTTCAAAGCATTTGATTGCGTAGAGATAATGGCTGGTAAAGAGCGCTCCCATGAAGGCTGCAGACTGGCCCTGCATGGGTGGCATCGGAATAAAATGCAGGAAGGCGTTCAGTCCGAACACGACGAAGATCAGACCGAGTAGGAGACGGGCAATGGTGGTGGCGATTTTCATGAGGATGTTGGTTATTTAATTTGTAGCAATCACTATGCCAGAGAGTGGCAACTTTCAGTATACTCCGAATGCCGCAATGAGGGTATGAATTCCGCAGCAAAGAGTAATTGGCAGGAATCTCTTCCAATCGAGATTGTCAAATCAGCCGCCGTGTCATACTTCCATATAGGAAACCATGTCACCCCCCATTCCTATCCATCCCGAAGTCCGTGTCGGCCATGTGCATCTAAAGGTTGCAGATCTGGAACGGGCGATAGGTTTCTATTCGGGAGTGCTCGGATTTGAAATTACGCAACGCTACGGCACTCAGGCGGCCTTTCTCTCAGCCGGCGATTACCACCATCACATCGGATTAAACACCTGGGAGAGTCACGGAGGCAAATCTCCGGCACCCGGCACGACCGGACTCTATCATGTCGCCTTCCTCTATCCATCCCGCGCGGCGTTGGGCGATGCCCTGAAGCGCCTCCTAGATGCTGGCATCAAGCTTGAAGGTGCCTCCGACCATGGTGTCAGCGAGTCGCTCTATCTGCGTGACCCTGATGGCAATGGAGTGGAGCTTTACCGCGATCGCCCCGAACCGGAATGGCCTCGATCCATTGATGGCGAACTGACCATGGTCACCAAACCGCTCAATCTCGGAGAGTTGCTCAAGGAGGCTTAGGGAGCCTATTCCATGTCTTCGTCAACAGTCTCGTTGCGCTGAAATCAGCGATTCCCTAGGGGAACCAAATAAGACAGTACCTGCGGATTCAGGAATGCATTAACAGCAAAGAAAGCACTCCAAAGAGCGCGACAGTGATTCCCACTCCGAGGGCCACCACCTTCAGGAACGCCAGTCTTGATGAGTAAACTTCGGGAATGGGAACCCCACTACAGGCCCAAGGATCCTCTGCCTCTCCATCCAACAGGTGATTCTTCATGCCTCACTATCACATCTCCTTCCCCTCTTTTAAAGAGCAATTATGTCAGAATTGTAACAATTCAAATCTTGACAAACTTCACGTTATCAAAATGGAAGAAGCCGGATTCTATCCCAATCGTGCATCAACAATCTCACGGAGCTGTTCAAGCGCCTTCGGCTGAAGGATTCCCATCCCCACACCTGGAGTGAACCAGATCCCCTTTTCCTGCTCGCGGCAATAAATGACCTGCACCTGATCATGCGTCACGCCGTGATAGAAGAGACTCCCACGATGCTCCTGCAAGAAACGCTGGAATGGCTCCGCCCAGGGATGTAAGGGGTCGGCGAAGAGGCTCTGCTGCAGCGTCGCGAGTTCTTCGCGGCTGATTAGTTGGATGGATTCTTCGACCGCTCGTCGACGTTCTCCGACGATGCTTCCGATATCAAGGTTTTCGTGTTCCATGGCGGGGGAGTTTGGGTTGGTGTGGAGGCTTCTGATATCACAGCATCGAGGACATCCCACCGCCAATACAATCGTGACGAAACTGTCACAGGAAATCATTTGCACTTTTTCCGGCTTTCGTCAGATTGCGGCAAGACAGAAACCATCCTGTGTCTGCGCCTTCAATCCAACCCCAAATTGCCCCATCACCATGAGCGAAGAGACTTCCAACCCATGCACCAAACCAGGCGAATTCTCCTGGAACGAACTCGTCACCACGGATGTCGAGGGAGCCAAGGCTTTTTACACCAGTCTCTTTGGCTGGACCACCGCTCCCTTTGGTGAACACTACACCCTTTTCAACAACCCTGATCGGAGTGTCGCAGGCCTGATGCAGGCTCCCTCGCCGGGCATTCCCGCAGGATGGCTTTCCTACATCACCGTCGAGGATGTCGATGCCTCCGCGGCAAAGGCTGTGGAACTTGGTGGAACAATCCGAGTGCCCGCTTTTGACATCCCGGAAGTTGGTCGTATCGCCATCCTAGTGGATCCTCAGGGAGCAGCCATTGGGATATTCAAGCCCCTTCCGATGCCCGCCGCCTAGGCTTCCTCAAACCGCTTTCACGCCAATCCCACTCCTTGGCCACGCTTTTTTCACCCATCACGATCGGGTCTCTCCTCCTCCAGAACCGGATTGTCGTGGCGCCCATGTGCCAGTATTCCGCGCATGATGGGTCGGCCACTGATTGGCACATGATTCATCTTGGCAACCTCTCCCTCTCGGGAGCAGGGCTACTGATCATCGAGGCCACCTCTGTTGTGCCTGAAGGAAGGATATCACCGGCGGATCTCGGACTTTGGTCCGACGAAAACGAAATCGCCCTGGCTAGTGTGCTTAAAGCCATCCGCACCTACTCCGAAATCCCCGTTGCGATTCAACTGGCCCATGCGGGCCGCAAGGCTTCCTGTGAAATTCCTTGGAAGGGTCACGGCGTGGTTCCTCCCTCGGAAGGTGGCTGGAGGGTTCTTGCTCCCTCACCGATTCCCTTCAATCCGGACGATCCCGAACCCATTGCTCTGGATGAAACGGGCTTGAAACACATCAAGGATGCCTTTGTGGCAGCAGCCTGCCGTGCAGATCGACTCGGAATTGATGCCATTGAATTGCACGCCGCTCACGGCTACCTCTTGCATCAGTTTCTCTCCCCTCTCTCCAATCAACGAACCGACAACTACGGCGGATCGCTGGAAAATCGAATGCGCTTCCCCCTTGAGGTCTTTGATGCCATTCGCTCCACCTTTTCCAGTCACAAACCGATTGGCGTCAGAATCTCCGGAACTGACTGGGTGCCTGGTGGGTGGGATGTCGATCAGAGCATCATCCTCACCAAGGAACTTGAGCGCCGGGGCTGCGCCTACCTACATGTTTCCTCTGGAGGTCTCTCGCCATTGCAGCAAATCCCCATTGGCCCGAACTATCAGGTGCCACTGGCCGAATGCATCAAAAAAGAAACGCTCCTTCCGATCATTGCCGTCGGTCTCATCACGGAACCTGAGCAGGCGGACGAGATCATTGCGAGCGGCAAAGCCGATCTGGTGGCCCTGGCGCGAGGCATGCTCTTCAATCCGCGCTGGCCGTGGTATGCCGCGGCCAAACTTGGTGCTCAGGTGGAGGCGGCGCCGCAGTATTGGCGAGCACAGCCCCATGGTCATAAAGATCTCTTCAAAATGTCCTGAGGGAGCCATTGTCATTGTATGGAATTATTTGAAGCCATTGAAACCCGCCGATCGGTCAGGAAATATCTGGCCGAACCCGTGCCTCCGGTGGTGATCGAGAAGGCCATCTCCGCCGCGCTCCTCGCTCCCAACTCGTCCAATCTCCAGCCGTGGGAAGTCTACCATGTTTCTTCTCCAGACAGGAAAGCCGCTCTCATCGCAGCCGCTTTTGATCAAAGCGGGGCAGCCACCGCTGCAGAGCTTTTTGTCTTTGTTGCTCGTGCCGACACTTGGCGTCGCAACCGCGCCCTAGTTTTAGAAGAGCTCGGCAAACGCGGGGAGATTCCCAAGCAGCAGCTCGATTATTACACGAAGTTTGTCCCACTCTTTTACTCCCATGGTTTTCTGAACATTGTGGGCATTCTCAAAAAAATCGCCTTCTCTCTTGTCGGACTTTTCCGTCCGGTGCCGCGCGGGCCTTTCTCCGGATCAGCAGTGAAGGGAGTGCTCTCAAAGACGGTCGCCCTTGCCTGTCAGAATTTCATGCTGGCAATCACCGCCCAGGGATACTCCAGCCTGCCGATGGAAGGATTTGACGAATGTCGGGTGAAAAAGATTCTCTTTCTCGGCGGCGAGAGCGCCGTCGTGATGATGATCGCTGTCGGAAAAGAAGATCCTGCAGGGATCTACGGCCCCAGACTCCGTCTTGATCCGAAACTCTTCGTGTTTGAAGTTTAGAAAACCCGCCTACGTCAGATCGCTAACGACCTAGAACCCGAAGGCGGTATCAAATCGCAATTTTAGTGCATTTTAACTTGAGTCATAGCCGAGTGATTTTCACCACAAAGGACTGACAAAGAAACAGCCAAGGTTGCCGCAAAGGAGCGAAAAAACATCACTGGAATACCCCCTCCTCTTTTACTTTATCCCACCTTGGATGCCCCTTGGATCCCTCTCTGTGGTAAAAAATTCAGGGGATCAGATGATTATGAATGGCTACATCTGTTCCTAAAACGCTCTAAGATGACGGCTGGTGTTGATTGAGCGCGAAAAAGGACCTCAGAAGAATCCTGGCCCCGATGAGAAGGGCCTCTTCTGCAAGATCGAAGGTCGGCGTGTGAAGCGGTCGGATTTCTTCGCCAGGCCTCCTGACCCCAAGACGCATCATGCAACCCGGAGCTTCTGTGAGATAATCGGCGAAATCCTCGGCTCCCATGCTGGGCTGGGCCTCCAGAATCATTTTATCACCGACCACTGTTCGTGCCGCGTCAAGGCATGCCTTGGTCACAACCGGGTCATTCACCACACCGGGAAGTTGCCGCTCAAAGGTGATCGTGATTTGTGCACGGGAGGAGAGGGCCATTCCCGCGCAAAGCTCCTGCAGCCGCTCCCTGGTGGAATTGGCAGCATCCAAGGTAAGCGCCCTGAGCGTCCCTCGAAGACTGGCACTCTCCGGGATGACATTGGTGCAACTGCCTCCGAGAAATTCGCCAACTGTCACCACAACGGGATGATTCAAATCCGTGCCGCGCGGTATGGTCTGATAAATGAGCGTGATGAGCTGGGCTGCGGTGGCAATCGGATCAATCGTGAGATGAGGTCTGGCGGCATGGCCTCCAACGCCCTTCACAACGATTGAGAAATCCTGGCAGCTTGCGGTTTGCGGCCCGGAGGAAATCGCCACGGAACCCCAGGGGATATTCGGATCGACATGCAGGGCGATGATTGCGGAGACATCCTTCATGGCTCCCGCGTTGACCATGTCTAGCGCCCCATGCCCGCTCTCCTCGGAGGATTGAAAGATCCCCCGGCACCGTGACGGCAACCGTACAGACCTCAGTGCCGCCAGCGCTCCCAGGAGCATCGTTGTGTGTGCATCATGTCCGCAGGCATGCATGACACCAGCTTGCTGAGATCGATACGACGTGTCGTTTTCTTCCTGAATAGGGAGTGCATCCAAATCCGCCCGGAGAGCAATCAGTTGCGTCGCTCCCTGCACCTCAGAGGCAAGTTCACTCACGATGCCAACTCCTCCCGGCCCAAGTTCGTAAGGAATGGTATGCTCCGTAAGATAATTAGCCACATACGCCGTCGTCTCGATCTCCGTCCCGCTCAGTTCGGGGTGACTGTGAAGATGGCGACGGATCGCGATCAAATCCTCCCCCATCAATGCCTCGACAGCGCGTTGATAATCAGGATCAGCGGACGACCCTACAATTGAGATCGGTTTGCTCAATGGTGCTCAACGTAGCATCATTCTCACTACCTGCAATAGATCTGCAGGGTCACGGTATTTTAAGGGAAAAGTGGGCGCATTGATTTGCCTGTGCCACGGGGTGCCCGGCAAGGATCAAATAGCTGAACTTACTGTGTGCCGTACCCAGGCCACGTTGCACCACCACAACGCCATGCGACGCTCCACTTTCGACGGCTGTAACTGCTTAAATTGCTCCTCTTTCTTCAAATGAAAAACGGACGAAGGCGCAACCCCCCGTCCGTTTATGATCACAGTGGAATCTGATTATACCTGCCCGATGCCGCCATCGACATAGAGATCGGCTCCTACCACATACTTGGATTCATCCGACGCCAGAAACAGCACGGCATCTGCAATTTCCTCGGCGGTTCCGAAGCGACCAGCGGGAATCTGTTTTACCATCTCCCCTCCAGCTTGCTGGGTCTGCTCTTCGGTAAGGCCGGTTTTCCCCCAGATTGGCGTGCCGATCGGCCCGGGACTCACAGAGTTCACACGGATGCCGCGCGGAGCCAACTCGGCGGACATGCCACGGGCAAAGTTCCGGACTGCAGCCTTGGTTCCAGCATAGGCGACAAACCCGGGAAATCCTTTGGCGTTTACCGTGGAGCTGTTGATAATGACACTGCTTCCTTCGACGAGCACACCAAGTGCCTTCTGCACACCAAAGAAGACACCCTTCACGTTGGTGGCAAAGAGATTGTCAAAGATCTCCTCGGTTGTCTGATCTATCGGGGCTACCGGGGCAATTCCCGCATTCAGAAAGAGAATGTCCAGATGGCCGAATGTGGCTTTCACCTGATCGAAAGCTGATTGGATTTCAGCGGGCTTCGCGACATCAGCCTTGATAGCCGTTATCCTCTCACTGCCAAGTTGTGTGGCGGCTTCCCTCAGTGATTGCTCGTTGCGACCCGTTATGATGACTTGTGCCCCCTCCTCAAGGAAGCGCTTCGCCGTGGCATATCCGATACCGCTGTTACCTCCTGTAATCAGGGCAATTTTATTTTGTAATCTCATTTTCTCTTAGGTTGATGGTTAAGTAATTGGTTCTGATCAGTGCTCCGTTAGGCCTTGCCTCCGAAGGTCACATAATCATCAAGGTCAAGCAGGTCGGCCCAGGTGGTGATGTCCTCACGCGTCGTTGAGAGATTGTTGAGCATCTCGGAGAAGAATCCGCGTGTTTCCCCATCGCTGTCGGGAGTGCGATTTTGCTGATAGTCACTCCATTGACGAATCTCCCAGGGAGTGCGCTGATGCTCGGCATTCGCAGTGATCCACTCCAGGAGCTCGCCGTCTCCCAATCCTTTGGCCACTTCGGCCTTGAGCGCCTCGTGATCGACACCCGTGAACTTGAAGAAGTGCTGATCAAGCGGGCAGTTGTAGTGATACTCGCCAGAAGTTCCGGCGATTTCCGCACGACATTTATCGAGCAGACGGGGAAGCAGTGCATACCCTCCGAGTAGGATTCGAAGACTGCGTGGTGGGCGTTGTGTCAGGTTCATTGTGTGTTGTTGTGTTTGGTATTGGAGGTTTGTTTACTGGCGAATTGGGATTTAATTAGGATTTAATTGGGATTTATTAGACCGGTCGGTTTTATGATGCAAAAAGAAAATTCAAGCAGGTTTCAGAATCAGATCCTCGAAGATGAAGTCGATGGCTTTGCGCAGGGGTTCGACGCTCCGCTCGATGGAGGCGCGCTGCATGGCTCCGATCCAGAGGTCACCGATGAGCATGGCTGCAGTCCGGGGATCGTGCTCGCATCGCAGCATCTTTTTCTCCAATCCCTCTAGGATCACCGTCTCCATGATACCGATCGATTCCTGATGAGAATCTGCCAAGACCTGGCGCATCGCATCACTGGATTCGGCCACTTCACTGGCTAGTTTCACCATGAGGCAGGGGCATTTTCCCTCGTTGGCCATCAAGGTCGCCACACTGGACTCGAAATAGGTGATCAGACGTTTGCGGGGATTGCTCTCGGGTTCCGAGGAGAGAAGCATTCTCCGTTTGTACGCATGGGCACCGGAAACATAATGACGAAGCAACTCGACACCAAATTGCTCCTTCGACTCAAAGTGGTGATAAAAGGAACCTTTCGGAATTCCCTCGGCTTTCAGGATTTCATTCAACCCCACGGAGTGAAAACTCTTCTCCAGCATGATCGCCTGCGCCGCATCAAGGATGCGTTCTTTTGTCGTATGATTATTCGCAGGCATCATAGAGATCATGTTTAGACCGTTCGGTCTGTTTGTCAAAAAGAATTTTTAGCGCCCTAGAATTTTCTGAGCGTAGGCGGCGGCCTCCTCAAAGGTTGGCGCAATCTGAACGGCGCAGCGCGAGATCATCAGATTCTCCTGCTCGTCAAAATCCTCGATCAGCATCCCCTCTTGATCAAATCCGGCGAGCGCGCCTTCCAAACCAAGATCCCGGCACCGCTTGAGATAGGTTGCCGTGGAGCCGTAGCAGATGATGGGAATCCCCCGGGCATAGGCATAGCCGATTTCCCAAGCCGTCCCTGGATCGAGGGAGGGACCACGAAACGGCACAATGTTCGCAATGACGAGATTGCTCCGATTGATGAGAGCCACATTCGCCAGAAAAATCTCATGGGCCATCTCTCCGCTTTCAGGAATTTCGTTATCGAGGGGAAAATGTCCCTGAATTCCATGCCTTAGCAGAATGTCACACTTCCGTTTGCCCTCGGCTTTGGCATTGGGAAAAAAGACATCGGGTCCAGCAAGGTAGGCAGTCGGCAACCCGGCACTCATCTCAGTAAGCGGATTTGCGGGCCAGTACATGCAGTATCGGCCACCACCAGACAACCTTGCCCTCCTCTTCACACAGGCGCAGCGCAGATCGCACAGAGGGTGGAATGGCGGTCACCGCCTCGAGGACGAGTGCCCTGTTCTGAGGTGTCGTTGCCGCCGTCTCGAAATACCAGTTCAGATCGGGTTGCTTCTTTTCGTGGAGTGTACTCGAGAGAACTGTGAGTCCGTGTGACATGATCAATCCCTCCCACGCAGCACGGGAAAGGAATCGCCCATGGCTCGGATCACGCAATTTTTCTACTTTGTGCAACCAGACCTCAGTCTCGGGATCATTGTCCGGCACCGTCCCGTCGATCAGCAGAAAATAACCATCAGGCTTGAGAACCCTCACTACTTCGGAAATGAATCGCTCCGGCGAGCTGAAATGATGCGAGGCGACCCGGACAGTCACCAAATCGAAGGAGGCATCGGGAAACGGGATCTCATCTGCGGGAAAGAGACTTGTTTCCAGCGTCAGCCCCTCCTCAGCCAGAAGTTTCGTGGTATTCTCCAACATCCGTTCGGAAATGTCTCCTGCCGTGACGTTCCATCCTGCACGGGCTAGGCACAGAGCCGTATGACCTCCGCCCGTCGCCACATCAAGCGCGCGCGCACCGGGAGCAGGAACGATCCCCGTCAGCGCTCCGACCACATCACTTGTGTCGGCAAGGATATGCGTCTTCCCGTAACGGTCACTCTGCCGGTTGAACTGATCAGCCGAAGCGGTCTGTGCAGAGTCGAGGGAGGTAAGATGGGTAGCCACAATAGCGTGACTTTAGAACAGCGGGGAAGACGCCGCCAAGCCAATCGCGACCGAAAATGACACGAGATTACGCTTTTTTCCGACGCTGAAATCCTTTGAAGGCAGCAAATCCCGTGAGAAAGAGAAGTAATGAAACCGTATAAGAAGGCTCGGGAATCGCAGTCGTGTCTAAAAGGGTACCCCCTACATAAGCTGTGAGCGTATCGCTACCACTAAAATCATTTAAAATATTTGTTACACCGGTAAACCGATCTGAGTAGGAGTTACCATAGGTGTTGCTGGCAGATATCAGGGCAATATAAGCTCCATAGTTGTCATAATTCGAGGAATTCGTCTGAACGACACCGTAAGAGGGAGCAGTTAATGATCCCCACCACATTGAGGAATATTCATTCTGATAGGCAACACCGGTATTGGTATCGACATTCGTCGAACCTGCCAGACCCAAATTGATCGAGGCATTGAAATCATTCACATAGAGAACTCCCTGCTCTAAGGCATTGCCAGCAGCTATGCCGGGGATGGCACTGAATGTCGTGATAAAATTCGAATAGGCTATATTATAGGAATAACCCGGGGTTGATAGCGCGCCATTCGTTCCCTGTGGCGACTGGCGTATGATGGTTGATAACGTTGAATTTGAATACGCCTGCTCCATCACGGCCAAATTAGTATATAGGTTGTTTGTCGTATTGATATAAACATTCGTCGGGGTGTATGGAGAGTTAGAACCACTACTATTGGTGCCACCCCAATAAACGATCTGTACGCTTCCATTTGTCAGGATCAGAGCCTGAGTGTTCGTCACACCGCTGCTATTAGTACCAAATGCAAAATTACTAGATGCGTTACTTAACGTACTGCTGTTTGTTGCAACACTCCCGTCAAATGAAGACCAAACAGCCATTGTTACACCGGCACCGCTGTAAGTAACACCATTAACACTATAACTTTCAACACCATACTGTTTTTGGACAGAGGCGCGGCCAGAGGAAGCCACAGCTGCATTCGACGTATAGCCGATCAGGACAGTGGTATTATTCGAGGCAAGTTGAGTCAGGTAGCTGGAATAAGAAGGAAACTGCAATGGCGTTGTTATATTGCCGTTACCCAAAATGCTCACCAAATTACCACTAGAGTTTGTAACAAATGCTTGGGAACTCACGATTCCTCCCAATTGATTCCTGTAATATTGAGCATTAAAATTCGTCGCCCCGATGTATTGACTAGTGTTATTATTACTCAAGGCATAGCCGAATGAAACAGCGTCAATATATGTAGTGTCAAAATTTCCTGCACCGGCAGTCGCATTTCCCTCGTAGAATTGATAGGGGTTCGTGCTGCCGGGTGAACCCGCAACTCGCGAAGGACCACTGAAATTTGTGTATGTCGCATTGGTATATGTGATGCCAGCCCCAAGCTCTCCATAGCTCACAAACAGCCTGCCTGCTGTCAAAGAATCGACGGTGATACTTTGAATGCTTGCCAAATCTATCTGGTTGGTCGTGAGAATCGACTGATCAGTTGGATCACTCGTATTAAAATTAAAACTATTAGTTACACCATTCGTCAGTGTATAAGTAACCTCTAAATTAGCATCTTCAGTAGCTGACCCTTGCTGAAAATATACGTAATAATCGCTCAAATTACCTTGATTTATAACATTTGTAAAATCGAGTGTAACAGCCTTCAAAGAAGCAACTGTTAGAAACACACAACTAAAAATACCAATAATCAGCGGTGAAGTTTTCATGATAGCGCGCGGTTTGAATGTTGAGTTTCGTTCATCTGGGAGTGAAAGCCTTTCGAAGCTTTATCCCTCAATCCCGGCGCGGATTCAATAACAAAATACTGCCCCACCTTAGTCTTTAGCAGAGTTTAACAAATTCCCCTCTCTGGTTCACCACCCTCGTTTTGCGCTGGCAATCCTTCCCCACCTGTTTACCGTGCCGGACGCGGAAACTCCCGCATCCACACCACCCTTCTTATGCAAATCACCCCTGGCTCCGTTGTTGTTTTTGATTACACCCTCACCGACGACGACAAGGACATCATCGACTCCTCTGTTGGCAGCGAACCTCTAGCCTACATTCAGGGCGAAGGACAGATCGTTCCAGGCCTCGAAAAGGCGATGGAGGGAAAAAAGGCCGGGGATTCCTTCAAGATCAGCCTCCCCCCTGAGGATGGTTACGGTGTACACGATCCCGAGAATATTTCAGTCGTCCCAGCCGATCAGATCGAAGGCGGTGAGGAACTTGAGGAAGGAATGCAGTTGCATACCGAGGGTGAATTTGGCGAGCAGACCGTCATCATCACCAAGATTGTCGGCAACGAAGTGACTATCGACGGCAATCATCCGCTGGCCGGGATGACGCTCCATTTCGATATCTCTATCCGTGACGTCCGCCCCGCTACCGATGAAGAACGCGACCACGGCCATGTCCATGGTCCGGGCGGGCACCATCATTAGAAACTTTTTTTAGAAAAAGCCCTACTCCTCTTTCACCAACTCACGCTCAATCCTCGGGTCGGGAACGAGCCAGATCAGCGCGACAACGATGTAGAGCCCGCTTGAAATCAGCGGGTTCACAAACGCCAGCGGGATGGCAAGCAGATAAAACACAGGGGAGAGTTTTCCCTTCCAGTCAACACCCACGGCCTTGGCAAGATGGGAATCCCTTCCCTCTTGGGCAATGATGCGATTCTGGAGAATGTAGTAGGCAAGGGCTGCCATCAGCAGGACAAAGCCGTAGACTGCGGTGGGAAGCTTGGCCAAGTGGTTTTCCCCCATCCAGGCCGTCGTGAAGGGGAAAAGGGAGAGCCAGAAGAGCAGGTGGAGATTCGCCCAGAGAATGCCGCCACTGACACTTTTGGTGATCTGGAACAGGTGATGATGATTATTCCAGTAGATTCCGACATAGATGAAGCTCAACACATAGCTGCACAGCACAGGTAGCACCGGCCTCAGTCCCTCCCATCCATCATGCGTGGGAACCTTCAGTTCCAGCACCATGATGGTGATGATGATGGCGATGACGCCATCACTGAAGGCCTCGAGCCGGTTCTTTTCCATGAAGCGATAATAGCCGGAGAGCTGGCCTACTCGCAATACGGACGGAAAACGGGCAAAGAAATCTGTCTCCCCTGATTTTGCCTCAGGAGAGACAGTCATTAACAGCCGATTACTTCTTCTTGCCGGCGGCCGACTTGGCGGCGACGGCGGCGTTTTTCTTGGCGCTGGCGCTGCTGGTTTTGGATTGTTTCTGGCCGGACTTCTTCTGGTTGGCTTTCGGGGATTTATCGCCCATAACTTTTTTATTTTTTTGCTGCGGTTGACTGGCCGGCGGCATGAAAGTTTCTCCGGCGGCAATCCTATCCTGCTTATCTGCCGGATGAATGTAAATGATGGACGCGAAATTATTTGCCGCCGCGCGCGAGGCGGATTTCGACGCGATAGGTGATGCGCACCAGCAAATCGCCCCGGCCACCGCGCGGTTTCGGCAAGCCCTCGCCGCCGATGCGAATGATTTCGTTGCGGCCCACGCCGCGCGGAATCGGCACGCGCACCATGCCGCCGGCCAGCCCGCGAATCATTTCCACGCCGCCGTGCGCCGCGCGTTCCGTTTTGATTTTTAAATCACAGCGCAAATCGGAGCCGCGCGTTTTAAAGCGGAAATTCGGAGCCGGTTTGACGCGCAGTTGCACAAAGCCGCCGGCGAAGGGTTCGCTGCGCGGCAAACGAAAACGGGTGCCGGGCGGCGTCTCCGGTGGAATGACCAATTCGTAAATCTCCGCGCCGTTCGGATTGGCCGGATCGTTGATGCGCACTTCGCGTCGCGCACCGCGCAAAAAATCTTCCAGCGGTAGCGGCACGTCCTGTGAAAGATTGCGCGCGATTTTTACCGCGCGATTTTTTGCGGGAGATATTTTTGGCGCGGCAAACTCGCGATCATAAGCTGCCCGCCGGTCGGGGTCGCTTAAAATTTCATACGCGGCATTTAGCGTTCGCGTCCGGGCGGTGGCCGTGTCCGAGCTTTGGTTTAAATCGGGATGATGCTGTTTGGCCAGCACACGGTAAGCGGCGCGGATCTGCGCGAGGGTGCAATTACGGTCCAAGCCCAGCGCGGCGTAGTGATTGGATTCAGCCGGGTCCAATTTCCAAAATCACTTGGCCGGTGGCCCGGAGCGGGCGGCGGTGGGTGCGCGGGCCGCTTTTTTTTCCGGCGATAAAAGCTGCGCGCCCTTGAGCAGGCGGCAAAAATCTTTTTTGCTGGTGACCTGCACGGGGCCTTCTTTCGTCGTGAGGCTGGTCATGGATTTATATTCCACCTCGAGGCGTTCGAGCCGCACGATGCGGATAAATTGCTGCCCTTGTTTCCAAGTCTGGCCCTGGCAAAGTTTCATGAGTAAAAAATCTGTCTCCTCTGATGCGACACCAAAGGAGACAGCATTAAGCCGGCGATTACTTCTTCTTGGCGGCTACCTTTTTCTTGGGAGCAGGTTTCGTCGCGGGCTTCTTGGCTTTGGATTTAGTGGCCATAGTTTATTTTTATCTACGGGTTGACTGACCGGCGGAATGAAAAGTTTCTCCGCAGGTTGCGGCATCATGCGGATGGCAGCGCAGAATGTAAACAATGGATGCAGGCAAATTTCAATTTTCCGCGCCCAGGCCCTTTTAGCTGGGTCAAAGATAATTGCCGATTCTTCTGGCCTTTCTTCGAAAACCTGGTGATACTGGACGCGTTCTGTTAGATAGCTAGTCTCTTTTCAGGCATGGTGAATCTTCAAGTGAACTTGGTTCAGTGATGATTTTAGACCCGAAGTTCGGGAACAGTCTGTTGAAAGTTACGGTTAGTCGGACAGTAAAACATCACATGAGTAACAAATTGTTCGTTGGAAATCTTTCCTTCAACACCACAGAAAACGACCTCCAAGACGCGTTCGCGCAATTTGGCACGGTCACAGAAACCAACCTGATGATGGATCGCATGACCAATCGCCCCCGCGGCTTTGGTTTCGTGACCATGAGCTCGGCTGCCGAAGCGCAGAAAGCCATCGAAGGTATGAACGGCAAAGACATGGACGGTCGCGCGTTGACGGTCAACGTGGCGCGTCCGCGTGAAGAACGTCCCCCCGGCGGCGGCGGCGGCGGCCGTCGTGAATTCGGCGGTGGCGGCGGTGGCGGCGGTGGCCGTCGCGAGCGCTACTAAGATTTTTCCGTAAATTTCATGGCGAGGTTCGGATCACCCGAGCCTCGCCTTTTTTTATTCCCCAATTCCAAATTTAATTCCGTTTCCGTTTCCGGTTGCCGGTTTGTCTGCATGAAAGAAGAACACATTGAAGTCGAAGGTTGCGTCACGACCGTTTTGCCCGGAACCATGTTCCGCGTCGAACTCAACAACAAGCACCTCGTCCTCGCCACCATTTGCGGCAAGATGCGCAAACGCTGGGTCCGCCTGACCGTGGGCGACCGCGTGAAAATGGAGATGTCGCCCTACGACCTCAACAAGGCGCGCATCGTCTGGCGGCTCAAATAATTTTTCTTCCGGCGGTTCCGTTTTTTCCAATTTTTCTTTCAGCGTGTCAAACCGCGCTGGAAAGTTTATCCTCATTTTTTATGTCATTTAGTGCTCTGGGTCTCGACCCGAAAATTTTAAAAGCCGTTCAAGAAGCCGGTTACACCGAGCCGACGCCGATTCAAGCGCAGGCCATCCCGCAGATCATCGCCGGCCACGATTTGATCGGCATCGCGCAGACCGGCACCGGCAAAACCGCCGCGTTCAC
>DKEN01000051.1 GCA_002452515.1 Spartobacteria bacterium UBA6821 | reverse complement strand
AGCGACTGGCGAATACATAGCCCTGGGAACGGCTATGTGTTCTGTTCATCCTGTTCATTCTGTCTAAGATTCCCCACTGCTGTTTCTAGGATAAACTTTTTTGAAAATCCTCTGCGATCTCCGTTTCCGCGCACGCATTTTCAGCTCTTCAATGGTATGGTGTCTGCATTCCTGCAAAAAACGCGCTGTCGGTTTGGCTTGCCCGTGGCACAGGAGTCGCTACGAAATAGCAGCCTGTCGGACTTAGCCCGCATGTCTGCGAAAATCGAGGGGTTGGCCAAGACTTTCCCCGTGATTTTCGTCGTTTATGTTTCCATAGACTCCTCAAACCCGTGAAAATTCTGACTCCACTCTCGATCCTCTCGCCTGTCCGTTCTAAATCCGACAGACTGCTAGGCATGTTGATCTATTCTTTTGTGCTGCGATGCTGCGCAGTTCTCCTGCTGGGCGGCTTCACGGGCTGTGCCCTGGATCAGTCCCCATCAGAGCCCGTTCCCTCCAATGCTGTCACGATCGTTGCTCCCCATGCACCCAGTTCTCTCTGGCCCGTCGATGCCCCTCCCATCAGGGCCGTCTCCGCCATCCTAATTGACGCACACACAGGACGCACGCTCTACCAGAAAAATGCCGACGCACCCCGCCAGGTCGCCAGCACCCAAAAGCTCGTCACGGCCCTCGTGGTCGCGGAACGCGATCCGCTGGATGGCCCGGTGACTGTTTCCCGTGAGGATACTCTCGTGGAACCGACCAAGATCGGTATTCGTGCGGGCGAGACCTATCCCCGGCGTCAGCTCCTTCGCGCGATGCTTGTTCACAGTGCCAACGACTGCGCCTCCGCTCTTGCCCACGCCTCGGCCGGAAGTTACAGCGCCTTTGCGGAGGAGATGAACGACCTCGCCGCCCGTTGCGGTGCCAACAGCTCTCATTTCGTCAATCCCCACGGCTTGCCGGCCCCCCAGTATTCCACGGCCCGCGACATGGCCCGCATCGCCTTTCGCGCCTATCGCAATCCCGATCTGAGGGAGGCCATAGCCATGCGCTCCTTTCCCTTCCGTTATGCAAGCGGCCGCTTCTGTCTGCTGGATCCCACTGACAGACTGCTTCTCTGCGATCCCTACTTCAACGGGATGAAAACCGGCTACACCGATGCCGCCGGAAAGTGCCTGATCAGCAGTTACCACCGGGACGGCAAGGATTTCATCCTCGTCCAACTGGGCAGTCATGCGCGCTATATCTTTGATGACGCTCAGCGCATGATGCAGTGGGCGATGAGTCGCTGAGATCAAGGGTGGCCCTGATTTCACAATCCTCGTGACCATTTTGCCCTCTCCCGCATAGGCTTGTGGTTCGATGCCATCTAAAAAATCATCATCAGCACGATCCGTGAAGAAGGCCGGGAAGTTCCTTCGGATAGGCTCCGTCTCGCTCGGAGGAGACGAGCCGCTCTTCATCCTCGGGCCTTGTGTCATCGAGGGGGAAAAGCCGCTGCTGCGCGCCGCCAAGACAATCAAGGCGATCTGTGACGATCTCGGAGCTCAGTTCATTTTCAAGGCCTCCTACGACAAAGCCAACCGGACTTCCGGTTCCTCCTACCGAGGCATCGGCACCCTCGACGGCTGCAGGATGCTGGCTGAGGCAGGTGCCTCCATCGGAGTACCGGTGACCACAGACATCCATTCCCCAGAAGAGGCGGCCATCGCCGCGGAGTTCATCGATCTGCTTCAGATTCCGGCCTTCCTCTGCCGTCAGACCGATCTCATTGAGGCGGCCGCAAGAACGGGTCGGGCGGTGAATGTAAAAAAAGGCCAGTTTCTGGCCCCATGGGATCTCGCCCCGATTGCCGGAAAATTAAAGGCGGCGGGCTGTTCGAATTTCTGCTTCACCGAGCGCGGTACCACCTTCGGATATAATAACCTCGTCGCCGACATGCGCTCTCTCTACTGGATCCGCGAACAGGGATTCCCAGCCATTTTCGATGCCACCCATTCGGTCCAACGTCCGGGCGGAGGTGGCGGACACACCACAGGCGACGGCCATCTGGCCCCTGTGCTTGCCCGTGCCGCCATGGCCGCCGGTGTCGACGGTATCTTCCTGGAAACGCATGAAAATCCGGCCAAAGCTCCCTCGGACGGTCCCAATCAGATTCCGCATAAGAATCTTCCGGCTGTTCTTCATTCCCTCCTTGCCATTCACAATGCACTGGCCTGATCGCAGATCCCTTTCATTCGGAGTTCCGCTCGCCTTTCTGCTCATGGCGTCGGGGGTAGTCGCGGTGCCGACTCCTCTCCCCTCCAATGCACCGACTCCTGTTGAGCCCGCGATCAACCAGAAAATCGACCTGCCCGTACCGATCGGGGAACCGGTGAAGGGGATCAAAATCCCGCAGTATGACGAAGAGGGAAAGATGACCTTCTGCCTCACCGCCGATACTGCCAAGAAACTCGACGACCATCAGGTTGAGCTCGGTCAGCTGAAGGTTCAGTTCAACGAGAAAGAGGACAAAGAGATCGTCGTCGAGATACCCCACAGTATTCTCAATCTCGACACCAAGATCCTTAGCGCCGATTCCGAAACAGTGATCCATCGACAGGACTTTGAAATCGTGGGCCAACATGCGATCTTTGACACCCTCTCCCGAGAAGGCAGCTTTAAGGGACATGTCCATGCCTCTTTCCTCAACGGGGCCCCGGTCGACATCACCACAAAACCATGAAGCACCCCCATCCATTCCAGATCACCCTCAGCCTGAGGATTGCTGCACTGCTTCTCGTTGCTGCAGCCTCCCTCACGCAGGCCAATGCCCAGGATTTTGGCCCGGTCGCATCACCCACCGGAACCTCGGGAGCAGAAGCCGGTGCGACCTCCAACCCCCTTGCGGCCTCCCTGGCACCCGACACGCGTCCCAAGGATGCACGGACTGTCATCGAGAGCGAAGCGGGTGCAACCTTCGAAAACGCCACCAGCACCGCTGAATTCACAGGACACGTGGTGGTTCATGATCCTCAGTTCGACCTGAGCTGTGACAAGCTCCATGTCATCCTCGGCGCGGATCGCAAGGGCCTCTCCAAGGTCATCGCAAGCGGCTCCGTCGTGATCACCCAGTCCAAGAAGAACGATCAGGGGGACATCATCAAGTCGATCGGCAAGTGCGGCAAGGCGACTTACGACGCCGTCACCGGCGATGTGACCATGGAAGACTGGCCCCAGATCCAGCAGGGAATCAACAATCAGATCGCGACCCAGCAAACAACAGTCATGATCCTCAATCCCAAAGGCCATTCTCGCACCATCGGTGGCAGTCGCACCATGATCGTCGATCAGGGGCAGACCGACAAGGCTGTCACCCCTTGATCCACCTTTTGATTCAGCCACGTTCATCGCCATGATTCCAGAGCCTCCCATCCAGCGTTCGGCAGACACCTTCTCCGGTGATTCAGAGGTGATCCTCAGGACGGATAAACTGGTCAAGATTTACAATGGCCGTTCGGTGGTCAACGGTGTCGACATCCATGTCGGCAAGGGGGAAATCGTCGGATTGCTCGGCCCGAACGGCGCAGGAAAGACAACCACCTTCTACATGATTGTCGGTCTGGTCAGACCGGATGGTGGCCGCACTTACTTTCACGGCGAGGATGTCACGCTTCAGCCGATGTACAAACGCGCCCGGCTCGGGATGGGTTACCTTCCGCAGGAGGAATCGATCTTCCGCAAACTTACCGTGAAGGAAAACATCATGGCCATCCTGGAAACCACCGCGTTCAACAAAACGGAGCGCAAGGATCGTTGCGAGGAGCTACTGGAACGCTTCGGCATCGCCCATCTTGCAAACAATGAGGCTCTGACCCTCTCCGGCGGTGAAAAGCGCCGTCTGACCATCGCCCGCTCTCTGGTCACCAATCCGAAGCTCCTGATGCTAGACGAGCCCTTCAGCGGCGTCGATCCCATCGCCGTCTATGATGTCCAGCAGATCATCTCCGATCTGCGCGACTCTGGCCTCGCCATCCTCATCACCGATCACAATGTCCGTGAAACCCTCGCCATCACCGACCGCGCCTACCTGATCTATGAGGGCCGCGTCGAGAGCCAGGGCGACAAGGATTTTCTGCTGCACGATCCTATCAGCAGGAAACTCTATCTCGGCGAATCCTTTGCCATGTAATCGCCATGCAACGTTCTCCCTCTCCTTCCAGCGTTAAGGGCAAGGCCCTGACTGTCGGGAAATTCTTTTCCGATCACGGTGCCGGACTCGGCATGGAGCTCCTCGGGGATACCAGAGGTCTGGAGCGCCCTATCCCCGAACCGACGATCAACCGCCCCGGACTGGCCCTGGCCGGTTTTTTCCGCTATTTTGCCGCTAAGCGTATCCAAGTCGCAGGGCATGCCGAACTGAGCTATCTTCGCAGCCTCACCGTCGAGGAACGGGCGGCCAGGCTCAAGGCGCTCTTTCAACAACGCATCCCCTGCCTCGTCGTGGCACGAAGTCTTATTCTCCCTTCGGGACTGCTCGAACTGGCGGAGGAAGCACGGACGCCGGTCTTCAAATCGCCGCTGATCACCATGAAATTCATCAACTCGGCGACCATCGCCCTGGAGGATGAATTCGCACCCGTTGCCTCGGAGCACGGCAGCATGGTGGACATCATGGGAGTCGGCGTCCTGATCCGGGGCAAAAGCGGCATCGGCAAAAGCGAGTGCGTACTCGGCCTGATCGAGCGCGGTTACAGTCTGGTCAGCGACGACATCACCCGCTTCCGGAATCTCGAAGGTCGCGATCTCATCGGCAACAGCAAGGAACTGACCCGCTTTCACATGGAAGTGCGCGGCATCGGCATCATCAATGTCGCGGCCATCTTCGGAGCCGGCTCCGTCCGACCCGAAAAAGAACTCGATCTGGTGGTCACTCTAAAGGATTGGCAGGAGGTTCCGGACATTGATAGAATAGGACTCGACCGCGACACCTATGAAATCCTCGGCATCCCGATTCCTCATGTGACCATCCCCGTGAAAACAGGACGAGATCTTGCCAGGCTTGTGGAAGTGGCGGCTCTCGACCAAAAACTCAAATCCATGGGACACGACACAGCACAGGAGTTCAACGAGCGCCTGCTGCGGGTCATGAATCCAGACCAGACAAAATAAACTTTCATGACCACCCAAAGCGAAAATCCAGCGACTTCCAAGGAGCTCACCATCAAAAATCGCAACGGGCTTCATGCCCGTCCAGCGGCCCTTTTCGTGAAAACCTCCAGCCGGTTCCATGCCGAAGTCTGGGTTGAGAAAGACGGGGAAAAGGTGAATGGCAAGAGCATCATGGGACTGATGATGCTGGCTGCCGGGAAGGGATCTGTCTTGAAAATCACCGCCGAGGGGGAAGATGCTGTCTTGCTGATGCAGGAGTTGGAGACTCTGATCTCCTCCCGTTTCGGCGAAGAATAAAGAGCCGGAGCTTTGGCTGGTTCTTTTGACGAGGGGCTGCGTCGTCGCCCCTCGCAGTATAGGATATACTGCTCGGATCTCCTTCTTGCCCGACATCAAAATACCTGCGCCCTAGCAACCGGCTATTTCGATTTTATACGGCTTCACTCTCACGCCTTGCTCTTCATCTAGATACCATGCGCAGCCCTTACGAGGGGTTTGGGAACTGGGACCACTGAAGCATGCACTTACGGGTTTTTGGTCCCGGCGAATCACAGACGAGCATCGCATGGTATACCGCATTGCTGGAGAGACTCTGGAGATTGCGCAACTCTGCTATCATTACGCAAAATAAACGGTGTATCACCTTGGCTGAACGCGCGAATCCCGCCTCCTTGGTCGATCTGGTAGATGCCATGGGGCTTTTTGCCCCTCGAACCAAAGCTTGACCCATCGTCCGTTCTGGGAGAGTCTCCACCTCCCACAAAAGAAAGCAGGTGAATTTTATATGCCGGAAGTTATAGTCCGTAAGGGCGAACCAATCGATCGCGCTCTCAAGCGCCTCAAGAGCAAACTCGACACCGAGGGAATCCTCGACGAGGTCAGGAGGCTGCGTGCCTTCGAGACGCCGACCCAGCGCACCAAGCGCAAGGCCAAGGCCAACGCCAAGCGTGCCAAGGCCAAGATCCGTTTCGTCCTTAGCCAATAACTCCTGTTTTCCGCTCCCTCCATCTCAGCATGGGCACCGGAGTGAATCCTGAAGTTCTCATCATCGGCTGTGGTTTCCTCGGGGAAGCTGCAGCCGATTTGTTTTCCGCCCAAGGCGAAAGAGTCCTTGGGTTGGTACGCACCGCGGAATCCCGCAGCAAGCTCTCGGGACGGGCTTTTGAAACCGCCCTCTGCGATGTCACCAGCGACACTTCCGTTGCCGCACTCCGCCCCAGACTGGAAGGGGTGCCGCTCGTCCTCTATGCGGTGAGTTCCGGAGGAGGCACTGCCGCCGACTATGCTGCCATCTATCGTGACGGGCTGCGCCGGGTGCTCTCCGCGTGGAAGCCACAGCGCCTGATCTTTGTCAGCAGCACTTCTGTCTATGGGCAGAATGATGGTTCCTGGATCACGGAGGAATCCCCCACGCTCCCCGAACGCGACACAGCCCGCGTCCTGCTTGAGGCGGAAGAACTTGCCCTGCACTACGGAGGGATCGTCGCGCGCCTGACGGGAATTTACGGTCCGGGACGTTCCATGCTTCTGCGAAAATTTCTTTCGGGTGAAGCCGTTATCGAAGAGGGAGGAAGACGCTGGCTGAATCAGATTCATCGCCATGACGGGGCAAGCGCCCTATTGCGCCTTGCCGACTCCTCTGTACCCGCTGGGATCTACAACGTTACTGACGACACACCTGTCAGTCAGCGCGAGTTGTACGGCTGGATGGCGGATTTTCTCCAGCGCCCGTTACCCCCAGAGGGGGCGTCATCGGAATTTCGGAAACGGGGGATCACCTCCAAGCGGATCAGCAATGAAAAACTACGATCACTCGGCTGGACTCCCGACTATCCTTCTTATCGGGAGGCGCTGCCAGAATTGGTAGCCGCTCTCTAGTAAAGCCACGAAGAGTGAGTAAAGATTGCTCTAAAGAGCAATTTTGAGCCATAATGGCTCATCCTAAATGAAAAAGACCCTGCTCATTGTTGATGACGAGAAGCATACCCGCGACGGGCTGCGCACGGCCTTTGAGGATCAGTACGAGGTCACTGTGGCTTCTGATGGGGCAGGAGCCTTGGCCGTCTTGGATGCTGATCCTGCCGATATCGTCATTACGGATCTGAAACTCGGCACCGAGGATGGAATGGCGCTGATGGAAAAGATCTTAAAGCTCCCCGCCCCTCCGATTTGCATCATGATGACCGCCTACGGTTCGGTGGATACGGCCGTCGAGGCGATGAGGCGTGGCGCATACGATTTTGTCACCAAACCGGTGAATCTCGACCGTCTGGAGATGCTTGTGCGCCGCGCGCTGCGGGAACGGGCCATGCAGGCCGAGAATGTTGAACTCCGTCGTGAGGTCATCCAGACTCGCGCTCCCGACAAAATGATAGGGCGTTCACCCGTGATGGAGCGGGTCTTCGAGGTGATCCGTCAAGTTGCTCCGAGCAAGGCGACCGTCCTGATTCAGGGAGAAAGCGGAACAGGGAAGGAGGTGGCCGCCAAGGCGATCCACGCCTTGAGCACTCGTTCCGAGAAGCCCTTCATCGCCGTGCATTGCGCGGCACTTTCTCCTCAGTTGCTCGAAAGCGAACTTTTCGGCCATGAGAAAGGGGCCTTTACGGGAGCGGCAGAACGGAGAATCGGTCGTTTTGAACAGGCCTCCGGAGGCACGCTCTTCCTGGATGAAATCGGGGAAATTGATCCCATGGTGCAGGTGAAGATCCTCCGTGTTCTGGGCGAAAAGACCTTCGAGCGAGTCGGCGGCAATCAGACATTTTTCACCGACGTGCGTCTCATCGCCGCGACCAACAGGGATCTGGCCGCCATGGTTGCGGAGGGAACTTTCAGGGAAGATCTCTATTATCGTCTTCATGTGGTGCCACTTCAAATGCCTCCGCTCCGGGAGCATCCGGAGGATATTCCGCTGCTCACCAGCGCCTTCCTGAAGGAAATGGGCAAGGAACACGGAAAACCTTCCCGCCACTTTTCCCCCGAGGCCATGGCGGCGCTGACAGCTTATCCGTGGCCGGGAAACATCCGTGAACTCAAGGCCGCCGTAGAACACGCCGTCGTTTTGGGAACTGGAGAGGAACTGAACATCACCGATCTGCCCGCCGCGCTCCTCTCCTCCCGTACTGGGGTCCTGCCGCCGGATTCACTCAACCTGGCCGAAGTCGAGGTCTCCCTCATCCGCAAGGCCCTTGCAGAGACCGGAGAGAACAGAACCCTGGCGGCAAAAAAGCTCGGCATCAGCCGCCGCACACTGCATCGTCACCTCTCCCAGCTAGGAATTTTAAAGCACTCCCACTAAACAGACCAGATCACCTATGGCATTCCAGGAAACCCTCCGCGATATCGACTCGGGAACCTCCGCAAAGTTTCTCAAGATCGGCATGTCCCTCGCAATCCTGTCCGGCGTGACACTGCTCTATTTCATGGTTCAATTCAGGGGGCTTGCCAATGAGTCCGCCATGGATCAGGCCCAGATTGCCCGGTCTCTGATCTCCAAGGAGGGATTCAGTACACGCTATATCCGCCCGCTGGCAATCCGCGTGCTGAGTGACATCGGCAAGCCGACAGACCAACTCAATTTTCCTGAATTTTATAATGCACCTCTCAACCCACTTGTTGAGGCGATCGCACTCCTTCCCGTCAAAAACCGGCTCCAGATGCCTCCGACCGAAACCCTTGGGATGGGTGATCGCGCCATTGCCGTCCTTGGACTCATCCTGCTCTTCGCAGGGGTCTTTATCTGGTACCGCGTGGCCCTGAAGATCTTCGATGAAACCGTTGCGCTCATCGCTGCGGGACTCCTGCTGCTCACCGACCTGATGTGGCAGTATGCCCTCTCTGGACTTCCTCAGCTACTTCTCATTCTGCTCTTTGGACTGGTCACTCTCTGCGCCCTCAAGTCTAAAGAATCCGAGGACCAAGAGGAAAACGGACTCGTAACTTTTATCTGGCTCTGCCTTACGGCCGTGGGACTCGGACTCATGTCACTGGCTCACGGCGTCACCGCCTTCCTGATGCCGGGTTATCTGGCCTTCATTCTGCTGGGTTTCCATGCACGCATCAGTTCGTTTCTTCTCACCATCGGCGTCTACCTGCTAACCGTTTCTCCCTGGATCATTCATAACATCGCGGTCTGCCACAATCCCCTCGGACTCACCAGTTATGTCGCTCTCGCCGGAGCCGGAATCACGGAGAGTGATGTAATGCGTGGTGCCAATACAGGACTGGCTCTCGGCGGTGGCATCGCCACGAAGTTCAAGACCAGTTTCATCGATCAGGGTGCCCACCTTTGGGAATATCTGGGTCTCAATCTGGCCGCCATCTTCTTTCTGCCCTCGATCATGCACGCCTTCCGCAGCCCTCTGGCCTCACTCTGGCGCTGGATCATCCTGCTGATGTGGTTCGGAATGACCATCGGCATGGCGCTCTTTGGCGTGAAAGGAGCCATCTCGGGAAATCAGCTTCATCTCATCTTCCTGCCTGTTTTTGTCATCTACGGAACAGCATTTCTGCTCGTGCTCTGGAACCGACTCAATTTTAGCTACGCCGCTTGGCGGATGCTGTTTATTGCCTCAATTTTCCTGATCTCAGGCACCCCGATGCTCCTGACATTATTAGCGGGTCAGCAGGCCAGAATTCAGTGGCCCCCCTATGTCCCTCCCTTCATCGCCATTTTAGGCAAATGGTTTGAACCCAATGAAATCCTTAGTTCAGATATGCCGTGGGCCGTGGCCTGGTATGCCGATCGCAAGTGCCTTCTCCTCCCCGAGACTATTCATGCCTTCAATGAAATTTCAGATTACGGAACCCTCGGCCCTTCCATCACAGGACTCTACCTCACGCCCATCTCAGGCCAGCAGCCTTTTGTCGATCTCGTCAAAGGGCCCTACAAGGACTGGGGCCCCGTCATCATGCGCACGGTGAATCTGGATGACTTCCTGCTTAAAAAATTCACTCCACTTCCCATTGACGGCGAGTGCATCCTTTACTCTGACTCCGAACGCTGGACCAGAAAATAAGAATAAAAGGCCATGTCAGAAGCCTCCAAAAAATCCACCCCCCAAGCCGACTCCATTGAGTCATCACTGGCGCGGCTTGAAACGATCGTGAATGAAATCGAGCAAACTCCACCGCCGCTCGAGACCCTCATCGAACGCTATGAGGAAGGGATGGAACTGCTGAAGACCTGCCGGGAAAAACTCAACGAGGCGGAAAAACGCATCCAGATCATCACTCGCACCGGACGTGGAGAAATCACCCTGGAACCATTTCCGGAAGCATGAGTGACCATTGCGGAAGCAAGCCTGCTTCACCCTTTCTTGACCGGATCAAAGGGCCGGCCGACCTGAAAAAACTGCAGGAGTCAGACCTCCCTCAACTCGCCGAGGAAATCCGGGCGGAATTGATCGGCACGCTTGCGGAAACAGGTGGCCATCTCGGTCCTAATCTTGGTGTCGTGGAGCTGAGCATCGCCCTCCACAGGGTCTTCAATACACCCGCCGACAAAATCCTCTTTGATGTCAGCCATCAGGGGTACATCCATAAAATCCTGACCGGACGCAGGGACCGACTTGCAACAATGCGCCAGCATGGCGGACTGAACGGATTCCTTCTTCGCACCGAGAGCGAGCACGACTGCTATGGTGCCGGACACGCTGGCACGGCGCTCTCCGCCGCACTCGGTATGGCTGCGGCCCGCGATATGAACGAAGGCAAAGAGCATGTCGTGGCTGTTGCCGGCGATGCCGCCTTCACCTGCGGCGTGAGCTTCGAGGCACTTAACAACGTCGCCGAAACGACGAAGAAATTTATCGTTGTGCTCAATGATAACGAATGGTCGATTGCAAAGAACACGGGCGCCATTGCAGAGCATCTCAACCGAATCGCGACTAGTCCCGCCTATGCACATCTGCATGATCAGGCCGCTAAATTCATCGAATGGATTGGCGGAAAGGGAGCCCGCCACCTGGCCCACAAGATTGAATCCGGAGTGAAGCAAATCCTCCTTCCCGGCGTCATTTTTGAGGACCTCGGCCTCCGCTATTACGGCCCGATCGACGGACATGACATCCCCCTTCTCATCCGCACCTTTGAATTTCTCAAAACGTTAAACGAGCCGGTTCTTCTTCATATTCTGACCAAGAAAGGAAAGGGGTATGCTCCCGCGCTCGCCAAACCGGACAAATTCCACGGCCTTGGCAAATATCAGCCGGAAACAGGCGAGACCGCTGCCACCCTCTCCCTCACCTACTCGGAGATCTTTGGCAAGACACTTGCTGATTTTGCCGATCACAACCGCAAAATCGTGGCCATCACGGCGGCAATGCCCAACGGCACGGGACTCACACAGTTTGCCACCCGCCATGCCGATCGCTTTTTCGATGTCGGTATCGCCGAGGAACATGCCGCCCTATTCGCTGCCGGGATGGCAACTCGGGGAATGAAACCGTTCCTTACGATCTACTCCACCTTCATGCAGCGGGCCTTTGACATGATCATCCATGACATCGCCCTGCAAAACCTCAATGTCGCACTCTGCATGGATCGTGCCGGACTCTCGGGAGACGACGGTCCGACCCATCATGGCCTCTTTGACATCGCCTACCTGCGCAGCATTCCAGGAATGATCCTGATGCAGGCGCGTAATGAAGATGAATTCGCCGATATGCTCTGGACGATCACCCATCACCATGAAGGCCCGATTGCCATTCGTTATCCACGGGGAACAGGCTCGGGAGCTGTCCCAAAGGCAACACCCCGCCTGCTGGAAATCGGCAAGTCAGAAGTTCTCCGCCATGGCACCGATGTCGCCCTCTTCGGACTTGGAAACTTTTGCGAAGTCGCTTTGGAGACCGCACAGATTCTTGAAACGAAGGGTATCAAGGCTGCAGTGATCAATCCCCGATGGATCAAACCCCTCGACACCGGCACTCTGGAATTCTTTGCACGGGGGGTAAAAGTCCTCTGCACGCTTGAAGATCATGCTGTGTCAGGTGGCTTCGGCTCGGCTGTCACAGAGCATCTCTCCGATGCCGGCATCGCAACGCCACTGATACGCATTGGATGGCCTGACCAATTCATCGAACATGGATCGGTGCCCATCCTCCGCGAAAAATATGGTATGACGGCACAGGCCGTGGCGGAGCGAGTGCTTGCGGCTTACCAATCGGAGACCGGAAGGAAGCGACTTGGGATCTAGCTCTTCCCATCACTTTTTCCGAAATGGTGCGCGGTGCAGGGTTCGAACCTGCGACCCCTACCGTGTCAAGGTANNGTTGTTATGACTTTGTTATGACAATTTGTGTTGTTTTCGAGGTTTTTTGGCGCAAGATGAACTCGTTTTAAGCCATGGCAAGTCTACACCGAGACCCAAAAAACCGCTCTCCATTTTGGTATTGCGCCTACACGCTCAAGGACGGCACGCGGAAATTTCGTTCCACGAAGAAAAAGAAAAAGAGCGAGGCCATGGAGGTTTGTGTGGTGTGGGCCACTGCAGCTGGAGAAGTGGGAGCCAATCACCGGGATCTTGAGATCCTCAACGAGATGCGGAAGGCGCGAGGCACACCACCCCTCAACCTTCAAAATGTGCAGCAGTATTTGACCAATTGGTTGGAGGCTAGAAAACCTCACCTGAGTCCAGGGAGCTGGGATCGTTATCAGACGAGTATNNGGTGAAGCCGCAAAAATTGATTTGAGGAATCTTACCGCCGAGCAGATCGAGGGGTTTCTCCAATCCGAGAAGAATCAGGGCATCAGCAGTCCCACACGCTCCATGGATCTTAAGGCCCTCCGCAGTGCACTCAATTTGGCAAAGCGGAGAGGATATATCGAAATCAATCTCACCAAGACGGTTGATGAAGAAGTGGATGATGGGACGGGTAAGAGAAAGGCATTTACCCCCAAGCAGGTGGGAGATCTCCTGAAAATCGTAGATGATGAGTGGTATGGGCTGATACTGGTTGGTTATTATGCTGGATTCCGAATTGGGGATGCCTCCACGCTCAAATGGGGGGAGATTGATTTCTCCAAGAAGACGATCACCTTCACGCCTGATAAGCGGAAAATCAAAAGCAGAAAGCCGCCTCTTGTGGAACCTATCCACAAGCAACTCCTCACATGGCTGCGGCTTTGGTATGCCGAACATAAGAAACCGGAACCGACAAAATCGGTCTTCCCTACTCTTTCCCAGAAATCGATTCATCGGCGCAATGGGCTATCCAACACCTTCTCCAGGATGATTAAGGCGGCAGGGATTGCAAATCCCATAGTGAGAGAAAAGGGGGAGGGATCGCGTGGTCGCTCGACCCCGGCCCTCTCGTTTCACTCTCTGCGACACACATTCAATACGCAGCTGGAGGCAGCGAATGTTTCCGAGGTAACACGTATGAGATTATCGGATCACTCCACGCCTTCCATCAGTCGAGACTATATCGATTCTGAGATGAGCCACCTCCAGAAGGAAATTAACAAAATCCCATCGCTACCGGGGTAGCGGGGCTAATCAAGACGGGGATTGGATGCAGGAAGGGAGAGAGACTCCTTCATTTCTTCTGCAATGAAGGAGGCAAAGGAAGCGATCCTTCCTTCGACGGATGCCTGTTCCAGCGCAGCCATGTATTCCTTGCGACGTTGAACCCGGATGACAGTCCAGCTGTAACCTCCCGAGGCCAGCATGGTGTTCATGAGGAAGCGACCGATGCGGCCATTGCCATCGGAATAGGGATGGATGAAGACAAAGATAAAATGCCCTAGGACTGCACGGACTGCGGGTGATTGCTCCGAGGTGAGCAGATCAAAGAAGCTGTCCATGAGGTAGGGCACGGCGTGGAGTGCAGGAGGAACATGGTGAGAACCCGTGATAAACACTCGGCGATCCCTATAACCGGCCAAGGCTGATGCAGGGAGGATGTTGGCTTGGACGGAAGGACTGAAAAGGACGCGATACCATGTTTGAAGATCTCGCGAAACAACCTTGCCGGGGGATTCCCCCTTCAATATTTCCTCGATACTTTGAAGAACCTGTTTGAAAGACTCATGATACCCTTTAGCTGCCATGGCATTGATCTGAGCCTTGTCGCTAGCGTTGGCATCTGGATTCCAAACGCCCGTAGCAATTTTTTCAATGAGTTCAGGCGTTACTTGATAGCCCTCAATGGACAGGGAGTGGTAGGCATCATGGGTGTAGATCTCGGCAACCCGTGCCAGGTAGCGTGTTGGATCGGGAGGAATTTCTGGAGTGGCAGGAAAAAGTTGGATCACCTCTTCCCTCATCTGGGACCACATTGCCTGAATGCGTCCCTTATAGGGTGAATCCAAGATGATTCCTACAGGAAGTCTTGCGGGCTCTTCAAAAGGATTTTGAGCTTTGGTCTCGATTCCCGCTGCTGCGAGATCGGATTCGAGGCGTTGGGCGGATTCATTTAGTCCCAGATGGTGAAGCCCTCCAATGAGTCGTTGGGCTGCTGCCAGATTCACATCACCCGAGAGCAGGGTTCGTGACAGGGCCTCGGATCGTACCATGCGGAGGGCTAGTTCCGCATTGGTCGTGGAACGCGAAAAATAAGAGGGAGATGATTTAGTGAGCGCCACAGCCAAGGGCATCACCTGGATGCCTTGCTTGGTTTCACGGCTTGAGGGGATATTTTTCTTATTTGAGTAAAGCAATAGGGAGGTTTCATTCGGGAGCTTGACGGTATCGACACCCCCTTTTTTGGTAAGAACGATAAGTTGCTTCGGTGTTTGGGTGCCTTCGGTCCAAAGATCGAGTGAGTGTTCCGCTGAGAGGCAATACTCGTCCCCATGACGGAATTGAAGGTAGGCAGCAACGAAGGCCCAAAAATGAAGATGCCAGAATGTCGTGTCACCTGGCTGGGCTTGGGGAGTGGTAAGCGCGTACCATCCACGGATAATCTCAACGAGGAAGCCGCGCTTTTTGAGAATTTCACGGTCCGCTCTTGCGAGCTGACGGGTTTGCAGGATATGGGAAGGAGCTAGGGCGTGCGCCCTCTTGAGGGCTTCTGCCAGTTCTTTCTGCGGGTTAAGGGCCATGACTGGAAATTACATCACTTTGCTTTTTATGCAAATATTCACTTTGCTTTTTATGTTCTGAGATCATTTGGTTTTCATGTTGAATTCGTATTTTTTTAAATTATTCAAAAAATGGTTGATTTAATTTGATTGGGACGTGACATCAGTATTATGCCTCCCGAGCGTGAAATATTTTATAGACGCGAGATAGGATTCCAAAAATTCATCCCTCCTGAACGCATAGGGCCAACCCCTTGGGATTGGATGAAGAGTATTTTTGATGCAGAATTCCCAAAAACCACCAGGTGGAGGAGAGTTCTTCGTAGTATTAAATACTTGATTATTAAGAACAGACCAAGTGAGTCAATTAATGCAAAAGCAAGGGTGCTATACAGGTATCTTCCGAATTCTGAAGGGGAACTAAAAAAGGTAAGGAAGAACACTACGGATTGCCTGCGCTGGGCATACAGAGGAAGAAACGCGACAATCCTTCGGCCCTACAACGAGGAACTGCGGGCCTTGTTACTGGCAATTAATGTTAAATCAGCCAATCACTTAACTAATCCAAATCAAAATAATTGGGATGAAAGAGCTTGTAATCTGTTTTTAGAAATACAGACAAACCTCTCGACTGTTCGCCCACTCTATTTTGCTACAATGACTTTCCCTCCCCACGCCCTCATTTC
>DKEN01000049.1 GCA_002452515.1 Spartobacteria bacterium UBA6821 | reverse complement strand
GATCCGTACAATGTGCCGGTTATCACCGAGAAAAACGGTAAGATCGAATTCCGCGACATGATCAGCGGCGTCACCATCCGCAAGGAAGTGGATGACGAGACCGGGGTCATGGGAACGGTTGTCATCGAGCACAAGGAAGATCTCCATCCTCAGATCATCGTTGTCGATACTGCGGGACAGATTGTCGCCAGCTACTCCATTCCAGCCGGGGCTCACCTCGACGTCAAGGAAGGGGAGAAAGTCCAGGCCGGACAGCGTCTTGCCAAGACACCCCGTAAGATTGCCAAGACCAAGGATATCACTGGCGGTCTCCCTCGTGTGGCCGAGCTTTTCGAAGCCCGCCGTCCGAAGGATGCCTGCGAAATCGCCCGTATCGACGGTATCGTCGATATCGGTGGTACTGTCCGTGGCAAGCGCAAGCTTATCGTCCGCGATCCACAGACCGGCACCGAAGAGGAACATCTCATCCCGCTTTCCAAGCACATCATCTCCTTCAAGGGTGATTTTGTGAAGAAGGGGCAACAGCTCACCGAAGGCCCTGTCGTTCCTCACGAGATTCTGGATGTCTGCGGACCTCAGGAGCTTCAGGAGCATCTGCTCAACGAAGTTCAGGAAGTCTATCGTCTCCAGGGCGTCGAAATTAATGACAAGCACATTGAAATCATCGTCCGTCAGATGCTCCGCAAGGTGAAAATCACCGATCCTGGTGACACCACACTGCTGTGGGGCGATCAGATCGACCGACTTGAATTTGAGGCCGAGAACGAACGCGTCACCGAGAAGGGTGGGAAGCCCGCCGAAGCCGCGCCTGTTCTACTTGGTATCACCAAGGCATCTCTTGAGACCGACAGTTTCATTTCCGCAGCTTCCTTCCAGGACACGACCCGTGTGCTCACGGAAGCCGCCACCCTCGGCAAGTCCGACAGGTTGCGTGGATTCAAGGAGAACGTCATCATGGGTCATCTCATCCCTGCGGGTTCAGGCTTCAAGACCAACCGCAACTTTGATCTGGTTCACCATGGGGAGAACGATCTCCCCGCGAGCGATCCTGTTACTGAAGAAGCCATCTAATCCAAACAACTACCTAAGCCCGCAAATCAAGCCAGCAACCCATCCTTCCTATGTCCGTTGAAACCATGACTGAACTTCTCGAGGCCGGTGTCCATTACGGACACCAGACCAAGCGCTGGAATCCGCGTATGCGTGATTTCATCCTCGAAGAGAAAAACTCCATCCACATCATCGATCTTTCCAAGACGGTTGATCAGTTGATTACTGCCGGCGAATTCCTTGCAGGTATCACTCGTCAGGGTGGCAAAATTCTCTTTGTTGGCTGCAAAAAGCAGGCCCAAGAGGCAGTCAAGGAGGCAGCACAGGCCAGTGGGCAGTTCTATGTCAACCAGCGTTGGCTCGGTGGCACGTTGACCAACCTGGTGACCATCCGCAAGAGCGTCTCCAAGTTGAAGGATTTTGAAGCCCTCGAAAAGAGTGCCGGATTCAACAAGATCAACAAGGCTGAGGCATCGGCTCTCCGCCGTGAGGCCAACCGTATCCGTCAGAACCTGGAAGGTGTGCTTGAGATGGAGAAGCTTCCCGACGCCATTGTCATCATTGACACCGTCAAGGAAGCGATTGCCGTCGCCGAGGCCCGCCGTCTTGGTATTCCTCTCGTTGCCATCGTTGACTCCAACAGCAATCCTGAGGAGATTAACTATCCCATCGCTGGGAACGATGACGCTATCCGTGCCATCCGCATCATCCTTCAGAAGCTTGTTGACTCCCTCAACAAGTCCAATGGCGGAGTTCGTACTCCTGTCGCCGCTGAGGCTGCTGTTGCCGAATAATTTTACGCTGCCACACTCACACAAACCGTTACGAATCATGGCAGATATCAATCCAAGCCTCGTCAAAACTCTCCGGGAAAAGACCAATGCCGGCATGATGGACTGCAAGCGTGCTCTCACCGAAGCTGGAGGAGACCTTGAAAAGGCTGAATCAATCCTTCGACTGAAGGGTATCGCGAGCGCTGGCAAAAAAGCTTCACGCACGGCCAAAGAAGGCATTGTTGCTTCCTACATCCACCTTCAGGGTAAGGTTGGCGTGTTGGTCGAGATTAACTGCGAGACGGACTTCGTCGCCAAAAACGACAACTTCCGAGACTTCGTCAAGGACATCACCCTTCAGATCGCCGCCGCTCATCCGCTGGTGGTATCGCGTGAACAGGTTGACCCGGCGCTGATTGCTTCCGAGCGTGAAATCTACACCGCTCAGGTGCAGGGAAAACCCGCAGCAATCGTTGAAAAGATTGTCGATGGCAAGCTGGACAAGTTCCTGAGCACCATCTGTCTTCTTGAGCAAGCCTGTATCAAGAACCCTGACATTACCGTCAAGGATCTGATCGGCACCAAGATTTCCGAACTCGGCGAGAATATCGTCATCCGCCGTTTCACCCGCTATATGGTCGGTGAAGAGAGTGGTGGTACCGAAACCGAGGGTGAAGAGGCCGCATAGGCCTCTCTGCTTCAACCAAAAAGTCCAAAGACATGACTCTCGCGAGCCTACTCTCCGAGGATCAGATCATTCCCGAGTTGTCTGCCACAGATCGTTGGCAGGCACTGGAGGAGATTGTCTCCCGCTTGATAGAGAAGGGGCATCTTGACGCCGCCTATCGTGAGGAGGCCATCGCCGCCCTGCGTCATCGCGAGGATACAATGAGCACGGGCATCGGCTTTGGCATTGCCATTCCGCATGCCAGCTGCGATGCCGTCAAGGAAGTCACCGCTTGTTTTGCACGGTCCAAGGCCGGAGTCGATTTTGAGTCTCTGGACGAGAAACCAGTTCACTACATCGTGCTCTTCCTCGTTCCCAAGGATCAGTTCCAGACTCATCTGCGCACCTTAGCAGCTATCGCCAAGTTTCTGAATGATCCCGTTGTCCGGGGAGAACTAGCTTCGGCCCCTGATGCCGCTGCGATCCTTCAGGTCTTTGAGCGGAAAGCAGCGTAAGCCAGACGGCTTACTTGAGGCAGTTAGCGTTTTAGACTGAAGGCTGTTAGGTNNAGCCTATAGCCTTATTTGCCATGTCGCTTCAATCCCTCCTTCAATCCCGCGTTGCGACCGCTCTTATCGCCGCAGGGATTGATCCTGCGCTGGCTGTTGTGACGCCAGCGGCGGATACACGCTTTGGGGATTATCAGACCAATGCCGCGATGGTGGCGGCGAAGTCGCTTAAGAAAAACCCTCGGGAGGTGGCGGCAGCCATCGTGGCCCACCTTCAGGTTGGTGATCTCTCCGAGGTGCCGCAGATTGCCGGAGCTGGTTTTATCAATTTCAAGATTCTTGATGCAGCCCTTTCCGACGCGGTGAATGCGGTGCGTCTTGATGATCGACTCGGCGTTGTTCCTGTGGCGGATCCCAAGACCATCCTGATTGATTTCAGCTCTCCGAATGTCGCCAAGCCGATGCATGTCGGCCACATCCGCAGCACGATCCTTGGGGATTCCCTCACAGGGATCGCCCGGCAACTCGGTCACCATGTTATCACCGATAATCATATCGGGGATTGGGGGACTCAGTTCGGCAAGGTGATCTATGGCTGGAAGCATTTTCTCAATAGGGAGGCGCTGGAGAAGGCACCAATCGAGGAACTAGTCCGCCTCTATCGCGAAGTGAATGCGTTGGAGGAATCCAATCCAGCAATCAAGGAAACAGTGCGTGGTGAACTGGTGAAACTCCAGCAAGGGGATGAGGAGAACCTCTCCATCTGGAATCAGGCTGTCGCCTATTCCTGGAAGGAATTTGAACGTCTCTACGGGCTGCTTGAGATCACCTTTGACGAGCGCCTTGGCGAGAGTTTCTACAATGATGCCCTTGGACCGCTCGTGGAGCGTTTGCTTACCAAGGGAATTGCTGAACTGAGCGAAGGAGCCGTCTGCATCTTCTTCCGCGATATCCCTGCGCTGGAGGACAAGCCCTGTCTCATCCGTAAGGGCGATGGTGGTTACCTCTACGCCACAACCGATCTGGCGACACTGGAATACCGACAGGAACGCTGGAAGCCCGATGCCGTCTGGTATGTGACCGGAGCGCCGCAGCAACTTCACTTTCATCAGGTCTTCGCCGCAGCGCAGCGGCTTGGCATCACTTCCGATCTCCGCCACGTCGCCTTCGGAAGCATTCTGGGGGAGGATCGCAAAATGATGAAGACCCGCTCCGGAGAGAATGTGGAGCTGGGCGGACTCTTACACGAGGCGATGGAACGCGCCCTTTCCGTCGTGGTGGAGAAAAATCGGGATCTCCCTGACGCAGAGCGGCATGAGATCGCCCGCATCATCGGACTCGGTGCGGTCAAGTATGCCGATCTGATGCAGCACCGGCTGACAGACTATGTTTTTTCCTGGGAGAAGATGCTCTCTTTCCAGGGAAATACCGCACCCTATCTCCAGAATGCCTATGTCCGAATACGCTCTATTTTTCGCAAAGCCGCGGAGAGTGGTGTCTCAACGGAAGAGAACACCATTGTGATCCAGGCGCCTGCGGAGCGTGCTCTCGCCCTCCAGTTGCTTCAATTCGGTGAAGTACTCACGGCCGTGCTGGATGACCAGCGCCCCAACCTCCTCTGCCTCTATCTCTTTGAGTTGGCCAACGCCTTCCACTCCTTTTACGAAGCCTGTCCGATTCTCAAGTCGGAGGGAGATATTCGTTCCTCAAGGTTGGCCTTGGCCGAGGTGACGGCGAGGGTGTTGAAGACTGGGTTGGGATTACTCGGGATTTCAGTCCCAGAACGCATGTAGCTGGGGGCTTGGGATTTGCCTCGCTCGCTCCCGTTCGTCTCGCCCTAATGGGCTACGCTAAAGCGTAGGCTATCCCGGCCGTTCGAACGGCCCGGCATTTTGCGCCGCGCGGCGTTGCTGCTCGTTCGCAGTATAAGAAATATGCAGCTTCACTCGCGACCCTCAAGGGCAACGGGACAGTGGGGCTGGTTGCTATACAATCAGGAATTCCCAATTACCAACTCGCACCAGAGGTCAAAACGACATTCACGATGAAATAGCCTTGCATATCTTAAGAAAAAACCTCACTTCAACAGTACACTCCATGAAAACGATACCAACTGGCTTCATAGCCCTCTCGCTGCTTTTGGGAATCTTCGTCCTGGCCCCTGCCAGTATGCAGGCTCAAGCGGGCCCCTTGAATATTGCGCTGACTGTCACTTATCAGGATCCCAATCCCAAACAACCGCCGGCCACCAAGCCCAACGTCACGCCGAGCGACACAAAGACGGTAAAGTTGACCACGGCAAATATTGTGGCGTTGACCAAGTCCGCCTTTGGCCCGTATGCAAGCGGATCCTATCTCTCCTATGACCCCGATCTGACAGGTGGCACTGCTGCAGTCGGAATGTTGGACAGTGCGGGTGATTTCACTGATCTCTCCTCCGCCCTCGGTATCACGACTGACTTCAGCGGTAACGGCGCACTGACATCCAGCAGCACTCAAGACACCAGTGACCCGGTGGCACAAAGCATCGTTTTTACGAGTGTCTGGAACATCACCTTTGATGATGGGAATGGCAATAGCTTCAATGTGAGCGGAATTGTCGAGACCAAGGAGTCCTTGGCCGCGCTGACCGCCGCCCAGAATACCAATGGCGATCCCCAAACCGAAACATACTCCTACTCAGGGACTGTAACCGGATTTGGCACCTATGGCTCCAACCCGGCTGTGTTCAAAGGTGCCATTTCAGGGACCGGCAAGGGACCAGCGGGATCCTGAGCAAGTTGTTCGATCTCCCACTGGCCGAGACATGAGCGTCCGAAAGCCCTTGTCCGCAGTCCTGGCTATCAGTGTGATGGTGGCAGTAGTCCTTCTGGGGGTGGAAGTCGCTCGTGTTTCTTTAGCTCCGACTACTGCGGCAGTACCAGAGAGGGCGACTCCTCCATCCTTGGTGCCTGGGCCAACCCATCCCGATCTCATGCTGCTGCAGACTGCCGAGCCTCTGCGCAGTGTCAATAAGCCACCGTCTGTTATTTCCAATCCCGCAGAGAGCAGCATCATTGCCGACTTGGAGAGTCCCGGCAGGGATTTGCACCAAGCCGCTTTACAAAGGGCGAGGGAAATGGATGACCGTTCCATCATTCCTCTCCTTCGGGGGATTGCGCATCGAATCACGGATGACGATGAGAAGGCCGACATTCTTGAGACCATTGACTTCCTCAATCTGCCTTCCATTGCCGAAGAGATGACTGAGGCCAAGGCTGCAAGGACCGCAGCAGGTTTGCCGGATCCTCCTCAAAGCATCACCAATCGCTGGACTGGTAGGCCCTTCATTCGCAAAGAGTAAACTCCTTTGGCCACCGAATTGGCAGTGAAGCCGATTAGGCCATTCTCATCTCCTTCGAATGTTTGAAAAAACCGATTCACTTTCTCTATTTGGCCTGCAGAAAAGGGTAAGTCCACACATCGCATCAAAAGTGCATGCTCACGCCAAGAGTGCATCCAAGACCTGTTTGGCTGAGTAGGTTTTTTCGCCGGGTTTGAGGAAGGAAGCGATGCTTGCGACCTGATCGCCTGCCGTGAGGATCGGGGGTTCGATTTCTCCGTTGGTGTGAATCTGGGCGAGGCCGATGCTTGCGAGTAGTGAGTTGCAGAGGCAGCGACGTCCTTTCTGTGAGCGTGGAGTATGCAAAAGAAGCTTCCTGGTGATAAAACCAGCCTTGAAGCGCAGTGGGAAACAAAAAAAGGCGCCGACCGATTGCTCGGTGGCGCCTTTGATTCTTGGGGAGGGAAAGTTTCTGGACTACTTCATCAAGAGAGCAGCGCGGGAGCGCTTGATCTCACGGGTGATCTTGCGGTGAAGATGGGCTGCAAGTCCTGTCAGGCGACGAGGAAGAATCTTGCCACTCTCTGTGGTGAATTTCTTCAGGAGGTCGGGATTCTTGAAATCAATGGCCTCGGTGGCGATGTCGAGCCGACGGCGCGGCATGCAACGGTTGGCGCGGCGGAAATTGGAGCGGCGCTGTGGTGTCTTTGGTATGCTCATGGTGTGTTCTCTGTGCTGATCCTAAAACGAATCTCCTGTTTACTTGGTCTCCCGATGGAGCGTGTGGCGGCGGAGATTGGGATTGTATTTTTTCTTCTCGAGGCGCCCCGGGGTGCGGAGGCTCTTCTTGTTGCGGGTCGTGGTGTACCGGGAAACGGGCTTTCCTTCGGCAACCGCTTCGGTGCATTCAAGAGTGATGATATCGCGTGGCATAAAAATGATAGTTGATGATGTTGTCTGCTGGGCGCTAGGTGACTAGCTATTTTCGGTGTTCTCTTCCTCTTCGCCTTCAGTCTCCTCCTCGGTCAGACCGAAGAGCGAGTTGATATGAGGCCTGACACTGTGGTGGTGCTGGCGCTTTTCAAGCTCAGCCTGGCATTCCACCGTATAACGAGTGAAAGGAAGGGCTTCGAGGCGGTCATGGCGTATCGGCTTTTCACAGATATCGCACACGCCGTATGAACCATCTTCGATCCTTTTGAGCGCTTCGTCAATCTCGTAAAGTGATCCCTGTTCCTTGGAGAGCATGCTTAGGGCGAAATCACGGTCGTAGGCATCGCTTCCGGCATCTGCCTGGTGCATCCCAAAAGCGGAAGTCTCGCTACCGGCGTGGAGATTGTCACGGGCGACGCCGCGCATCGAATCGAGAAGAGTATCCTTGAGTTCGAGCAGACGCTGACGCTGGCGAACGAGAAAGGGGGAAAGATTATTTTTGCTTGCGGCAGGCTTGCGAACAAACTGCTGAGCGAGCACGCGATCAGTGGGATGGGAAACCTGCACTGGCTTTGCCTTGGGGCTCTTGAAAACAGGAGTTGAATTCTTTTTAGCAGGAGCTGACTTGGCTTTCGCAGTCTGCTTCACGGCTGCCTTTTTAACGGGCGCGGCGTTGGCTTTGACTTTGACAGGGGCCTTTTTGGCCACGGCTTTTACCGCTGGTTTGGGAGCGGATTTGGAAACTTTTTTAACAGGAGATTTTTTCACTGATGATTTTGCAATAGCGGCTTTTTTAACCTTTGTTGCCGGAACGCTGGTTTTGGAAATCTTGACCGCAGCCTTTTTTGCAGGTTTGGCAGCGGGCTTCGCAACAGACTTGGAGGTCTTTTTAGCAGGTATTTTCTTGGCCATGTCAGGGTTTCAAAAGAGTTCAGGGGAGGATTTCCGATCTTGCAATAAATGGCAATTTGGGAGGGGCTAGTTATCCCTCAATGACTGATCCCGCAAGAGAAATCTTCGCAAATAATTTTTCCCGCTGACGAATGCGTGCCAAAGGAGTGCTGAGAAGGGCTCGGATTCCTCTAAGAAAACAACGATAGGTTATTGTCGGGAGAGGATTGCTTCCCTAATCTCTTTGCCCTTTCCTCTACCGAATCTTCACGAACCAACCATGAAACCACTCCCCGGATTCCGCGACCTCTTTCCCGAGGATTTTGCGCGCCGCTCCTATTTGGTCGGATGCTGGCGCGAGACGGCTCGGCGGTATGGTTTTGTCGAATTTGATGGGCCGACGTTGGAGTCCGCCGAACTCTACCGCAAAAAAAACAGCGGGGGGGAGATCCTCGGCCAACTCTATGGCTTCACGGACAAAGGGGAACGCGAAGTCGCCCTGCGTCCCGAAGTGACCCCGACACTCGCTCGGATGGTGGCGGCCAGGCACCGGGACTATCCCAAGCCCCTGCGCTGGTTCAATGTCGGGACCTGCTTCCGCTATGAACGACAGCAACGGGGACGACTCCGCGAGTTCCTGCAATTTAACTGTGATCTCCTGGGCGACTCTTCTCCGGCTGCCGATGCGGAGATGGTTGCGCTCTTGATTGACCTGCTCCGTTCCTTCGGTTTGACCAACCAGGATTTTGTCATTCGGCTGAGCAATCGTGAGGCGTGGTATGATTTTCTGGACGAGCATGGGGTGGAGAAGGGGCGTGCCGGGGAATTTCTCAACATCGTCGACAAGATGGAGCGGGAACCCGCCGAGAAGACCGAGGAAAAGCTTGTGCCATTCGGCATTCCACTCGCGGCTCTTCAGTCTTTTGTGCAGCGTGCCGAGATCCCGAGTCTCGCCCCATTGCTCTCCGATCTCGAAGCCCGCGGGTTGCGTGACTTTGTCCGTCCTGATCTCGGGGTGGTGCGTGGTCTGGCTTATTACACAGGAGTCGTCTTTGAAGCCTTTGCCCTTCAGGGAAACCTGCGGGCCATTGCCGGAGGAGGTCGCTATGATCGCCTGCTTGCCGATCTGAGTGACGGCTCGGCTGATCTTCCCGCCATCGGCTTTGGAGTCGGGGATGCCGTGTTGCTGGAACTCATCAATGAGGTCGCTGCGGCGAAGACTCAGGAAGAGAGTGCGCTCAAGGCCGATGCTCCGGTGCAGATTTACATCGTCATCGCGGCCGAGGAAAAAAGACCCGCCGCGCTTGCCCTTTCTCAAAAACTTCGATCTGAAGGCTGGAGGGTTGCCTTCCCTCTTGGTTCCGAACGAGTGGGAAAACAGTTTGGAACTGCCGAGAGTGCCGGGGCCACCCTTGCCGTTGTTATTGGAGCCGAATGGCCCGTAGTGAAGGTGAAGCGTCTTGCCGATCGTCATGAGGAGGAACTTGCGGAACGAGATCTCCTTGCATGGCTTCAGGAAAATCGAAACCTGAAAGCTGACTAACCACAAGATGCACAAGGCCAAAAACACAAAAAGCACAGGGATGAGAGGCTGTCGGATTAGTTCATTTTTCTTTGTGCTGCTTGGGCCTCATGTGGCCAATTTCTGACTTCTTCAGGTTTCAAGTTTCATTATTCTCTTCCTCCTGAACTCTGAATCCCGACTTCTGACTTCTATTTTTTCCTCACCCATTCCCTATCCCAAATTCCATGCACTACCGTGATTGCCTCTGCGGCGCCCTGCGCCCTACCGATATTGGACGTACTGTCACCCTCAGCGGATGGGTCGCCTCCCGCCGTGATCATGGCGGGGTGATCTTTATCGACCTTCGGGATCGTGAGGGAATCACTCAAGTGGTCTTCCGTCCCGAGCTTCATGCTGATGCTGCAGTAGCCGCGCACAGCCTTCGATCTGAGGATGTCATTACAGTCTCTGGTGAAGTGGTTGCCCGTCTTGCAGGTACGGAGAACACCAAGCTGCCGACCGGAAGCATTGAACTTGTTGCCTCCTCGCTCACGGTGCTGAACCGCTCCGAGGTGCCCCCCTTTCCGATGGATGAGCGGATCGCGAATGAAGATCTCCGTCTCACGCACCGATTTCTCGATCTCCGCCGTCCCGCAATGGCGGCCAACCTGCGCCTTCGCCACCGCGTGACGAAGTCCATCCGCGATGTGCTCGACACCGAGGGGTTCTGGGAAATCGAAACCCCGATTCTCTCCAAGAGCACACCCGAGGGAGCGCGCGACTTTCTGGTTCCGTCACGCCTCACCCCCGGGAGTTTCTATGCACTGCCTCAGGCTCCTCAGCAGTACAAGCAACTCCTGATGGTTGGTGGCGTGGACAAATACTTTCAGATAGCCCGCTGTTTCCGTGATGAGGATCTCCGGGCTGATCGTCAACCGGAGTTCACCCAGGTCGATATCGAGGCTTCTTTCGTCAAGGCCGAGGACCTTCAAACATTGATTGAGAAAATGTTTCAACGCATTTTCCGTGAGGCTCGTGG
>DKEN01000067.1 GCA_002452515.1 Spartobacteria bacterium UBA6821 | reverse complement strand
TCTTTTCTCTTCCGGCCAGCAAAGCAGGAAAATACATCCCCAACCAAAAAGATAAGCGAACCGAAGCGGCCAGCCTATTTCTACCAGCCATGTCAGATGGCTATTTACCAGAGTGCGGTATCCTTGATGCTCGGAAAGGGGCTGATACCACTGCATGTAGGCATCACCTGAGTGACCAATCCCCCACCCTTCTGGAGCANNGCTGCTCGGCATTCAGAAACGCAGAAGCCCCTATGATGATCCAAGACATCACCACAAGAGCCAGCACCCTGCTCCGGGGCCAAGGTCTTGGCGCGCTCAGGATTAGTGGGACAAGCCCAGCAAAGAGAGCAATCAGTCCGCCTCGGGAAAATGTGTGTATCAAACAAACTCCCAAGCCGGTAAAGAGAGTCAGCGCTACCCAGAATCCCCACTTGCGAAACGGACTAATAAAACTCAGCCCCCAAACCGAAATCATCAGAAGGGCGATCAAGGCTCCTGTTTTATTGGGGTTCCCCAGCNNATCATCTACCTCTCAACCAGTAATCGGCAAGTTGGGGTGTCGGCAGAGGCGTCCTGAATCCCTCAGGAATCATCTCTACCTGAGCGGCTGGAAAGACCTCCTGATTAACGATATCGCCATAAAAAAGCGGCTTCTGAAAAGCCGTTGACCAAGGGACGCCGGTTTTCCCGGCATTGGCATATTTCAAAGAAGCCAGCCGGCTTTGACTGTCGACATCGTATTGGTCTTTCTGGTCTTTTTGAGTCAGGGCAAAGTCAAAGAATTTGAACGACATCCCCACAGATGAGCGACTCGTGCGATGCCCCAGACCCTCATAGGCTTTGAATATCATGGGATATCCCATTGCGCAGCATTCTTTATACCAGCGAAGGGCATTTTCATAGCCTCCATACTCGTCTCCGGTGCAGAGACACCACAGCACCTTGCTCCCCCCCGGGGTTGGCTCGTCAAAACTTCCAGGGATGAGCATATAGGTTGCGAGGAAATAATCCGGTTTTCTCAGACAGAGACGCTGAGCCCATTGAGCAGAGCCACATATTCCCCAGAGTAAATAATCCTTTTTGGGGAGGTCGTATTGCGTGGTAAGATCCTGCACTCCTTTTTCCCAGGCATCAGCCACAGTATCGAGCTCCTTATCCATAGTACTCACTTGGAGTTTACCCATATCGTTGTAGTTCTTGCGTGGATCCCACTCAGCCCCGGGTCCTCCCCAGGCAAGAATCGCCAACTTGTGATAATTGGCGTATGCAAAGATTCCATTGTAGTCCCCGCGCAATTCAGGTTGCTGCATATCTATCCTGGCCACATCAATTCCTGTCCAGAGCACGCACACCACCAGTACTCCGGTTACTTCAGAGGGGTCCTCAACCCCGTTGGGCATCCTCAAAAAAAGCGTCAACTGCTGGCTTTTCCCATTAACTGCACCTGCCTTGACCACATATTCCACCAAAGGATCAATCACCTTTTTGCGGGTGATGATTTTAGGGGTATGATCCTCCACAAGCTTTTTTTCCGGATAATTAAAGGAGGATTCTGAGAGTATCGAAGGATAGGTTATAGCAACTGCTTCATTTTTATCGCCAAAGACAATGACTGCACTGCAGTCATCTACGTTCATGCCCCTGGGGATTTTAAAGTCAATTTCAGTCTTTTGATCCTTTTTTAAGATAAATGGCACATAAATAGGAGACTTGAAGTAGTGGATCATCTTTCCATCCCGGTCATAGATATACCCTTTCACAAAGGTATATTTTGAATAAATATTTTCCTGCGCGCTGATTTTTGCCCCGAAAGTCGGATGTGCTTGTTTAAAATGGGTGGAGGGCTCATCTATTTTAAAAAATCCGGAGTCGGCGTAGAGGGAGGTGGACAGCCCCATCAGTACGCATAACAAAGCTCTGAAAATTGGCAAAGAAAACGCACTTTTAGATGATTTAAGGTTCATGAATTGTTTTCCAGTCGTCATAGAGTTGTTGGGTTGGCAGCCACGCAGAGAGAGAGGGATGGTTTTGTGCCTCTTGCTCAGACACAATAAGTTTGGTATCCACATCGACCCATACTCCGCGAGATAAATTTGATCCACCGTTGAGGCATGCAGAAAAATACTTCCTCACAAAATCATCCAGAAGAGGTGAATTTTCGTGGTCGGTCCGGGGAAGACTGATCCATACCCAGGGCTTTCCAACGGCTCTCCCTTGCTTGAAATAGGTGATAGATGCCCCGTAGCGCACCGCATCACTCTCTCCACAAGCCACGAGGCCGGGCGGATTCTGCGCTTTATGGAGTGGAATATCCCACCATTCGGCGGAATAGGCGCACCAGGTCAGGACATGATCGGGAGCGTATTCTTCAAAGCGACTGGTGAATTGAGCTCCTCCTGAAAAGCCATAGAGTAAGAGTGGAGGGTCACCGGCATAGATGTTACGGATTCCTTCGAGTAGCTGATCTCCAGAACCTTTGGAGGCGTAGTAATAGCCCAGGCCATCTTTGATGTGATTGAGCGGTGAGGAAAAGGAGAGTCCTACAAGGCCCAGATTGTTGCTTCGGGCAAACTTCTGCCAAACGGGCGATGAGACCAAACCTTCTCCGCTCANNAGAACTGCCTTGGGTGTGGAGGAGGAAGGCAGGTAGTAAAGGTCAGCCCTGTCCATATTGGGTACAGGGGTGAGATGAAGCACCTCCACAGGAGTGGCATAGGCTGAGGAGAGCAATGCCAAGGCGAGGATCAGAGATAATTTCATACTTCGCTTTGGGTGGGGATCATGCGGATTCCAAGGCTGTGAAATTGTGTTAGAATTTCTCAGGAGACACTTTCTCGATGAAATATAGGATAGAAGATAATAGGTTTTTGGAGACGCTATAAAATGTAGTTACTTTGGAGCCAGAACCGTGGCGATCTAAGAGGCAGAAGATTACAGCGGGTGAAACGGCTTTTCTAACACCACGCCATTTTCATTAGTGTAAAAAAGCATTAAATTATTGTTAACAAATGATGCATAGAGAATATCTTTAAGTTGGTCGTCATGAATAATGGTGTGACTATTTAAATCCAAAATAGAGAATGATGTTTTTCTTCGGCCAATAGCTGTACATAAAATTTGGTGATCTGAAATCCACATCATTTGATCGAAGCATGCAGCCATAGGAAGTGATTCAATACGAAATTTCATGACATCTTGTTTGCTCGTTACATCCGTAACAACGCAATCAGTACCGATTTGNNTTACATAAGAACTACTAACTAAAGATTTTGAATAACTAGCAGGAAATATGCTACTGAGCGGTAATTCTTCTATTTTATGGTCAAGAGGAGAATATACAGTAAGGTTGCCCCCATTTTGTGATCCCATTCCAAGTGGAATGAGAGCGGATCCCAATCCCTTTCCAATTTGAATTGCTGAAACTTTTGCTACACCTTGAGCTACAGTGATAAAAAACTGCGCATCTTCATTAGCACGGAGACATGGCAATAAAATCGATAAACTTATTCCAGTGATTAAAAAAAGATACCTTTTCATGGATATGTTATGGATTTGTTCCTCTAGTGATAAGCTGAGGGAGCAGTCTGGGGAGAGCCATCTCGGGGGGTATCATTGATTTCACAAGTAGGCTGGTACTCCTCCGTCAAAAACTCTAGGTTTATCAGTCTTGTCGAAAGGAACCATGACTTGTTTAAAGTCCCCAGTCGTACTGTAAAAATCGAACATCCATTCTCCATGTAGCGCAAAGGCAATTTCTACACGGGCGGAAGTACAATGGAGCGACTTTGCAGATGAGCCCAAGACTTCCACCGCGATAACGTAGGCATCACCTAGTTGCATCGGCGGGGCTTTTGTCAGATCAATCGCTATGTTTCGGCCAAAAACCGCTCCCACTGTCATCATCAGGAGAGAAAGTAGAATTATTTTATGTTTCATGGTGTGGGATGCTTCTCCTAAGTTTTTCTTCAAAACCCTATCACCTATTGGTTAGTTGCAGCTTTATGTTCACTGTTATTTGAATTTTCTATAATGCCACTTCCATGGGCGCTGGTGAGAACGACGCAGTTAGGGTTGGTGTAGAAATCGACTCTTATGGGTGGATTTGATGAAGTGGTTGTATATCCTCTCCAGTAAAGAACCGAATCTTTCGGAAGATGAGTTAAAGTAGAAAAGTTTACATTCTCTTTCAGAATTTTATTCAGAGGATCTAAATAAAATTCCGCCGGTGGAAAACGACTCATTTTAAAATATGTGTCTGTGATCGTTATGGAAGTCACATGACGTTCAGGCAGCATCAATTCTATCTTTTGGCCTGCATAGGGGGGGCCAAAGTGAAGCGCCTGATCAGAAGGAATATAGGAAAGTTGATCTTCGGCAGGCAATGCTACAGAGCAAAATCCTAAAATCAGAAAAATAGTAGCGAGGCAGGTCTTCATTTATTGCGAATGGAGTGAATGGAGAGACATAACTTATGGTGTTCGTTCTAGTGATCTAGTTCGATGCTGGCTTGTCCCAAGTGATGACGCCTCGCTCATAGTGCTGAGTCGCGATGTCCTGATAGCTTTCTTTGGAGAATTTCATGTAGGTTTTAGCCCAGATGCCTCCACCTCCGCGACCTGTGCAAACAAGAGTGGGCCACGTTCCCCGTGGGGATGGATATAAATAGAGAGATCCCTGAAAATCAGCGATTTCCCGCCAGCCTTCAGGAAATTCATAAAACCCTAAATATCCAGACCCGCCAGACCCAGAAAGCGCGGGATTAACGACGAAGTACGCTTTCTTTCCTTCCTGCTTCAGATCGAAAACAAATCCATGGAACTCTTTAGGAACAGAACCATCGATGACGCCCCAGTCATAGTGGGCCAAAAGTTTTTGAAGATCTGCCGGAATGGTTTCAAGCATAGGATTGGCATAACCAGGAGGGGTGATCACCTGCGCGCCAGGCAACGCAAGAAACGCTTCTTCATCTGGGCCGGGATCGGTCCGACCAGCCGTTATCAATAGGAAGACTAGCAACAACGCAATAAAAATGGGCGTCTGCATGAGATTTAACGTCCGGAACGGATCGACACAATGCACGAAATTGAAACTATTTAATTATTGCATTGCTCTGCTTCGATACGTCGGCTGCTTCGAAAGCAAAAGGTACGAACTGCGGTTTTTGGAGGCTTATCGGCATTCTTGCCACCTCTTTAGATCGATAAGGAAAGGGCCAAGAATCCCTTGGATCTCTCGGCACAAGTTCATCTAAAATGATCGCAAGCTGCGGATCGCTTTCAGGCCAGGTTGCCCAAATCGAATATCTGTTGTTCTGTGAGTGCAATACGTCGATAACTGTCCCGACTCCGCCATACATCATTTGTTCTACTCCACCATACATTTTTTCGTAATTTGAGAGAGTAGTGCGCTCCAATAGCACTTGAAACTTCTTTTCAAGCGGCATTACCTGTTCAGGAAAAACAACGCTTACAACTCCGCGGACTAGGTATTGAACATACTCATCGTGCTTTTGTTCATCAGTCCCGTCAGGATGGGTTGTGATAAATAACCATGTGACTTTGGATCCGACAACGACATCGTGATTCCAATGGTATTCCTCGTCTCGTTGAACAAAACTGAACTCGGTGGCCTTCTTTAAGGCTTCTGACGATCGCAAATCGGCAACAAGAAACTTTTCTCTAATTGTCTGGATGCGACCATGGGAGAGAAATTCATCCCTGTATTCTCCGTAGGATGTTCCGTCCCGCAGGAAAAAGAAAACGAAATGGTCATCAGAGTCCTTCCGTAGAAAAGTTTCGCAACCTATTCCTTGGTTTGAGAATTGTGCACCATTCTGCGTCGCCTTCCCATCATTTATCAGGTTGGTTATCTGTGATGGGGAATAATCTGGCTGAGAACCTGCAACGCTGTGCATACAAGCAATAAAGCAATAGAGAGCGATTTTTTTCATTTTTTCGAACCGTCTGGAACTGAGCGACGCCATACACGGTAATCCCATGCAAACCGGCACTCCTAATGGTGTTCGCCCCAGTGATTGATTAGCCGATGGAATATTATTATTCATGGCATAGGTAGATTAGCTGCCCATATGCTCGCAAGCCTACCTTCGCTGTCAAAATCTTTCACTTTCTCCCGCACCATTTGGAACAATTCTTTTATAGCTTTGTGGTCCGAAGTACTCAATCCATATGAACCAGTCGCTCCCCTCTTTTCAAACGCAACACTTGGATCACGTGATAACCCGATGCCATCGAACTTCAACGCGGCGAGTTTCCTATGTATTTCTGGAAACAAAAAGCTTTGCACTGGCAAAGAAATATCGTCACCCCCAGATGACCCAAATCCAAGCCGCGCCGAGCCATCGGGTCGAAAAATCAGCCACCAACCTGTCTGTGTCTGTACGTATATCTCGCTACAATCCGCCACAGTTATAACACGATCCAAGCTATCATCCCCCTCTTGGGCATTTGCTTGAACCGACAAAAAGATCAGTGCAGGGATTAGTAAAAATCGAAGGTTCATAAGAGTAGTGGTGCTACAACCTAACGTCTGGATCTGAGCGACACCATGCACGGTATGCCCATGCAAACCAGCAGACTTAATGATGTTCGCTCCAGGGAGTTACAAGGTCTCATTTATTCAGTTTAACAGAACGAATTAAAGGCTTCGAATCTGTAAATTCTATAGTGACCAGAAGGTCGTATTTACTTTCATCACGAAGACCTCCTTGAGAGCGCATTAACAGCGTCTTCTCGTCAAGCCATCGAATAGGTGTGTCAGTACCACCAAAGCAATCGGCGTCCGGCTTCAGAACCTTTCGTGCCTGGTCCCAATAATAGGGAATCTCTATTCGAGTGATAGCCGACTTGGTGACACGATACACAAACGTTTCAGTAGCGTGACGACAATCCCGAAGGTTAAATGCAAAGTACTCACCAGTGGGACTCCACGATGCCTTCATATAAGGCTCTACTTCGGTGATCTGACCAAATGGAACTATGATATCGGAAGCGATCGTCTTATGTGACTTTTGGTAGCGAACGACTACACTGAGAGCATTTGGATCACCTGGCTCGCCTTCCTTTGGGGTAAGTATAATCTCGCGATTTAAGCTCGAAGATATTCCACCTGGAATCTGTATCTCGGGTACTGCTGCGTGCAGTCGAAGTCCATAAAGCAATACTGCAATGAAAAGGGGGGCTCGCATGAGATCTAAACCAATCTAACCATCCCAATCTCCACAAGTATCATTGAGACGTTCATTGTGGGGATCAGATGCAGACTCTCGCATCAACATCTTTTTGCCAAGTCGCTCAGGAGAAACAAGATTCCAGTCTGCCATTGCCCCACCCTCTCGTTCCGTTAAAATTTGTCAACCCTCCTCTCTTTCTTAAGGTTTGACGGCACTTTCCTCAGCCTCACCTGAGACCGTTGTCTGCCGATCCTCCCGGATCAGGCATCCTCGGATCTTCTGATCCTCGGACTTCTCAGCCTACGCTTCGAATGACTAAGCCGCGTTCCCACGCGCCTTTTCCCACCTTTTACTTTTCCACCTTTTACCTCAGCATTGACGGCACTTGCCTCCCGGCAAGCGGTGCCGCTCCTAAAGGGGCTACCTCCGGTAGTCTACCGCCCCGGTTCCCACCGGGTTGGTTCAGGTTTCAAGTTTCATCCTTCAGCTTTCTCTCCCCTCTCACCTCTCCCATGGCTTCTCTTCGGGCAACCATTGATAAATACCAGGCCATCTTCTCGATAGGCCTTCAGAATACTTTTGTCTATCGGTGGAACTTCCTCCTGCGATCGCTGTTCGGCCTCATTCCCCTCTTCGGAACCGTCTTTGTCTGGCGTGCCATCTTCAGTGATTCCTCCGGTGAAATCGCCGGCTACAACTTCGGGGAGATGATTTTCTATTTTCTCATCGTCCTGCTGGTCGAAAATCTCATCACCCCGACCGAGGATGAATGGCAGATCGCCGCCGAGATTCGGGAAGGACAACTTAGTTCCCTGCTCCTGAAGCCATTCAATTTCCTGGCCTATCGTTCCTGCATTTTTGTCGGCTCGCGCCTTCTTTATACCGTTGTCACGCTGCTCCCGGTCCTCGCTGTCTTCTGGTGGTACAGGCAGTATATCCACTGGCCAGTCCACCTCGTCACCTGGCTCTATTTCGTTCCGAGTCTGGTCATGGCAGGGGCGATTCAATTTTTGATCGCCTACGCTCTTGCGATGCTAGCTTTCTGGATTCTGGAGATCTCGACCGTCGTTTTCATCCTCTATTCTTTTGAGTATTTCCTCAGCGGACGACTTTTCCCTCTCGATGCCGTTCCCGGCACTGCAGGATTCCTGCTGCGACTTCTCCCCTTTCCCTATGAACTCTACTTCCCCGTGGCCGTGCTGATGGAAAAAATTCAAGGGCCTCAACTTTGGCAGGGGCTTGGGATTCAGGCTCTCTGGGTGATCCTCTGTCTGCTGGCCGGAAGGCAGCTGTGGCTTGCCGGGCTTCGCCGTTACGAGGCGGTTGGGATCTAGGAACATGCTGATTTATAGAATGTTAAATTGTTCCATAGCCAAATGATTTTCACCACAAAGGACCGAAGAGGTAACAGCCAAGTAGTTTGAAAAGTGGCATGACAATACTCATTTCTTTGATTCTTCCTTGGACTCCTCTTTGCCCCTTCTTTGTGGTTAAAACTCTTCAGGTTTGACGGCACTTGGATATTCACCACAAATCAGTGACTGGCGAATACATAGCCGTGGGAACGGCTTGGATAGACTATGCAACAGCATAGCCCGGAGCGGGTGAGCTGAGCGGGAGCGAGCGAATCAAAGCTGATAGGATTGCTGTCCTCGCTCCCGCGAGTGACACCCTTGCGGGCTGTGCTTCGTACAGGCTATCCGGGCACTGCCCCGTGCCTCGTATTACCAGAGGTAGCCCCTTTAGCGGCGAATGGCTCGGGAGAGCCTGAGTTCAAAGGACTGACAAAGAAAACAGCCAAGCTTTCCGCACGGGGCCTAAAAAGCATCACTGGAATAGCCATCCTCTTTTATTTTATCCCACCTTGGATGGCCCTTGGATCCCTCTTTGTGGTAAAACCTAGATTCAGGAAATACTAGCAACGCGACTTGCGGGGGGTTTTAGGGCAGTCTCCAGGAACTTCTTCCACAAAGGTTCGTGAATCGGGAGATGCTCGGCGATGATCCTCACCGTGGCACCGGTCGAAACCCTCGCGCACAGCACCGCCACGTCGGCAGAACGCATGCGGATGCACCCGTAACTTGCTGGTCGCCCCAGCAGGTTCTCCTGAGGAGTCCCATGAATGTAGATGCCACGCTGAAAGGCATTTCGATTTCCCGCTTCCTGGCCCTCCAGCCAAAGGATGCGCGTCACGATCGGGTCGCGTCCGGGAGCATTCGGAGGCAGGACCTCTCCGGTCGGTGTACGAGACTTGAAAACCTCTCCGAGCGGTTGCCCCATGCCGATCTTGGCTTTGACAATCAGCTTTCCAAGAGGAGTTGTATAGCTGCCCCAACCATCGCCGATTCCAAATTTGGACGTTGAAACCGGGTAAAATCCATCGACCTTGCCATCTGTCATGAGGAGCAATTTCTGATCCTTCACACTCACGATGATCTCATGATGCGGATCAGGGGTAACTGTTGAGGAAGGAAGAATGGCAGGCTCCTGCTCAGAAGCAGTAGCAGGGGCAACTCCGCCAAAAACAGAGAGAATGAGAAGCGCTAAGAAGGAGAGCGTTAATCGGTTAAGTAAAATCAATCACTTAGAATTGCCCGATTACCCCCGCTCGTCAATCCAATCAATTAGAAAATCTTATCGAAAAAACCCTCTCGGCCTCATTTTTCCTCGCTCGTCACGCTTACTTTACTCTTTGGGAGGCAACACAAGATGTCTTTCGGTAATCTCCACACGCGCGCCACGCCCGACAAGGTCATAGAGACGGGCCACATCAGCGGAACTCATCCGGATGCAGCCATAGCTGGCGGGAGCCCCGAGCATTGCTTCCTGAGGAGTGCCATGAATGTAGATGCAACGACTGAAGGCATTCCTGTTATGAGGTTCCAGACCATCAAGCCAGAGAATGCGTGTCACGATCGGATCCCGTCCAGGGGCATTCGGCTCCAAGACCTCCCCTGTCGGACGGCGTGAATGAAAGACGGCACCGAGCGGCGCTCCGTCGCCGATTTTCTGGCGAACACGGAGTTTTCCGAGCGGTGTGGCATAACTTCCCTCGCGATCGCCGACTCCATACTTCGAGGTGGAAACCTTATAGACCGCCACCGGACGCCCATCGGTCAGCACGAGCATCTGCTGATCCGGCACACTGATGATCATTCTGTGATGGGTGTCGGCGCAGCCACAGAACAGCAGCACCCAGAGAAGGCAGAGCCCCCCAGAAAGCAGTGTAAAATGACGCCCCATCACAGCAGCGCCGCCACCTCGGCGGCGAAATAGGTCAGGATCATGTCTGCTCCGGCCCTCTTGATCGCAATCAACGACTCATCCCGCGTCGCCTCGTAATCAAGCCAACCGAGTCTTGCCGCGGCATGAATCTGGGCATACTCCCCGGAAACCTGATAAGCCGCCAGCGGCAGCAGGGTTGATTCACGCACCGCCCGGATCACATCCAGATAGGCACCAGCGGGCTTCACCATCACCATATCGGCACCCTCCTCCTCATCAAGGCTGACCTCCAACAGCGCCTCTCGCACATTTGCCGGATCCATCTGATAGCCACGCTTGTCGAGCGGAGTAGCGACACTACCGCTTTTGACGGCATCCCGAAACGGCCCGTAATAAGCCGAGGCATATTTTGCCGCATAAGCCAGAATACCGACCCCCTGATAACCGGCATCATCAAGAGCCGTGCGAATGGCCCAGACCCGACCATCCATCATGTCGGAGGGAGCGACCACATCGGCACCCGCCTCAGCCTGAGCAAGGGCAAGACGACAGAGGGCTTCGACTGTCGAGTCATTTTCCACGCCGCCGCTTTCATCCAGCAATCCGTCATGACCGTGGTTTGTATAGGGATCAAGCGCCACGTCGGCAATGATCGCCAACTGAGGACAGGCAGCCTTCACCGAACGAATTGCAGCATACAAAACATTCCCTGAATCACAGGCATGAGTGCCGACCGGATCCTTTTTTGATGGCTCAATACAGGGGAAAAGTGCGACGGCAGGTATTCCGAGATCTTCCAATTTCTGACACTCTTCAACCAGCGAGGTCTCAGAATGACGCAACACGCCGGGCATCGACTCCACGGGTTCCGAATCGCCGTTACCGGAACGCACGAAGAGCGGCTGAATCAGATCCTCCCGGTGGAGCACTGTCTCGCGCACCAGTGAGCGAAGAGCCGGAGTGGCACGATTGCGACGCATGCGACGGAGAAGATCCACACTTTGGTAATCTGAGGACATCACCCTATCTTCACCGTGCGGGGCGACGAGTCAAGGGAAGTGAATATTCGGTAGTGTCCTAATTTGAATGAGCTTAGAGCAGTCGGATGGCCTCATGAGGCCGCTGTCTCATGACACTCACATGCGCTATAGCTTGTTCAAGCCGTAGATTTTGCGAAGACATGAGGCGTGCAGAGCCAATCAATCACAATTGTACTACATTGTGCTATAAAAAAATGATTCAAAAAATACGCGGAAGTTTTCTTGTTCGAACTGCCTTGCTGTAATTTTTACTCATTTCAAGAATCACTTTATTAGCCCACTCTTCGACCGGACTGTCTGAATTTTTCAATGATCCGACCTGGGATTGGTTTCCCTTGACTACTGCGATCCAGTAATTCTCTCTCGAAGCAATCGTTCGCTCGACTTTGGACATCATGCAGCGATTTATAAATGGGTATCGTTTCAAATTCAAGAGCGTCCCCATTTAAACCATTGAAGGCACGTATCGCAAAGTTTATTTCGTAGTTGTGGCATTTTTGTAATCTTTGAATGGTTTTCTGTGACTCAAAGTGAGTGGCGGAAAATACCTCCAGTGACAGTACTCTTCCCCGGTTAATGGCTCTGTCAAGCGCCCGAGTCATGGCGACATCTATCGGTGTATACACATATACAACGAGCGCAAATTTCCCTGCGGCAATGCATCTCCAGATTTGTTGATGGGCGATCGCGTAGTCAGATAGTGTGCCGTCCATGATAACGAGAGATCGATCTTGGTGCTTGTATGATGCGACTACAGATGATTTCCCAGATGCAGTTCCACCCGCTAAAAAAATAACACCCTTTACATTGCGGCTTCCAATGGCCAATTCAAAGAGCCTCCGGGAAAATAGCTTCGCGGGAGGATATACCAAGTAAGAATACTCGGTTCGGCCTTCTTTGCTGGCGCGGTAGTGTGCACATAACTCCTTGGCGGCATCTACATCGATCACTACCGCTGTAGCTTTGCCGTCCTTATTTCGGTACTCAGTTTGATATTCCGCACAGAGGCGCTGAAAATCGAACAGCACCCTCCGTGTGAACTGAAACCGGATTGTCCAGTGAGATTGTGGCCTGATGGTCTTCTCTCCTGGCCACCAAAGGCCCAAAATATCGATCCAAAAGTGCTTGAACTGTAGGAGGGCGAGGTTCAACGGGCACCGTTCTTATTTTCTAAGGTTTAGTTTATCAAGTAAATATCGAGTGGTGTTTGACGAAAACTGAAATTAAAGGACGGTACAAACGATTCATTGCTTTGTCTTGGCCGCAATCGCCACATCTACGGCAGTTGAAGGAGAATCCACCGGAGGCAGTTCCAACACGGCAGTTGCCTTGAAGCTCCCTTTCTCTACATAGCCCCAAGCATGGCAACGCTTGGCCTTGGGATGACCGTTGAGGTCAAAAGTCTCAACCTCTCCGTCCCAAGCCGTCTCTCCCTCAAATTGAGACACCACGCGGCTTGTAGAGACATGAAGAGACTCGCAGCCATGAACGGCGCGAATCGCTTCCTTGAGCTGGCTGAGATATTTACTTCGCTGCATCGACGAGATCATTGACCGTCCACAAAGACTTTTCAACTCCTGCGGCCATTGCTGGCGTCATGCGAAGAGTGCCATGAGACTTAACGAGGTTGTAGTAGGCGAGGTGCAATGCAATGGCAGCTTCAAAGTTTTCCTTCTTTTTGGAGAAAGAGAGAGTGAGTCGAGCAAGGCGTTTGCAGTGAGTCCTAAGGGTCAAGTTTGCCCGTTCTATCATAGAAGTCGAAACCAGCTTGGGAGTAGGTACACCATTAACAGCCGTGCGATACACTGCGCGGAGTTTTGCGGGGCTGTACTTACGGCGTTCCTCGGCAACAGGGGATGAATATTCCTATACGATCTGCCCGTAGTCCACATCGGAGCCAAAGGTGCGCTCGACAGCATCAGCGTACGAAATCATGGCATCGCTGGAAAGTTGGATGCGGTTTTTCATCCGTGAGGCGAGATCATCCATGAAAATCTGAGTGTGATACTTGTCGCGTTTTCCGACCACGAAAGAAGGCATGAGTTTTGTGACGGGATCAATGGAAAGGAATGTCCAGACATCGCCAACCTCTGCGCGGTTGTCCGTGCTGCGGACATTGGCCTGTTTCTTTCCGATGAATCCCCAGATTTCATCAACCTCAATCCGCTTGCAATCAAGGTTCTTCATTTTGTCATCAAGGATCGTTTTGCACTGCTGACCAACACGCACGCCAAGACGCATGATCGTATCACGGTGAATACCAGTCATGCGCTCTATGCTGCGGATGCTGTTTCCTTCGGCAAGAGCGCCGATGACGATTCCCTGTTTTTCTGTGGAGAGTAGGTTTGCCATATTGTTGTGGACTTATTGTGCTACAGAAATACAATGAGGTCAATATATTTTTGTGCTACAATAATGAAAAAGATTTCAGGAAGACCTAAGTTGCCTCAAGGCCAAGTAAAAGCAGGCGTGGTTCGCGCCAGAGTTTCGCAACGAGAGCTTCATAAAATAGAAAAGGCCGCTAAAAGTAGCGGCCTAAAATTGTCCGATTGGGTAAGAAAAGTGTTGCTTGATAACGCCTGATGGAGTATCTGTGCTACAGAAATAGTGGAGATAGGGGGATTTGAACCCCAAGGGCGAACCTGTAAATGCTGCCCGTTCACCTGAACTCTATCCCCGTTGTTTCTGAGAAACCTGCCGGGGGAGCGTGGCTAATTCTTTAGCGAGACTGCCACGCCCTCCGGTTTTCTTTTTCTTGGCGACGAGTTACGGTGTCACTCGCCCCCCTGGTTTTAATTTCATGTTTTTGATGGTGGGTGAAAAATTGACGCAATTCTTCCAGACCCTTCTTTGGCGACATCTATTTCGCCATCACTTTTCATCTGAGACAGGACAAAGCTGATTGTGGCTCTTTTGATGTTTGAAATTCCACGCTTCTGAAGTTCCTCGTCAATTTCGTCGATAGAAAATGGCTCGGTCATTTCAGAACAGATGTTGCGGATAATCCCCTTTGGCGTGCGAGGTCGAATCCTAGTCACTGGAGCCGAAGGAGTAATTTCTTTTGGAGGTTCTTTAGAAGACTGTCGTCCCTGAATATCCTTTTCAATCAGTCTATACGCCTCAAGAAAGCGATTCTTTTCTTGAATCTCGGATTCGATATTTTGAATGGCCTGCTTAATGAATTGAATATCCATGAGGCATTTCTACGCCTCTTGTATTTGTAATACAAGGAAAATAAATACAATGGCCCAATGGGGCCCAATGTGATACAAAGTGTAGAAACACAACATACAATCAGCGTGTCGCCGTTTTAAATTAGGACACTACCGAATATTCCTGAGGATACAGCTTGAACCTTCGCATCAGGTAGTGGATAGTGTCCACCCCTTTGACCCTATCGTCCAGTGGCCTAGGACACTCCCCTTTCACGGGAGTAACACGGGTTCGAATCCCGTTAGGGTCGCCACTTCATTTTTCCGCAAAACTCCGCAACTTGCCGTCAAACAGCAGGTTGCAAGGATCTTCCTAGGCAAATCGCGGAAGCAAGATACGCCCAGTATGCAAAGAAATTTTGGGTTTTTTTGGGTTTTCAAAAATCTGATGGGGTCCATCAAGTATTTTGCTCGGTTCCCTTGACGCAGATGCCTGACCATCCTAATCCCTCATCACAATGGAGGAGGTACTTGGAAAATCAATCGGAGCTCAAGCGCGCAAAGGTGTGCGCATGAGCATTCCTCTCCAAGAGGGATTTTCCATGATCGTCATCGCTGGAAAACTGGAACTTGATATTCCGCTGTCAGCCCTAAGTAGCATGCTGAAGCCACAGCCTTTCCTAGCCCCACCGGTTTACCAAAGCATCGATCAGGAAGCCGAGCGTCTTAAGATTTCGGAACGAACCCTGCGCACCTACTTGAAAGAAAATGGCTGCCCATTTTATCGATTGCCGGGCGGGGATGTTCGGCTTTTGTCAGACGAGGTCGATACATGGATGATCCAGCGTAAAGTTGGTTGAAACAACATCCCGTCAAATTCAATCAATTTCTCCTCACCCAAAACGAATCCTCCGTTGAGCCAAATCTTCACCTGACTCAACGGATCGTGTTGGTGACAGCTCCTCCAGACGGACTCCCCAATATCGTTGCTCAAGAGGGCAATGTTTCAGACATCTGAACCCTGCTCATCGCGGCTGATGCAATAGATAGAATTCATCGTAAGCGCCGCCCCGTTTTTGAACTCCCTCACCGGTGTGGAAACAAAGGTTCCCAATACTTGGACCCCATTGCGATGAGTACGCGCAACGATGATAGGTTTCCCGATTTCTAGCGGTTCAATGAGGTGTCCCCGCAGTTCATATTCCACAGGAGGAGATCCATCATTCAACTCTCCCGCTTTCCAGTTTTGCCAAGAACAGGTTTGGTACTGTGCATCCTCGACAGCAGCAAGTTTGACCATACGGACCGCAGTTCCGGCAGGCCAGAGAGTTGGATTATCATCTTCCATAGTTTTGAAAGCTGATCGTTAAAATCCTTGGCTCAGATATTCCTCCGAGCCGCGGCCCTGAGCTTCTGGATGCTTTGGGAAACCTGCTTGCAGGGTAAATCGAGGTGATGGGATATCTTGGCTGTTGAAACTGACTCGCCCTGCCCTGTTAACTCCTCAAATGCTTGGAAAAGAGACTTGAGTTTCGGATCCGATGCGACAACCAGCCGAATCCTAGCGACCTCGTCAGAGAGAGCTGCTTGGATTGCAGGAGAGGGAGCCTTAGAGGCAACCGTTTCCAATGTGGATCCTGGCGTTGGCCTCAATCGAGTCGGCATCGGTTTTGAGAAAAATGCCCCTCGAAAGGAATGCTTCTTACTGAGATCCATCAAGTGATTCAGTGCTGTGGTCCTGAAAAGAGAAAAGAGCTCTTCTCTGGTTGGAATTTCATGGTTGTGCCGTAACAGCTTCAAGAAGACATCGTGATACAAATCACCGCTCTCAATCCCATACCGCCATGCATTGCTCTTGGAATGGAGCCTTTGAACATGGTGGCGAAGATCGGCTTCGATTTTGGATTCGGACAGCCACTGATTGAAGGATTTTGCGGATATAGTATTCATAAGAGCGAAGATACGGAGCTGCCCGCACCCTCACTCTGTGAGGCTATTAAATCCTTTGCTTGATCATGCCGTTAGTGTCGATGCAGCAGAGCTCGTCAAGGGTAACGGCAGCCCGCTCAGCGAACACTCCGACATCAAGCGCTCGTGCACGGATTTCATGCCCCTCAGAAATGTTTCCACAATGAGAAATCAAGAGGGGGATTACTTCTGCGATTTTGCCTGATACGCTCTTAATGTTATTTGCGAGTTTGACGCGCTCGCTTTGAGTGATCACGGGCGAAGGGGCTTTGAGCCCGTTGAACGCGAGATAGTCCAGCCCCCGAATGAGTGTCATCGGAAACTCCTCGGCTGGCTGATCCGGTGAAAGCAGTTCTCCGATTTGGGGCAGGCATTTCAATAGGCATTGCCGATCTTTGGACAAAGTCTCTGAGGGCTGTGCCAGCAGTATGCCATTTAGCAACAGAAAGAGTTTGCGAGAGGCGACGGAGAGGTTACTCAAAGAGCTCCGGTAGTGCTCGAAACAGGTGTCCCGGAAGGCGATCATTTTTTTCCGCTCTGCTGCAGACTGAGACACTTTCCTTTCATTCGCCGGGGTCTCGGAAGCTCCAAGCTCTCCCGCTTTGGTTGCCAGAGTGGCCAGCGCATCCGGAGTAAGTTCTGAAAGGCATTCGGACAGGTACCCCTCAAGCCACCTCATGCACTTATCGCTCTGTACTGCAGCCTTGGCTAGACGCATGAGTTCCTTCTCGGGAAGAGATGGGAGCGATAATGCCGTTCGCAGGGTGGTGATGCGCTTGCCAAATTCCTCCGCCGTAGGAGGGGAGATAACGATGAGCTGATCGTTGAAGCGAAATAGGAGCTCGTCGGGGACCGCTTCCTGATTGCGGATCGCGAGTACATACGCATTTTCACGGTCTACCTGAATCTCTGCCTCGGTTCCAAACCCGATTGACTGTGTATTTCCTGCGCTTGCTTGCCATTGCTCCTGGAAAGCCCCTGCTCCGACGATCATGAAATTCTGTTTCAATTTTTCGGTCAAGCCGCTCATACCCATGGCTTCCAGCCGTTGGTCTCGGTCCAAAAAGGCTAAGAGTTCAGAGAACACGTCCGCGCTCCAGGCTGAAGAGCTAACATGTGTATTGTTGAGCTTGTTCAGCTCATCAATGAAGATGACCCCTCTCTGGTTCTGTGATACGAAATCCTGTATCTGATCCATGGTCACCTGAGAATCATTCTTCGCACCCCGGACAATCCAGTTTTGAGCATTGATACAGAACATCGGCAGGCCGTACTTTTCGGCAATTTGGGCTACGAGGAATGTCTTACCGCTTCCTGATGGGCCAGCAATTAAGGGAATGGGGCGCGCATAGACTCCATTCACCATTTCGATGTTGCCGAGTCCGAGTTGGAAGAAAAAGTCGAGTTTGGTGGCGGAGCGTTGTTGCGATGGCGTGAGTTCAATGTTCATACAGATTAGAACGGTTGACTCTCCTAAACCGGGCCGAATATTTTTTTGGATTGGAAAATTGGTCGAGCTTCAGCTTAACCGATGCACTCCCGATCATGCTCGTGTTGATCCAGACTAGCTGACGCGTTGAGGTGTCGAGGTAGATGCAGTTTGGCCTCTTGGTCATGGCCTTTTCCGGTTGCCCTGCATTGAAACAAATGGTTTGGCCAACGGCGCAATACCAACTCCCCTTATAGGGTTGATCGTGCCAATGACCGGAGACCAGATAATCCGGTCTGTAATGCCGGATCTGCCGCAAGATTCTCGTTGAGACAAGAGGGCCCCCAACTTGAGTTCCGAAGGGAGGATCATGGTTGATCACGATCCAGGTGTGTTGTCCCACTCTTTTCCTTCCCTCGTGCAAGATGAGGTCGTTGGAGCCGTTTTCCTCCTCTTCGAAGGGGAGTGATGTCACAAGTAGGTTGCCGATGACTTTGCTCTGACCGTCACTCAACACTCCCGCATGTTCGAGTATTGGAAACCAGCAATTGGGATGATCATGGTTCCCTGAGCAGACGGCTACAGGTGAACGGAATCCAGCAAGAGCATGGGTAGCTAAAATGATTTCGGACTCATCGATCGCAAGGTTGTTGATCAAATCTCCGGCGATGACAATCAGATCAACGTTTTGTTCAGCCAGCCATTGGTAATAAGCCCATCGGCCATGCAAATCCGCAGTCATGAGAAGTTTCATGGGGAAAGATACGCAGGGAGGTCATTTGCTCTCCTTTCGTCAGGCTGCCCTCGTCAGGACAGTAACTTCATCACCTGGGAATCTTGGCAATAACACTGTATTGATGACGAGATTGATCGCGGTGGATTCACTCGGATCGCTCCCGTTTGCAAATGATGCCCGGAACAACTTGGGGCCGGTATCAATGTTGAATAAGACGCTGTTTCTGAGTGTCCCACGATGTCCCAACTTTCGCCTTTGCATTCTTCCTAAAGCGTCTCATATTGCCGATGAAGTAGCTCTGGGTTCAGGCACTTGAGCCCCCCCGCTATGGGCGGCAGCGTAAAAGGGCCTTCTCCTTTTTTTCTTCTCTTAATTCAGTGGAGTTTTACTATCAAGCCAGCATGCCGCAAGTGTTTAGACTCGGCTCATATCCCATTTTGAGCACTCTGTATTATTGTAATATAATAGTATGCTATCCTAAAATACGTTCGGCTCAGAATACAATATGAGTGATTTCATACGATTTGGGATCATCGTGATTGCAATCATTGCTTTTGTGCGCTGGATCAGCAGATTACGATCAGAGTCCATCATACAGAAGTAGGCAGCACAGCATGGCTTTCTACTGTTGCGATGCCAGCGTAAGTTTTTTTGGGAAGGCCCTTTTGAATGTTGGGCGATTGGAAAAAATCAGACTACATACTATGTGAGAGTTTGTACCCCAAATGGAAGTGACCGCTCAGGGTGGATACGGTGCGGTAGTTATATAGGCGGTATCTATTTCAGTAATGATGCTGAAGTCAGATGGGAAACAGAATGACTAAACTATACAAGCCGAACCAATCACTGGAGCGAACAC
>DKEN01000072.1:808-18974 GCA_002452515.1 Spartobacteria bacterium UBA6821 | reverse complement strand
ACTCGGCGTCCATAAAGTCTAGACCAAAAACATGAACACGACATCTGTAATCAAACGAATAAGCCCGATGCTTGCTGTTGCAGACATGCAGGGGACAATTTCATTCTATGGGGATGTTCTCGGATTTCGCGCCACGATGACATCAGCCGAATATTCCATTATTGAACGAGATGGACAAACGATTCATCTCATGAAGGCAGCAGATGAGCACGTGATGGAATGCGTTCGAGGACATACAGATATTTATATCGAGGTGTCCGACATTCATTCTCTTTGGAATCATGTGAAGACCTTCAAAGATCAATACAAGATAAGAGATTTATTTGATCAGGAATATGGGATGACAGAATTTCATATTGGAGATCAGAATGAGTGCCTTGTTTTCGTTGGAGAGCCGACCAGAAAATGAAGCAGAGGTCTAACCAATCACTGGAGCGAACACCATTAGGTCTGACGGTTTGCATCGGGATACCGTGCATGGTGTCGCTCAGTTCCAGACGTTAGACACCAATGATAACCCTTAAACATGTTCGATTGGTTGCAGCTATAGCGTTGCTGTGCTCAATATGTTTACCACTTGGTCAGTGTTCTTCTTTCACAGATACACATCACCAGATTGAATCATTTTCACACAAATTATTCCCACATGACAGCGCGCCGGGTGATTATCTATATGGATATATGTTACTATTTCCATGTTTATTTGGCCTTATTAATCTGTTGGCATTTACTTATCCAGTAGTTACAATCTTAATTGGCAGATATATTCCAAAGCGCTTTGGTAGTATCGGGTTACCTCTGTTAGAGATATTTCTATGCTGCATCTCGATGGCGTGGCTAAACTACATTCTATTAGCTGCGACCTTAGGGTTTGGTCGATATGATTTACTGTATGGGGGTTATATATATATTGGAGCTAATATAATATTTGGGTTCACCGCAATTTATAATCTATTGAGACTAGGTAGAACAGCATTGAAACCAAATGGAGTCTAACCAATCACTGGAGCGAACACCATTAGGTTCGACGGTTTGCATGGGATTACCGTGCATGGTGTCGCTCAGTTCCAGACGTTAGCCCTTTAGGGCGAGACGAGAGGGAGCGAGCGAGGCAACTTCCAAGCCCCTATCGTCGGATTATGAGTCTCACCTAATCACTCCGAAGGAAACATTCTCCGGGGCACCTGGCTGATCGAGAAATTGAAGGGTGGTGGCCGGTCCCAGATTCTGTGGCTCACGCCAGGAACTCAGTGCCCAAACGACTTTCTTATCGGGAGTCACTTCCACGGCTTGCACCGGGGCATGAGTGGTATCGACGGTGGCGCTCCAGGAGTTGACCCAGTTATTGATCACCGTGTTCCCATTCGGCAGGCGCCACGCTAGCTGGAGATTGGAAAATTTGTACTCGGGAAGTTCTTTGGGAGAGATTTTCCAGACGATCTCCCCCTTCTTGGTGACTTCACGGATGTCGCTGTGGCTGGTGATGAGCACATTCCCGTTCTGGAGCGGTTCCACACCCCAGACACCGGGGATCGAATAGTTCCAGATCTCCCGGCCATCGCCATCATATTCGGAAACCTTGCCGGCATCCATGTGGGCAACCAGCAGGGTGCCGGCAGGAGTCAGCCGTGCATGCCGGAACTGACCATGCACGCTTTTGGGATTGCTCACGGTGAGCGGAAACTCCTTCGTGGTTTCCCCTGTCTGGATATTGACGATCTTCAGCACCGCGGGATCGCCGTTCTGAATGAAGAGCACATGATCCGTGCCGATGGCTTGGACGGTGTGGATTTCACTTCCCTTGGGCGCGTCGTAATTCCAGAGCACTTTTTTCTCCGGCGTGATGAGCGTGACGCCGAACTGATGGGCAAAGAGAATATTCCCATTGGAGAGCCGGACCGCATCGCTGATCTCTCCCTTCCCTGTGCGATCGACATACGACCAGACGACGGCCCCATCTTTCACAAGATACATGAGCCGATCCTTCCCTTCCCCCGCATAGAAAAAATCATGCTCGGAAAGCCCCTTCCCGGGGAGACTCTCCGGAGCCAAGGCCGGAGCGGGCGTCGCCGTTGGTACTCCCTGCCCAACCGCACTGGTCACTCCAGCATTGGTCGCTCCGCCCTTAGTAGCTTCTCCCTTAATAGATTCTCCAAGGGGCAGGTAGAGCAGCTCGATCCCTGTTCCATGGATCGGATCGAGATTGCGGGAGTAGCGCTTCGTGGCGTCGTCATCCCAGCGTTCGTGAACGCCAAGACTCGTCACCGCCTTCCCACCTTGCATGTACACGGTCCCGGAGGGGGCATGATCGGGTTCTGCCATCTCGAAGAGATAATCATCAGCATTGGCGCGGATCAGGATGCGAGGGCGACCCTGTTCGTCATTATTGTTCTTGGTCTGAGCCAGAAGAATATCGAGACCAACGGAGTCCAGAGCCACCCCATCCATGGAAACCAGAAGACTGGCGGGCCAATCGCTGTTTTCATAAGGCTCGACGCGGTTATTGAACGGAGGGTTGGGGAAATGCTGCGGGTACGACTGCCACTTGCGCCCGCAGTAGAGGCCATCCAGGAGAAAGAGGATGGTCTTCGCTCCGAGGTTGGGAGAGGCGGCTAGATCGACAATCGGGGAATAGGCGTTTTTGACGGCCTCCTTGTCGGTGTTGATGGCAGGGTGGAGTTCGGGCGTGCCCTTGATGGAACCAAATTGATTCTTGCCGGTCATCGTCACACCGGTCTGCCCGTTGTCGCCGCCATCCTTATCGTTGTACGGATAGGAATGGGCCTTCAGTAGAGCGAGATTAACAAGGTAGGTCGCATCGAAAATCTGCTTGGGAATCAGGCGGGCATCTTTGTATTTCCCATTCGAGTAGGCAACTCCCTCCACCCAATTGCCATCAGCTGACTCCAGACGACTATAATCACCATAAACGGGATGCTTCGGCTGATTATCTTTAGGCTTCGGCTGCTGGAGAAAACGGACATCGTGAAATTCGCTCCAGACCTTCGTGAGAATGTAGGGAGGGATATAACGCCGCGCGTCATAGACCAGAATATCCTGCTGGCGAACATGAGCTGAGTTCACGAGTTGGCGAACAACGGCCAGCACGGTCTGCGGCGAGGCATCGATGAAGTTGTCCGCCTTGGCGCTCCTTGTGCTGTTGTTGAGGTTGATTTTGACGGCCACGACTTCGCCGGGTTGGTACCCACGGGCATCCATCCCTCGTGCGTGTTTGTTGTAATATTGGAAAATACTCTGCCAGGCCTGCTCATCGTTTGTGGTACCAGTCAGCTTGACGAGTGAAGCAGCAAGCATCGCATCGACGCGTTGCTGGTCGGTATTGGCATCAAGCCACCACTGGTCCACAGAAGACTTCCACTGCCCACCCCACTTCGTGGCTAGTGGATCCCTCACCCAGACCACGCGCCCCGGATAGACTCCTTTGGCAATACCCTTGGGATCATTTGACTTGGCCGGGATAAAATTGAAATCGGTGGCAATCTGAGCTGGCGAGGCCTCTGCTTCCTCTTTCATGAAGGAAATCGTCCATCCGGCAAGCCCCAGCAACGTTGCGGCTCCCAGCCCGGCAACGACCCATCGATACTGCTGCAGACGGCGACTCAGGCCATCCAAGGCCAGCTTGCCGCCAAGCGCCCCGATCAGCCAGATTACAAAGGTGGTGGCCACGGGAAACGCCGCCCGCTGGCAGGGATAGGCGGCTCGGCTCGGCTTCGGAATGACTCTGAACAAGAACCAGAGAAGAGCCGTCGCTCCGGTAAAGAGAGCAATAAGGCGTGGATAGACGGGATTAAAACTGCCGATCAGTCTTCGGAGGCGGTGAGTAAGGGGGAGGCTCATTGGGGGTGCGGCGTATTTCAGCGATGTTATTTCATCTAATCAAGCAGGCATCAAAACTCCCGTGAAGCCAAAACTCCCCTGAAGGAGGCACTCCAAAATCGCAAAAAAGAACCGTTAGTCCAACAACTCAGCCATCTCGCGCGTTGCTTGTTCGAGACCCACAAAGACTGCCCGGGAGACGATGGCGTGGCCGATGTTGAGCTCCACCAGCTTCGGGAGGGTTAAAATTGGCCCGATGTTTGTGTAATTGAGTCCGTGACCGGCATTGACCTGAATGCCGGCTTTGTCAGCAAGAGCAGCGGCGTTGATCAGGCGGTGAAGCTCCGACTCCCGCTCCACCCCGCTTGCCTCAGCATAGGCTCCGGTATGAAGCTCGACAACCGGGACTCCGAGCAGAGAGGCCATCTCGATCTGGGCCGGTTCGGGGTCGATGAAAAGGCTGACGGTGATCCCGGCATCGCGCAGGGCTTTTACCGTCGGTTCAAGTGAAGTGCGGTGGGCCACGCAATCCAGCCCTCCCTCGGTCGTGATCTCCTCCCGACTTTCCGGCACAAGACACACATCGGAGGGAAGCACTTTCAGGGCAATCTCCAGTATTTCCGGAGTGTTCCCCATCTCCAGATTCAGCTTCGTCGAGAGGACTTCTTTCAGTAGGTAAATATCACGATCCCCAATGTGTCGGCGATCCTGGCGCAGGTGAGCGGTGATCCCGGCGGCTCCACCACGCTCAGCAGCTAGAGCCGCCTCGACGGGATCCGGTTCGACATTGATGGAGTGTGCATTGCGCGCATAGCGGGCCTGCCGCAAGGTAGCGACATGGTCGATATTGACTCCAAGGAGAACCCCGGAAGGCTGAGACCTGAGATTTGAGACTTGAGAGGGGCTGTTTTTGGAATCCATGGAATCGCTAGGAGAGAGGTGAAAGAGATCTCGCGCAGAGACGCAAAGACGCAGAGGAGGGAATATACAAAATTGTTCTGCCGAGGATTGCTCTCATCAAACCTATCCCTTTTATCACTTTCATCCCTGTGAATCTTCTCTGCGACTTTGCGTCTCTGCGCGAAAATTCAGCCTGCTCCCCCTTAGTGCCTAAAATGGCGGATACCGGTGAAGACCATCGCGACACCACGCTCGTTGGCGGTGGCGATCACCTCGGCGTCACGGACGGAACCACCCGGTTGAATGGCGGCGGTGGCACCCGCTTCGGCGGCAGCGATGAGTCCATCGGGGAAGGGGAAAAAGGCATCACTGCAGACAACGCTTCCCTTGAGGGAGAGTCCCGCCTCACCAGCCTTCCAGACGGCGATACGGGAGGAATCAACGCGGGACATCTGCCCTGCACCGATGCCGAGGGTGCGATCCTTCCCGGCGTAGACGATGGCGTTGCTCTTCACGTGCTTGACGACCTTCCAACCGAATTCCATCGCCTCGATTTCATCCTTGGACGGCGGACGGCTGGAAACGACATGGCGCTCGATGGTGCCCGTCCCTTCCTGGGAAGCAACATCGGCATCCTGCACAAGGAGCCCCCCGATGACGGAGCGAATATCGCGATCGGTGGCGGGAATTTCCCCAAGCAGCCTCATGAGCCTGAGATTTTTCTTTTTCTGAAGCAGGGCGCGGGCGTCGGCAGTAAACTCCGGCGCAATAATGACTTCGCTGAAAATTTCGGAGATCGCCTTGGCGAGAGCCTCGTCCACGGGACGGTTGGCGATGATGATGCCGCCAAAGGGAGCGGAACGGTCGGTGGCAAAGGCCTTCTCCCAGGCCTCGGTCAGGCTTTTCTCATCGCTTCCAACGCCGCAGGGGTTCGTATGCTTGAGGATGGCAACGGTCGGCTTCTCAAATTCACTGATGAGCCGTGTGGCCGCAGTGATGTCGAGAATGTTGTTGAAGGAGAGTTCCTTGCCATGGAGTTTCTCGAAGTAGTCAAAGAAGCTGCCGTAGAGTTCTGCATCCTGGTGGGGATTCTCACCGTAGCGGAGGCGACCGGCGAGCGGGTAGTCGAGAGTGAGGGCCTCACCCGGCGTGCTCTCATTGTCGAGGTAGGTGCTGATGGCGCGGTCGTAGGCGGCGGTTGTTGCAAAGGCCTTCACGGCAAGCCGGGCGCGCAATTCGGGCGTGGTCTCGCCACCACCGGCCTTCATGGCGTCAAGGATACGCGGGTAGTCGATGGGATCAACCACGACGGTGACGGAGCGGTGGTTCTTGGACCCGCTGCGAATCATCGAGGGGCCGCCGATGTCGATCTGCTCGATAGCCTCGGCCAGAGTCACTCCTTTTTTGGCGACCGTTTCTTCAAACGGGTAGAGATTCACGCACACGAGATCGATCGGGAGGATACCATGCTCGGCGGCCTGAGCGGCGTGGTTCGGATCATCACGCAGGAAGAGCAATCCTCCGTGAACCTTGGGCAGGAGGGTCTTCACGCGACCATCCATCATCTCGGGAAAGCCTGTGTAGTCGGAAATCTCGCGGACTGGGATGCCTGCGGCGGCAATCGCCTTGGCGGTGCCGCCGGTGGAGAGAAGTTCGACCCCTTGTTCGGCGAGTCCGCGGGCGAAGTCGATAAGTCCGGTCTTATCGGAGACCGAGAGGAGGGCGCGTTGGATTTTCATTCGGTAACAATGGATCGTTCGTTTTCTATCAATGGGTGAACTGGAGACGGTAGAGATTGGAATAAAGTTCCGAGGAGTTCAACAATTCGGCATGGGTGCCGGTCGCGACAATACGCCCCTGATCCATGACGACAATCATGTCGCTGCCGAGAATCGTGGAAAGCCGGTGGGCGATGGCGATGACCGTGCGGCCCTTTGAAAGCTGTTCCAAGGCATCCTGAATCATCTTTTCTGATTCCGAATCAAGCGCTGAAGTCGCCTCATCAAGCAGGAGGATCGGGGCGGCCTTGAGCAGGGCGCGCGCGATGGCCAGACGCTGCTGCTGTCCGCCGGAAAGGAGGGACCCCTTATCGCCAACGAGCGTCTCGTAACCACGCGGCTGGGCCAGGATGAACTCATGGGCATGGGCCATGCGCGCCGCCTCCTCGATTTCCGCCTTGGTGGCATCAAGCCGACCAAAGCGGATGTTTTCGTAGATGGTGTCGTGGAAGAGAAAACTCTCCTGCGTGACAATGCCGATCTGTTCACGCAGGGAATGGAGCGTTAGCTCGCGGAGATCATGGCCATCGATGAGCACCCGTCCCTGCTGTGGATCGTAGAAGCGGAGCAGCAGCGAAAGAATCGTGCTCTTCCCGGCACCGCTGGCTCCGACAAGGGCAACCTTCTGACCGGGTTGGATTGTCAGGTTGAGTCCGGTAATCGCATTTCCCTCATCAGCTCCCAGACCAATGGCCCCGTAGGAAAAATCAATCCCCTCAAAAACTATATGGCCCTGGATATCCTTGAGAGGACGGGCTCCGGAGAGATCATGAATCGTCGGCTTGGTCGCAAGCAGCTCGAGGATGCTAGTCGCGGCACCAACGCAATTCTGAATCGTCACATGGATACGACTGAGATTCTTGATCGGATCGTAGAGTAGAAAGAGCCCCCCCAGCAGGGCCATGAAACTCCCCATCGTCAGGTGGGAGTAATAGACATAGAAGAGGGCCAAGGCCACGCCAAAGGCGGAAACAGCCTCCATCATCGGCTGGACGATGGCCATGCTCTTCTTCGCACTCATGGTTGCGCGGAACTGCTCATCGCTTGATGTGTCAAAAAGCCGGAGCTGGAAGGTCTCGCGGGCGAAGGATTTGATCACCCGGATTCCGGCGAAGGACTCCTGCAGGATCACCGCCATAACTCCAGCCTCGTTCTGCATGGATCGCGAGGCCTTGCGGACTCGACGGCCATAAATGATCACAGGAACGAGACAGAGCGGAAAGAGCACAAGCGAAAAGAGGGTGAATTTCCAGTCGATGTGAAGCAGGACGGCGATGACACCGATGGCGGCAAGCGGCTGCTTGACCAACTCGCCGACGATGCTGACCAGAGCTTCCTGGGCAACCTGCGTGTCGTTTAGCACGCGGGAGAGAAGACGGCCTGACTGCGCCTTGTTAAAGAAATCAAGCGACTGTCCCATCAAGTGGCCAAAGACCCTTCGCCGCATGTCGCGGAGTGCACGCAAGCTAACCCAGGTGAGACAGTAGACATTCGCGTAAGCGAGCAGGCCGCGCAGGATCATCACGGCTGGGATCAGCAGGATCATCCAGATAAAATCATGCACACCGGCGCCCTGCCCCACGGCATTACCCCTCATGATGTCCGTCTGGGAAAATTTTCCCTGAAACGCCGTGTCGGCGATCTGACGGATGAGCAGCAACATTCCGCTGTTGGCTGCGGCAAAGCCGACACCCGCGAGTAAACCAAGAATCAGCCGCTGCTTGTAGGGAGCGAGGAAGCGGATGAGTTCACGGGCAGGCTCCCAACTCTCCGGAAGCAGTCCGGCAAGGAAGCTTTTTTTGGAAGGTCTTGGCTCGTTCGGTTCGGACATGGGGGAATGACCTTACACCGACAGATGAAGCAACGAGAGGAAAAAAGCCGTTTTGGGCAGTTGGGCGAAGTAGAGGCTCAAGAGTTCCGGGCCACGGATCATCCAGATCAGCGAACCAAGCGCCAGGTAGGGACCAAAGGGTATTTTCCCGCCGGATCGTCCAAAGGTCAGGAGCAAGGTCGTCACGCCGATGAACGCCCCGATGATGGATCCTGCGAAGAGAGAAAAGAGCACTCCTTTCCAGCCGATGAACGCCCCGATGCAGGCCAGGAACTTCACATCGCCGAATCCCATCGCTTCGCGGGGAATCAGCACCTCGGTCACTTCGGCCGTTAAGGCGACATCATCGGGCAACACGGAGAAATGCCACTCGCGGCTCTGGTGATATTGGAATGATCCCTTTTCCAGAAAAATCACCCGTTCATTCTCGATGAAGAGTTTTCCAGGACCAAAACGTTCGCCGAGAATCTCCAGCCAGAGGCAGGCCGCCTCCACCTTGTCCTGATCGCGGGTATAGAATTCCGAGAGGGCCATCGTCTCCTCACCGAGATCCAAAAAGACATCCTCATCCCTGCCCACAAGTTCCATGAGTTGAGGAGTCTTGCAGCGGATCTTGTAATGGCCGAAAGCGAGCTTGCCCAGCTCCACGACACCCCAGAGCAGGAAGTAACCAAAGGCGGCGCCGAGAGCGGAAAAAAGACCGCTCTTCCACCAGATCGTTTCACCCATCAGGGGAGGAACCAAGGTCGTGCAGAGAAGACCGGCAGCCGCTCCCCCCAACGTAATCTCATCAGGGATGATGAGAAAATCGATGTCGATGAAGGTCGCCACCACCAGCAGCGAAAGAAAGAGCCAGAAAGCCGGAGCCAAGGGGAGTCCAAACCGCTCCCAGGCCAGCAGATAGAGTCCCGAAGTGAGCAGTTCCACCAGCGGATAGCGGATAGCGATCGGCATATCGCATCCCGAGCAGCGCCCCCACAGCAGGAGCCAGCTGATGACCGGAAGATTCTCATACCACGGAATTGATTTTCCGCAATTCGGACAGAAGGATCGCTTGGGATGCATCAGAGAAATACCCCTGGGCAGCCGATATATCACGGCATTGAGGAATGATCCTGTAATAAGGCCCAGAACAATAACAATGACCAACAGCATCGGGGAGATCACCTTGGTTCCTTAAACTTTTGGCAGACGCTTTTCGATCAGCTCGCAGAGGACATGGAGAAGAAACTTCTGGGCTTCCTGGATTCGGGCCGTCTCCACACCGGGAACGATCAACTCCAGATCGGCAACTCCCTTCGTGAATCCACCCCCTTTGCCAAGAAACGCGATCGTCTTCACGCCCTGATGGCGCGCTTCCTCCAGAGCTCTGAGGATATTGCGTGATTTGCCGCTGGTTGTCAGCGCGATCAGGACATCCCCCTTTTTTCCAAAGGCCGTCACCTGACGCGCGAACACTTCCATGAACTCATAATCGTTGCAAATGGCGGTCATCAGTCCCGCATCAACCGTGAAGGCCATCGCAGGATAGGGTCGGCGATCTTCCTGAAAGCGGCAGGTGAATTCCGTGGCCAGATGGGCACTGTCACTGGCGCTCCCTCCGTTGCCGCAGAACAGGAGCTTGTTCCCTGCGAGCAGGGCATCTCCGGCAAGGGTAGCGGCTTCCTCCAGCGTCCCTTGCAAGGGGGGAAGAGCCGCAAGCACTTCCTGCAGGGCGGCGAGAGAACTCTCAAATTGACTCATAACAGGCGACATTGCTCCCCCCGCGCCCTCTCGTCAAGAATGGCCATGCGCGATCACCCATCCTGCAAAGCCTCACGACCTGCATTGACACTCCAGCACCCAACCGCTTTGATCCTCTGCCGTGATGTTTCTCTCGATTGATCTACTGCGAAGCGGGGCCTCCCGCGCCGTCGCCTCTCTTTTTCTCGGCGCGGGCCTCCTCCTGGTGAGCGGCTGCGCCACACCCGAACCGCCGCAGGTGAAGCTGGAACAGGCGAATATCCTGCCACTCGCGATCAATCCCGACTTTACCTTTCGCAAGAAGACCCAGTTCCTGAACGATCCGGCGACTTATTTGCAAGCCACCACACCGAGCGAGGCCGTCGATTTCGAACGCCGCTACTACATGTGGCCCGCCACGACACAGCTCGATAAGGATGCCCTGCGAGGAAACTACCTGAATTTCTTCTGGTGGAATCACGGCCAGCCCGCTGATGTCACCGTGCGTCTGGAATATCGTCAGGCCAACCTCGGCCCCTTCGTGATGGCCCGGGAAAAAACCTACTCCGCCGTGAAAGGCTCCCGCAAAACCCAGTTCACCATCATCGGCGATGATTACCTTGAGAACGGCCCCGTCACCAACTGGCGCTGCCTCCTCATCGTCGATGGCAAGATCGTCGGCCTCACCCAGTCCTACCTCTGGAAATAAGGAGATACTGGATGCAGCAAAAAGCCTTTAGCGATTTAGACTACAGGCTATTAGGTCACCAATCCGAACCGCTGAAAACCGAGAAACTCAAAATGCACAAGGATCAGAGGAGTTTGTCCCATGTGTATTCTTGTGCCTCTTGTGGACAATCCCTTTTCCTCTTTGACCTAACAGTCTAACCGCCTTCAGCCTAAAAGCCTCCATTCAGTTTCATTATCATGCTCCCCGAGATCGAAAAACTCCTCACCCTCCAAAACCGCGATCAGAAACTTCGCGCCGTGCTGACGGAGATCGCGGCACTCCCCGGCGAGAAGGCAGCCCGGGAACGGGAACTCAAAGCTGCCGATGACCGCCTCGAAGCGGCACGGTCGCGCCAGCGCGAGATCGAAATCGAGCGCAAGAAACTCGAACTTGAGGTCAAGGGGAAGCAGGATCAGATCTTCCGTTACAAGAACCAGCAGCTTGAGACACGGAAGAACGACGAGTTCTCCGCGCTCAAGCACGAGATCGAGAATGCCGAGAAAGCCATCGTTGAGATCGAAGATCGCGAACTTGTGCTGATGGAAGAGGCGGAAAGCCTCAAGCCCGCTCTCCAGGCCGCCCAGGAGGCCCATGATGCCGAGCAGAAAAAGGTCGAGACCCACATGGCTTCCCTTGTCACTCGTCGCGAAAATTTGGATGCCCGGCAGAAGGAACTCGAAGCCGAACGCATCACCGCCGCCGCCGACATCGAGGAAGATCTGCTCGACCGTTACACACGGCTCTTCAAGAGCAAGAACGGCGTCGCCCTCGTCACCGTCGAACATGGCGTCTGCACCGGCTGCCACATGCAGGTGAACATGCAGACCCATTTGGAAGTCCGCGCAGAGAAGGAGATTATTGGCTGTCCGCAGTGTGGGCGAATTCTCTACGAACCGCAGTGATCGTTTCGCTATCCTGAGATGGCGAAGTGGGAAGGTTGGAAAGTAAAAGGTGAAAAGTAAGGAAAGGTGTCTTGAACCTGCGCTTGGGAGCTGGAATTTAGAGCGGTTTTGATCATTCTCTAGGCATTCTTTGAGGCGGCATAAGGCACTCGGCGGTGTCGCCTCACTTGGGCAGTAGCGCAAAGACTACAGCCACGGCACTTGCTCCTACCCGATCACCTCATGGTGCTCCCAAATAACTGTCCACATCCTAATCAAAAACGCTCTAGTGTCGTTGAAAATTGGTGAAATACCCCTAGCTTGTGGCACCGTTCCTCTGCCATTGACCTAGAAATCACCCAGCAGTATTCTCACCGCATGGGCACGGTCATGGAAATTGAACAGGCTGTTCAGAAACTTTCGCGAAATGAGCTGGCTTCGTTTCGTGAGTGGTTTTTCGGTTTCGACGCCACCGCCTGGGACAAACAGTTTGAGGAGGATGTGCAAGCCGGACGTCTCAATGAACTGGCCGATGAGGCCATTCGTGATCTGCGTGAAGGTCGCTGCTCCGATTTGTGAGGCACCGGGCAAGTCCAAAGTTTTGGGAGTTCTATGAACAACTTCCCAAGGAAGTTCAGAAGCTTGCTGACGAAAACCACAATCTGCTCAAGAACGATTCCCGGCATCCCTCGCTTCATTTCAAACGGGTTGGACGAATTTGGTCAGCCCGGATTGGAATTCATTATCGTGCCACAGCAGTCGAAGATGGATCGGATATTGTCTGGTTCTGGATCGGGCACCACAGTGAATACGACAGACTCATTGGCCGCTTCCAATAGGAGGAAGCCCACGCAATCATTGAACCTAGAAACCGCAGTGGGGAGTTTCAGACAGGATTTACAAGATGAACAGAACACGAAGCCGTGGGAAGGGCTTGGGTAGATTTGCTGACAGCAAACCCGAAAGGGTGAGCCGAGCGAGAGTGAGCGAATCAATGGAGTTACAGAAAAGCTATCGATCACCCGACGGGTGAATAGGCTTTATTTTGCAAGTCCCTTGTCTTCAATCCTGTTCATCCTGTCCAATTTCCGTTTTTAAGTTGTAGTACATACTGGGGCCATCATGCGTATAACGGCATTGCCGCTGAATGTTCGCTCGCCTTGCTCTCCATCCAACCTCACTGCGCCTGGGAAGCCGGAATTATGGAAACTGAAGTCTTTTGAGGATTGCTGAATTTCGGCAAAAGGACTACTCAGGCAAAAGAGCAATTTTTCAATGATGAAAACCCTGGCCCATTGCGACTCGCTCGGCTCCACCACTTCCCCAAGCCTTCCAGCAGCCTAATACCAACTCTCATCATTAATAAGACTTTCTGGCTGGTTCTTTTGTCGATAGGCAGTGTTGTCATCCCTCTGGTTACCTGAAGGTAGCCATAGGTCTTCCGCCTTGCCTTTCAGCAAAATACCTGCCCCATAAAGTCCGCTTCTCTCAGAGAGTTGGTATAAGATGTAAAGATGTCAGCAAAACAAATTGCGCGTTTGAATGTGATACTCTAGTGTCACTGTATGAGAACGGAGCTTGTTACGACACTGAAGCGCAAGGCTTCCGATGTCATTACTCGGCTGGCGAACGACCAAGAGCCTGTCTTGATCACACAGTACGGACTCCCTGCCGCCTATCTTATTGATGTGCAGATGTTTGAGAGTATGCAAAGCAGGTTGTCTCTGCTCGAGGGTCTTGCACGCGGGGAGAAGGCCATACTGGAAAATCGTGTGCTCTCCCATAAGGAGGCAAAGGAGAGAATGGAGCGATGGCTCGCGTAATCTGGGCGCAACCCGCCATCGAGGATCTTGACGCCATAGCTGATTATATTTCCCTCGATAAGCCCCTTGCGGCAAAGAGGTTTGTTCAACGAGTTTTTTCTCGAGTCGAACAACTTGAGAATCACCCGAAGAGTGGCTCAGTACCGCCCGAACTCAAGGGAACACAGTATCGCCAGTTGGTCATTCCCCCTGTTCGCATTTTCTACCGCACGCAAAAGGATGTCGTTTACATCGTCTATGTCATGCGGGGAGAGAGGGGTTTTAGAAATGAAGATCTCCTCGAAAGAGAAAAGTTATAATACCAATCACAGGCCTAGATCCTGACACAACGAACCTCCGCCAATACCGGGCCGTGGGAACTGCCGGGATAGCCTAACGCGCAAGCGTTAGCCCTTTAGGGCGAGACGAGCAGCCATGCCGCCTTATAGAGTAAGTTCACAGAAAAAACTAAACCAGTGCCAGGATTAGGCGCAGGGATTTTGGATGCGGGGCTAGGCGCGCGAACATTTAGCCATAGAGACCATTCCCCCAAGGCTTGGAAGATCGGATGGAGAGCAAGGCGTCGCGAGGGCAGCCGTAGTTTTCCTACGGCAACCGAGCAGCAACGCCGCGCGCCGCCAATACCGGGCCGTGGGAACGGCCGGGATAGCCTAACGCGCAGCGTTAGCCCTTTTAGGGCGAGACGAGCGGGCGCGAGCGAGGCAATATCCCAAGCCTTCTAAAGGCTAGACGGTGAAGAGGTCTTTCAGGCGTTCAGTAAAACTCCGATGAATCGGCGTATTATGATCTCCGCAAAGTTCGGCAAAAGTTTTTAGGGCGTTGCGCTGTTCCTCGTCGAGTTTGGTTGGGACTTCGACTTCCAATTTCACATGCAGGTCTCCCTTGCCGTGGCTTTGGAGCCGTGTCATGCCGTGTCCTTTGACTCGAAACTCGGTACCACCCTGCGTCCCGGCTGGGATTTTCATTTTCACCGGTCCGGAAAGGGTCGGAACTTCGACTTCTCCACCGAGGGCCGCCGTGACAAAGGAAATTGGGATTTTGGAATGCAGATCACTGCCATCTCGGGTGAAGATCGCGTGTTCCTTCAGGTGGATGACGACATAAAGATCGCCAGAGGTACTACCCCGGGCCCCCGCCTCACCGCCACCGCTGCTGCGCAGGCGTGATCCCTCGTCGATCCCCGCGGGGATGTTGAGCTTGATCCGTGAGGTTTTCTCGGCGCGCCCCTGGCCACCACAGTCGCGGCACGGCTTGTCGATGGTCTGTCCCGCTCCGTGGCACTGAGGACACGACTGGGCAACCTGAAAGAAGCCGCGTGAGGCAATCACCTGGCCACGCCCACGGCAGAGGGAACAGGTCGAGACCTTGGCCCCCTTCGCGGCACCGGTGCCGTCGCAGGTATCGCAGGCATCGAGCTTGCGAAGCTCTATTTCCTTTTCACACCCGGTGAAAGCCTCTTCCAAAGTGATCCTGAGGTCGTAACGCAGGTCGGAACCTCGCCCATCCTGTGCACCACCGCCTCCACCTCCGCCAAAGAAGTGGTCGAAGATTCCTCCGCCGCCACCTGCACCACCGGCAGCGCCGAACATTTCACGGAAGAGATCAAAGGGATCGTGCACCCCGGACGCACCGCCCCCGCCCATGCCTCCCTGGAAGGCTGCATGCCCGTAGCGGTCATAGGCAGCCCGCTTCTCGGGATCACCCAGGATTTCATAAGCCTCTGAAATTTCGTGAAAGCGCACTTTGGCGGTCTCGTCGCCCGGGTTTTTATCCGGGTGATGCTTCACGGCGAGCTTGCGGTAGGAGCGTTTGATCTCCTCAAACTCCACGGTGCGGTGCACTTCCAGCACCTCGTAATAGTCCCTCTTTGCCATGGGTCGTTATGCGATTCGCAGGCTACTGGTTAAGCAATTTTATTCACAATGACGCTGGCGGGGCGCACGAGGCGGTCGGCCAGCCGGTATCCGCGACGAAGCTGGCGAAGGACGATGCCGTCAGCCTGTGCCTCATCGATTTCATGGCCGAGAGCCTCATGGAATTTTGGGTCAAAGGGCTGTCCAACTGCGTCGATGGGCTGGAGGCCGCTGGACTGGAGAAAATCTCCCAACTGTCGATGGATCATGGAGAAGCCGTTGACAATACCCTTGGCCGCCTCATCGCCCTTGGCGGCTTCGAGACCAAGTTCGAAATTATCAAGGATCGGCAGCAGTTTTTCGAGAAGTCCGGCATTGGCAAAACGAATGGCCTCCTCCTTCTCGCGGATCATGCGTTTGCGATAGTTCTCGAGATCGGCGGCGGCTCGCAACGCAACATCACGGTAGCGATCCACTTCGGCCTGCAGGTCGGGAGCTGCGGCTTCGGCAGCACTCTCTGGCTCGGCGGTCGCCTCCGCAGTGTTTTTTGTTTCGGGATCGGGATTGGTGTGTTCTTTTTTCAAGGTGCGGTGCTGTTTTGATTCTGTTTTTAAAATTTATGGAGTCCGATGAGCGTGATGTCGTCGTGCTGAGGCTGCCCTTCGGAAAAGGCCTGCACGGAGCGTGCGAGGCGATGCAGTGTCTCCACTGCACCATCGTGGGCGCTTTCCAGCAATTCAGCGGACAGGCGCTCCACGCCAAACTCATTTCCTTCGGCATCAAGCGCCTCGGTCAATCCATCCGTGTAGAGCAGGAGGAGATCCCCCTGTCCGAAACTGAATGAAAAGTCTGAGCAAAACCTATCGAAGACCTCGCCGCTGTCAATCCCCACAGCCATCCCCTTGGGGTTAAGCCGTTCCACCTCGTTGGTCGCGGCCCGGTAAATCAGCGGTGCATCATGACCCGCTCGGGCGAGGAGCGCCTCACCCGTATGCCGGTTGACAATGACATAGGCCATGCTGATGAACATATCCTCCTTCATGTCGGGGTAGAGCTGCCGGTTGACACCCCGCAGCACGGCTGCGGGCGAGAGATGCCCGGGCGACTGACTGCGCACGGCGCTTCGACACATCGCCATGATGAGGGAAGCCGGAACACCCTTGCCGGAGACATCGGCGATGACGATGCCAAGATGATCATCATCTACCGGGAGGTAATCGAAATAGTCCCCGCTCAAGGTGCGGGCCGGGAGATTCAGTCCGCTGATTTCAAATCCGGAAAGCTCGGGCGCATCAGAAGGCAGGAGGATCTTTTGAATTTCCCGGGCAATCTGAAGATCGTGATCCAGGGCATGCTTCTCACCCGCCTGGAGATAAATCGCCTGATTGAAGAGGGCAAAAGCCGACTGCTCGAGGATGGCCTGGAAGAGTTCTTTTTTGGCTTCATGGAAAGGGGAGTGACCCACCCCTTGGGCGATCGCCAGCACTCCGAGGAGTTTTCCCCGGTAATGCAGCGGCCCCAGCATTACGGATTCCAATCCCTGATCCACAAAAACCAGCGGCAGCTGCCCGGCTTCACCACCCGCAGGCGCCGTCTTGATCTTTTCCTTGCCCTTTTCCTTGCCGGAATGCTTTTCAGGAGCGCTTAGTAAGCGCGGCTCCTTCCACTCGCTGGCAGCTCCTAGCAGCGATGTCTGCAGACTCTCCCCCCGGGGAACTGCCTGGAGACGGAGATAGCTTTCCGCAGCCTGACTGCTCTCGCCATTCCCGATGCCACCGACGAGATTCGGAGGCAGAAGCACCAGCGGCGGACAGCCTTTGGCGAGAAATGAGGGGATGAGCTTATCTCCGGTCCTATCGACCAGATAGAGCGCGCCCCCGTCGGCTTTGAGGATATTCACCCCGCCCTCGACGATCAGTCGGTTGAGCTCACCCGAAGGAACACCTTCGGAAAAGGCGGCACCCAGTCCATGCAGGAAATCAAAGACGCGCCTCTCTTCCTGATGGATCTCGACAGTACGCAGCTTGAGTTGGCCAACCCGCCGTCTTGACCCAAAAACAATAAGCCCCAGCACCCCCATGACAACGGTCAAGAGGGCGATGACTACAGGCTCGATCGTCTGAAGAATCATTGGAAACCGCGATCATGCACCGGATCACGGCAGAAGACCAGCCCCTCTCTCGGTTCGAAAAAAGGGCGATTAACCAACCCTAAGAACCCCGCAGATAGTCCAGCACATCCTTGAAACGGGCGGCATTCAGGGGATTGGCGGCGACAAGCGCCTCGTGTGCGGCCAGAACAAGCTCTTTTTCACACCCGATCTCCGCGGGGAGCACCATGAGTTCGGCCCCTTGTTCAGCCGGAGTTTTGAGTTCGGCTCCAAGCGGTTCGACGGAGAACAGAAAGTTCAGCCCAAGATTTTCAAGCAACTCGACATTGCGGGGGCTGACATTGAGCGTGCGCAGGCTCCCCTGACCAAGTTCCCGAAGATTCTGCGAGATGCCTGTCAATGTGCCCATGAAGGTCGAATCCATATGCTCACAGGCTCCCAGATCGATGATGAATTCGCGGTATCCGCGCTGAATCATGGCATGGACGAACTTCTTCAGGGAACCGCTGCCTTGAAAATTTCCGCGCCCTTCGACGCGTATCCAAACCTCCCGGTCAAAACAGGCAACTTTTACTGTGACGGGAGAGGTGACCATTGCTGCGCGTTGGGATCGGGAAGAGTCAATGAAAGCGGGGATAGCTGCCACACACCATGGGGTTCATTCCGACAGAATTCAAGGCTTCAAGCGTCTCATGCAACAG
>DKEN01000072.1:0-720 GCA_002452515.1 Spartobacteria bacterium UBA6821 | reverse complement strand
AGCACCAGATAACGGGCAGGCACCCCGTTCTCATCCGTTCCAAGCACGATCTGTGAACAGAGGTAAACCTTTCCGGCGGCATGACCTTCGGAGAGTAACTCGAGCAGTTCGATGCACGGCCCTTCTTCCCCGAAAGAAATCACCCCGCAGTCGGCGACACCCGAAGCCACGGCCTCAAACAGGGCAGCTGGAGTATCGTGAAAGGCATAGCGCACGCTTGAGCCGAAATGCTGCTTCGCGGCAAGATGGGTGAGGCCAGCCACGCCACCCTCGACCGCGATAAGCGTGTTTTTTTCGAGAGCCAGTGACGCTGACATGATCTCCCGATAAATCGCCCTGATCGCCGGCTCGTCCAGCGGCCCCTTGCTCTGGGCAACCAGGCGGCGCATCAACTGCTCCGCACGTCCCGGCACGTAGACAGGCCGACCGGCGCGCTCCTTGATCCGCCCGATTTCCTGAGCCAGCCGCGCCCGCTCATTGAGCAGATCGATCAATTGGCCATCCAAGGCGTCAATGGAATCACGGAGTCTGCCAAGTTGATCAAGATCCTCCATAATAAGACGCATCGTTCCTTTTTTTAGGCCTCGGGCGTGGGCTCGGCTTCCTTTGCCGGTGGTTCTTCAGGAATCTTTGAAACCTCAGCGCCTTCTGGAAGCACTTCGGAAACTCCCGGCAGTTCCGGCATCGCCTCGTCGGCGGCAGCGGCTGTTTTCACAGTGG
>DKEN01000007.1:314-22346 GCA_002452515.1 Spartobacteria bacterium UBA6821 | reverse complement strand
AATCTCCTCCTTCTTCGTCGGACCAGTGTCGTCATCGCTTTGGTGGAAGATGAAAAATGCGGCAATACCAAGCACCACCACCGATCCGCCGATGATCAGCGGAAGCGGGGCTTTCTTTTTGGGATTAGTCTTGGTGGCCACCATGGTGAAATGAAAGGGACGATCAGTTACTGTTTTTTCTGGGTGGCAAGGCCGACCTTCTCAATGCTCAGCCTGCCGATGACATCCAGCACATCCATGATTCCCTGATACTGGGTGGCACTGTCGCCACGCACGATGACAGGGGAATCAGGGCTGGAAGCCTTGATCTCGCCGAGCTTCTGTTCCAGTTCAGCGAGCGAGACCGGCAGGGTATTGAGGAAAATCGCCCCCTCGTTGTTTACGGAGACTGCCTGTGTTTTGGGACCACCCATATTCGGCGAAGAACTTCCCTTGGGGAGATTGACCTTGATCGCCTGGGCTCCCGCCGTCGTCATGATGATGAAGATCAACAGCAGCACGAGGTAGAGATCCACCATCGGCGTGACATTGATGTCAGCTATTGCTTCTCCTTCATTATCGGCTTTCATGGCAGGTAGTGGTGAGGTTGGAAATCCTTAGTGATGACTTTTTTCGCGGTAGGCGGCATCGGAATGGTGCTCCGCCATCTTCGTGATGAACTCCTCAAGGAAGAGGTGGAGATCAGTGGTGATCTCCTTCACCTGCATGCTGAGGTAGTTGTATCCGAAGAGGGCGGGAATCGCGACGATCAGACCGCAGACTGTGGCGAGCAATGCGGCGGCGATACCAGGGGCGATCGCATTGATGTCAACCTCACCCAGCATGGCAATCTCACCGAAGGTGATCATGACACCAATGATGGTTCCCAACAGTCCGACATAGGGTCCGCCCGCAATACAAATGGTGAGCAGCACCATGCTGCTGTTCAGCCGCACGGTCTCGCGGGTGACCTGGGCATCGATGGAGGATCTGATCGCCTCGATGGTGCGCTCACTGAGTCCGCCACCCCGTCCGCCACGCTTCCTGATCTCCTCGCAGCCCAGATGATAGACACGGTAGATGGGCGAAGCATGAATGAACTCAATGTGGGCGGGATCAACATTTCCTCCCAATGATGCGATCTTCTCGGGATCGCTTGTGTCGAGAGCCGTGATATTGCCGGAGAGGTGATGCCATTCGTTGACAAACTCCTTGGAGCCGCGAGAGAGCCCCTTGATGTAATTGAACTTGGAGACCATCACGATCCAACTAATCGCGGACATGATCGCGAGAATGCCGATCACCACCCAGGCATCGATCGTCACCGATCTGATCAGAAAGCCAAAGATACCGAGATTGTCGAGCAGACTGACGGAGGCGGGCTCCTCCTTGCCCATGGTAAATAGTTTGGCGTTCTGCTGCCCCTGGCCGAGGGCTGCGAGTTTGATGAACCCAGGGGTGTGGGCAGACTTGGAAATTTCCAACTCGTCAATTTCACCGGCAAAGCCCGGCTTTCCATCGCCATCGCCCCCGATGAATGCCTGACTGTTGATGGAGGGGAGCGGGACGGGAAGATTCGCCACGGCATCGCCATCGACAAACAAAGTCGTGCGGGCTCCGTCGGAAACGACGGCCAGGTGCTTCCATGAGCCGGCGACAAGAGGGGAGACGGGTGCCGTGCGCTGGGTTCCTGAGGCATTGCTGATCTCAAGGAATGGCACGCCGCTATCAAGACCGATCCGCAGGCCGTTGGCACCATCCTTGCGGCTATAGATAGCCGTATTCGGGGTAAGAGCCGTCGGCTTCACCCAAGCCATCCAGGTGTAAGGGGCGGCCTCCAGGATCGCGCTTGTCGGCTTGGCCTGAATGCTGATCGGCTTCTTGGGATCGATCCTCACGCCGCTTCCGATGATCGAACCCTCGATGGGAATTCCCGGCGTGTCGGCACCGTTCCCTTCACCCGAGGAATCGCCAGGAGGAGTGCCATGCTCGTTGAAATGATAAACGGTCACCGTGTCGCTGTCGTAAGCGCTCTTCGGCAGATCGACCTTGTCCTCTTTCTTTGTCTTCTTTTTGTCATCCCGAGCCGAGTAGAGGTAGAGATCCGTTGTGGCACCCGGCTTGAGATCGGGAATCTTCACCCAGACAAACGCCTCGTTCATGACGGGATCGAACTTTTCAATCTGGGAGGCAAGGAGCGTCTTGTCATCCCCTGTGACGAAACGGAGATCACTTCCATCCTCCTTCGCCGAGTCGAAATTGAAATTTCCGTCATGCAGACGCACCAGCAAGGTAGCCGTCCCGATTTTGTCGCTCACCGGAACGCCGTTATCACTTGTATCCACCGTGATCTTGGTACGGGAGCGCCAGGCATCGTTCCACCAGGTTCTGGCCTGAAGGGAACCGGAAAGCAGGAAGGCCGCCGCGATAACCGCCACGGATACTGCGGAAGTACGCGGTCGTAGAATGGTGAATAAGGGTGAGGTATTCATGAAAGGATGGGTTTGAAAATTGGGCTTTTGGCGTTGGGGAAACGGATTAGAACTCTCCGAAGAGCCGGAATGTCACGAGGACCGATCCAGCGAGGATCGGATTGGCACCAGAGGGATATTCGCTGATCATCGGGACGCCGATATCAATAGATCCGTTGAGATCCTTGTACATCCGCAAGCGAGAACCTCCGCCATACGCGGCAAAGTTGAAGGCAGAGGTCTGCCCCGGCAGGGCGTCATTGAGCGTCAGCGTCCCTCCATCCATGAAAGCATAGACTCGCCATTCATTCACGCCGACATGCCCCTGCAAGAGTGAAGGAGAGCGGAATTCAACACTGCCAAAAACGCCATTGTCGCCAACCTGAGTTGACTCCAGATAGCCGCGGCAGGTGTCGAGACCGCCACCGGAATACTGCTCGCTATAGACCAGCGGATTCGGAGAAATCTGCCCCTGCACCTTGCCGTAGAGTTGGAAACCTCCCGGAAGATCATGGGTGTGGGACAGATCGCCGTTAAGAACAAAGAAGCCGCCGTCGGACTCATAACGCAGGTTGTCGTAATTCGACTGAGTACCATTCGTGCCAATCTGCGCGCCACGGATGCCGAAGGAAATCCCAGCGTCGAAAATGGTGGTCGAATCCTTGGGCGTCCAGAGAGCTGAGTAGTTGATCCGGATCGGCCAGTAAGTCAGAGGGTAAGAAGTGGGTGTACCGGGAGGCAGGGCAGAACCGGGAACACCCTCCAGGGAAACGCTGCTCTGATTGAGATCCTTGAAATCAATCCCGGCGCTAAGCGATTGGCTGAAATCTTTTTCTGAGGGAAGTGCGGCGAGGAAACGGAAAGAGGCCGTCTGACCGGGACTGGTCGTTGCCGTACCGCCCAGAGTGGAGACATTGCCCGTCTGGTTAATGTAGGAGAGATTGAGACGAAGCCAGTCAATCTTGGGGAAGCGGGCCGTGTAAAAGACGTTCCAACTGAGAACCTCTGAGGGATTTTGAGGCGCTTCCTGGAAGGATCCTCCGATGGAGTGGCCAAGCTGCCAGAGATTGTCGTAACTGGCAGCCAAGTTGAGCCTGTAGGGAACGGTGTTGGGGCTGTAACGGTTGTTGAACTCGGCACTCCCATGCAAGGGGAAGGTGTCCTTCACATTGAGCGTCACATCCATCGTTCCCGGTTCGAAGCCCGGGGTGATTGATGGAGTCACCTGACGATCCCCCCATGTGTTGAGGGACATGATCTCGGTTGAAACTTGATTGAAGTTAGGAACGGTGCCCGGTGCCAGTGAGGGAACCCCCTTTTTGATCGCGGCGAGGGAGAAAAATCGTGATCCCTCGACATTGAGACGACCAATCTTCGCTTCAACTACCTGGAGGAAGACAATGCCATGCTTGCCCGTTTGCTGGGGAATCTGGACACTCACCGTTCCAAATCCCTTGTCCTGAATCACCTTTTCCAATGCGGCACGAGCTTGCTCGACATCATCCGGTGTGCGCTCTGGCCCCATGAAGGGATAGACCGCCGCTTCGATCTCGCTGCGGCTAAGTTGATGCGAGCCTAACACCCGAAACTCCTTAATGTAAAATGACGGCCCTTTGGCTGCATTGGTACCTGTTCCTGCCACATCCGCAGGAGATGCTGCAACAGTAGGAACAGGAGGCGGGGCATCATCTCCCTGAACTGGCGCATCCTCGGCGCAAACCACCGCAGGAAAGAGGAAAGAGAAAAAAAGCAGGATGAATCCACCCTGCCTCCCGCGACTCACTTGCGGACGTCCAGACACAGTAATCCCTCCCTCCGGCGCACGATGCGCAGGGGGCGTGGATGTTAACGCTGTGATGGTTTTCAAAAACACGAGAAATTGCTGAAATTGCTGCTCTGATGCCTCATCAATAAAGAGCCCCTGACCCTATCAGCACAGAGAGNNTGTTACAATTTCGTCACAATTCATTTTCGATAAAGGAGAATAATCTTTATAAACGATCTTTATGGTCGTCAATTTAATTCAATGATTAACTCACCCGTTTCATGAAAAAATTCCTCTGCTTCCCTAGAGTGCCTTAGCCTTAATGCGCCTTCAGCGCATTTACACTCGTGAGGATGCCGGCGATCATGGAATAGGCGACCACCCCTACAAAGATCGCCACGATCAAAATCACCGCAGGCTGGATAAGGGTCGTGAGGTATTGAATGCGTGAGGAGAGTTCGCGGTCATAGCGTTTCGCGGCACGGGCGAGGGCTCCCGCGAGGTCGCCCGTCTGCTCGCCCACCGCCAGGATGTCCAGCAACACAGGGGGAAAGAATCCAGTGCGTCTCATAGCGGAGGCAATCGAGCTTCCCTCCCTCACCTTGTCTGTCAGTTGATCGAGCAATCCGCGCAGATAGACATTCCCGGTGGCTCCCCGCATTAGTTCCATGGCGGAGAGCATCGTCACCCCGTTGGAGACAAGTGTGGAGAGGTTCTGCATCACCTCGGCATGGAAACGGGCTTTCAGCACAGGGCCGATCACCGGAATCTCAAGTTGAAACCGATCCCACCAAGACCGACCACCAGGAGTCGCCACAAACAGACGCGCCCCGGTGACAATCGCCCCGATCACGGCCAGAATCGCCCACCACCAGTGCCCGCAGAAGAGACTCACCGAGATCAACGCGGAGGTGATGGCGGGGAGTTTCTGACCTGATTTCCCAAGCAGCACGGAGAGCTGCGGAACGAGAAAGGTCAGGAAGATGAACATCAGCACAATGGCCGAGGTGAAGACGATGGAGGGATAGACGAGTGCGGAGGTGACCTTTTTGCTCAACTCCCCCACCATCTCCAGATGGGCGCACTGACGGCGCAGGATCTGAGGGAGCACGCCGCCCGCCTCTCCAGCCACGACAAGATTGCAATAGAGCGGGTCAAAGGAGGCACCGCAGTTGCGCAACGCCTTGGAAAAGCCGACCCCCTCCCTCACCTGCTGGCGCAGCGTGGCGGCCACCGCCTTCACCGGCGTACGTTCCTGCCTCTGCTCGATTACTTTGAGCGCCCCTTCCAACTGAAGGCCGGCATCAAGCAACTCCGCCAACTCCTCGGTAAAGAAGAGCAACTGGGTGGAGGTCAGCTTGGGAAGAGCAGCTCCACTCATGACCGCTGAACCCTGCTCGGAGGATTTCTTTCCAGTTTTCTTACCGGGACCAGCAACCTCCCCCTCTGGAGTCACCGCCACGGGCTGCAGTCCGCGTTCACGGAGTTTCCGGTAGGCATCGGAACCGGACAATGCCTCCAAACGCCCCGTTTCGGTGCGTCCGGCGGCGTCCAAGGCTCTGAAGGAAAAAAAAGGCATAGGCCTGAAGATTCTTAAAGGGATGCCCGTCCTTAGAAAAGGGGCATTTGCACATCCGTTGCGTTTTGCCCTTCCTTAGTGGAGATGCTACGGCTAAGAAAAGCACTCCTGCAAGCAAGCTGATGAATCCCCTGACACCATTCAACAAACCATTCCGAGCCATCGCCGGGCTCGGAATCGTGGCTTTGCTGTTTCTGCTCCAGGCTTCCCTTGAGGCTGCAACTGATACCTTTCAACCTCTCACCGTGACCCTTCAGCCTAAGGTGATTCAACAGATCTCACCATCTTGGGAAACGGGTTCCGTGGTCATCCAATCGGCATCAGACACCGTTGATATCCCCGTCCCGGCACTCGCCTCACAGGATGATATTGGGGGCTTTGCCCTCACGGTGGTTTTTCAAGACAATGGCGATGGTGGTCCGGTCGTAGAATGGCAACCTAAGGAGGGAGAGAGCATTCTCCTCAGTGCCGGACTTGGAGAAACCGGTATTGCCCTGGGCCTGAACGCCCGCACCCTGCTGATCAACCAATCCCAGGCCCTCGACGGCGGGACGCTTCACATCAGCTACGCCGGACGATTTTCACGAATCATCTCCGTAACCCTCCGTCCTGCAAGAGAACTGAGCATTGCCGCCCTTGGGGCTGATTTTAGTCCCGCTATTCTTGGGGAAAATGAACCCACTCTCACGACAAGCGAAGTCTCCGGTGCCGACGAAACTCTGCCGAGCGGCGACCGCGCTGATGGTCAGGTCATTCACGCAGAACTCTCCACCGCGCCGAAGCAACTCACCGCGGCTGATGCCGGCGGGGAAATGGAGTTCATCATCCCTCTTGCCGCCACGCCGCAAGGGAGCCTGCTTCAGACCGAAATCGCTGGACTCGATCCCGAGTCACAGATTGAGGTAAGCGTGAATGGCGAATCGCTGGGAGCACTGGGGGATGCACCGTTCTCCCTGAACGCTCCCAACGCGCTGCTTTCCAGCTCGGGGCGTCTGCAAATAGCCGGCTGGCATCCCGCCTCCTTGCTCATCCCTGCGGGACTTTGGAAAAATGGAGATAACTCCGTGATCCTCACCCTCCATCGTGTCACGGGCGATGTCAGCCAAGCTGTCTATCTGCGCAAGGCACGGGTCGATCTGCTCTTCTCACCGACGGCCACTACTTCTGCGCCAAGTGTTTCACCGACTCCAATCCCCGACCCCTCTCCGAGTCAGGAGACAAATTCCCCCGCGACACCTCTATCGACAAGCACCTCTCCTGCTACCTCCAACACCCTCTCCACGGGATCAGCCTATGGAAATCCCTCTCCCTCACTCTTCCACGCCGCCCCAGCTCCCCTGTCACTGAAATAGGAAAGCGCCGCGCTTGACCCGGAGACCAACTTAGCGGAGATAGTGGTGTTCCCCTTCGACTTACCCGACTCACCCTGTAGCATTTATTTTCCCATGATGAATCCCTCACCCTCCCGGCGCACCCTGCTTCGCAGCGAATCAGGATACACCCTCTTTGAAATCATGCTGGTGCTCGGCATCATCGCCGTGCTGGTCGGATCGGCCATCTACATGCTGGCCGGGAATCTGGATATCGCCAAGGAACAGAGGGTGACGAGCGATGTTCAGGCCATCTCCATGCAACTCCGCACCTATGAGATGCTCAACTTCCGCAAACCGACCACAGAGCAAGGGCTGGCGGCGCTGTTCCAGATGCCGGCCGCAGATCCAAAGCCCCAGCATTGGAAAAAACTCATGGAAGCACTTCCTCTTGATCCATGGGGACAGCCCTATGTCTATCGTAACCCCGGAAAATACAAGACGGATGGGTATGATCTCTACTCACTCGGACCGCAGGGCAAAGATGGCGATCCGACGAATATCGGCAGATAGGCCCTGCCAGTCTTCAGGGCGAGCAATTGGAGTGATGGCGGGGGGATTCACCCTGCTGGAGATCATTATTGCTCTCTCCCTGATCGCGATCTTGGTCGCCGCTTCCCTCCCTTATCTCTATGATTCCTTCGCCAACTCGGCGGGGGATCGAGCTGCGGATGCCATCGTTGCTAAAGCCCAACAAACCCGGACCAAGGCGATGGAATCAGGCGAGCCTCAGAAACTGAAACTCACTGCAAAGGGAGTAGATGGCGTTTCAATTCCTTCTGGCTGGAAACTGGAGGTCAAGGGACTCAATGACGCGAAATTCCATGCTCCGGCAACCAATGAAATCTGGTTGTTTAATCCTGCTGGCATCTGCGAGCCCCTGGAACTAAAAATCGGCGATTCCGATCATCAGATCACGATGGCCTTCGACGCCCTCACCGGACAGCTTCTTCATGACGATGAATAGGACCGTTCCAAGACCGGGAAGACAAGGCGGCTTCACCCTCTTCGAGGTTTTGATCGCCCTGGGTGTTTTTGCGATTGCCGTTGTGGGACTGATCACTGCGCTCAATACCGCGATGCAGGCAGCCATTGAAGTGCGCGAGCGTTCACTGCTCCGCGCGGAACTCGAATCACAGCTCGCAGTGCGACTCGGCATACCGCTCGACAGTGATACGCTTGTCATCGAGGCGAAGGACAACAGGGGCATCCGCGTGGAGGAGACAATTGTTCCCTATCCCCTGAAAAACAAGGATGACGAGGAAATTGCGAACATTAAAAAACTGACCATCACCGCTACGTTGAATCAGCAGAGCGACAGCGCCTCCATCCTAGTGAACCAATGATGAAGAGTCCTGCTGCCCACAATGGACGCACAGGCTTCACCTTGCTGGAAGTGGTGATCTCGATGATGATCCTCGCCCTGCTGGCCGGGGCCGTCTATGCGGTGGTCAGCGCTTCCATCACTGCCTCGCAGACGGCGATGTCCCAACAACTCACGCTGCGAAGGCTTGATGCATTTCTCCGCGTCACCAGGGAGGCATTTCTGAATCTTCCGGCAGAGGGGACGATCACGCTGCAAATTGGACACTCCCAAAGTGGATCTGCCGAACAGGATCTCGTCATCGGAAAACCGCAGCAGATCTTTGGACTTCCTAGCCTTGCCGGGGGGGAACTAGTGCTCGCCGCAAGACCGCGACCCGATGGGACACGCACGATCACCCTGCTCAAAATCCCAGCGAATGCCACCGAACGGGAACGGACAGAGGCCCTTGCCGCCAAGGGAGTGCCGCTTCTCCCCCATCTCCGCAAACCTCACTGGACATTTAAATTCACCCCACAGGATCAGGATTGGCAAGAGGAGCTTCCCTCTGGAAGTGCAAAGCCGATCCTCGTGCGCCTTCAAACGGAGATCGATGAACTTCCCAATCCCGTGGAGGCGATTTTTTATCTTCCTCCGGTGATTCCCGTCCCTGCGGAAACTTCCACCAATGGTGGTGGCACGAATTCAACAAACTCAACGCCCGCTCCATGAGATTTTCAATCAGGCCGCAACGAAAATCCCAATCAGGCATGGCGCTCCCCATGGTGCTCTGGACGATCGCTTTGCTAGCTGCGGTCACCTTACTTCTGGCAGGAATCATCGAAGGATGGATCTCGGAGGAGACGCGTGAGGGGAAACAATTCCGCGCACGGCAGCAGGCTCTCTCGGGACTCGCCGTGGCCATGAATCCCTCTGTGACACAAGGCGATCCCCTTCTCTCGCATCAGGAGGGTGATGAGGGATACAAAGTCGTCATCAAGGATGAGTCTGGTCTCATCAATCCCAACTTCCTGCTGGGGGCAACTCCCGACAGACGCGATCTTCTCGGAAAGCTCTTCACTGCCTGGGGAATCGATACCATTTCCAGTGAGACCGCAGCCGACGGTCTCTACGACTGGCAAAGCAGTAGCCCCTTCCGTTCGTTGCACGGAGCCAAAAAATCTGAATACAACGCCGCAGGTCGCGCAGGCTTTCCTCCCGGAGCCCCGTTCACCTCACCCGAGGAGATGGCGCTCGTCTTGGGATTTGATCCTGTCATGCAGGCCAAGCCTGACTGGCGTTCCTACTTCACCACTTATTACAACGGAAAGATCAATATTCTCCACGCTCCCAAGACGATTCTCACCGACCTACTCGGACTCAGTGAGGATCAGGCGAGCCAATGGATTTCACTCCGCAACGGCAAGGACGGGCTTGAGGGCACGAGCGATGACCTGACGGTTGACACAATTGACCATGCCGCTGATCTGATCGGCTGCAACGCAGTGCAGCGCACGGTGATTCTCGCGGCTTGCGATGTCACTGGGAGCGTGCGACGCATCGAGAGCACGGGAACCTGCAACGATGTCAAACGGACAATTAGTGTGATTCTCTCAGGGAGCCCAACAGATAATGCCCAACCCCACCCCAATCTGCTAGGGTGGTCGGAACAATGAGCCAAGCATCCGAAATTGTTCCCGGCAATTCCGACACTTCCGTCGCAAATGCCATGACCACTCCCTCTTCCTCAGAGGGAGGAAAAGAAGTTGTGACTCTTGCTCAAACGACCCACGAGAAGATTTCCAAGGAGAGTATTATTCTGGAGCGACCCGGGCGGGGAGCAGCCACTTGGGAGCAGTGGCTTTTTACGCCAGGTCGGGATCCGGAACTGTTACCCCGGGACATCACTCTTCCCAACCGCTGCGAACGTCTGATCACACTTCCCTCCTCCACCCTCTTTGCATGGGCACTCTGGGTGGCCGGTGATGGTGATATACTCAGCCTTGTCCGCATGGAACTCTCCGGCCGTCATTTGCTAAAACGCGGCATGGAGGAGTCCCTCGTCATCCTCCCCATCCTCCGGCAGGAAGATCGGCAGCTTATCCTCGCCGTGGCACCGGAGGAACCATTCCCCGGAGATGTCATGCCACCTCAGTGGAAAAGCGCCTCCCGTTTCGAACTCCCCGCCCGTCTTCTCGAGGGCGGCTTGGATCAGGATCTGATCATCTGGGAGGAATGGAACGGTCTCCAGATGGCATTTTTCAGAAATCAACAGCCGGTCTGGTTCTGTGGCGCACGCCCGCAGGGACTTGCAGGACTCATTCATCGCACCTCTCTCCGCCTTCTCGCAGAGAATGTTCTGGAACAGCTTCCAACCCGTATCCTTCTGGAAGGAATTTCTGAACGGACATCTTCCGAGGTCCGTGACTTCTTTGGCAGAATCTTTCCTCAGGCCAAACTCACCACGCTGCAATCCGGTTCCCGGCCCCGCCTCCCGGTTCTCCCGTTTGATGTCCCTCCCACCGAGGCACGCGAAGAACGGCGCCGCGCCCAACACCGTCAGAAACTTTTTTCCTTCGCGATTGCCGGGGTCATTCTCTACCTCCTGCTTCTGCTCTGGGGAGCCGGAGATCTCTTGATCCGGCAGAGTGCACTCAAGCGTCTTCGCGCCGAAATTGCGAAAGTGGAACAGCCCGCTCTCGAGGCCCAGCAACAATCAAACCGTTGGCACCAGTTCCGCCCCGTGATCGATCCCACCACCTATGCCCTTGATCTGCTTGCCGCCGTGGCAGCGCCCACAGACGGGGGAAAAGTCCGGCTCACGCTTTTTTCATTGGAGCCGGGACACCTGCACCTCTCCGGTGAAACCACCGATGTGACGCAGGCCTATGGAGTGATCGAGCAACTCAAGAAAAACCCCATCCTTCAAGAATATGACTGGAGCAGCGGCCAACCTCAGATCGCAGGAAAGAACAGCGTGAAATTCGACATGGAGGGAGTCCGTCCCGACGCTGCCGCACAAAACCAGGGAAACGCCGATCAAACCCCATGAGCACTCGCACAGTCGGCGAAAAAACACTTTTCCTGATCCTCTGCGGGGCCGTCTTCCTCGCCTTGAATCTGCTTGGGTTCCGTGCATTTCTCCAAGCGAGGGCACGGATTCAGCAGTCGATTGTAGCCGCGAAAACAGAACTTGAATCATCCCGCACTTGGCTTGATCTGGCAGAGACGCTGCATCCCGCGATGAACTGGATCGCTGCTCATCCCCTTCCAAAAATGCAACCTGACGACGCCAGCGCAGAGCTCTTAAAACTGGAACAGGGCGAAGCTGAAAAAACCGGCCTCAAGGTAATGGAGGAAAACCTCCTTCCCCCACAGGATATTCCCCAAGGTTCCAGTGTCGGTGTCGGTGTAAAACTCTCCGGCCCCTTTGAGGGAGTCGTCCGATTTCTTTTTGCGCTTCAGACCCCTTCTGCCTGGCGCTCCATTGATAAATTGACATTGCGAAGCGATACCGAGCCACCCAATGTCATCGCGGATCTGGAACTGCGGCAATACTTCCATCCGGAAGCCGCTCCCGAGCCCACACCGGAACCTTCTTCCCCTTGATCGTTCCGGTTTTAAGCAATAACTTCGCCGTGAGAATCGCCGCACTCAGCATCAAACAAGCGAGCAGGGAGATCCTTCTCTCCCTAGCTGCTGTCGTCTTGCTTTCTGGGATTTCCCCCCTTGTTGCGGCCGCTTCCAAAGCTCCCTGGGAAAAACCGCGTTCCTTGGCGGACTTTCAGTCGCTTCTGGATCACTCTCCATTCAGCCTCCCGACAGCAGAGGAAAGCTCCCCACTTGCCGACCGTTATGCATTGACCGGGATTGTGACGATCGATGGGCAGGAAGAAATTTTTGTCTTTGACCGCACTGATCAGTCCCGGGAAATGCTTTCCCATACGCCGAATGAGAAAAATATGGCCTTGGTTGCCCTTGTGCGTGACGGTGACGCTGCACCCCAGAAAGCCACGATCCGCGTGGGCACCGATACCGGAACAATCAGCTATCTGGAGGCAGCCCCACAGCCTGCCGCCCAACCAATCGCCTTGCAGGGCCCCGCTGGAAACCCTAATACCATCCGACCGGGAATGCCACGGCTACCACCTTTCCCCCAGACACCGAGCGCTCCGGGTACCGTCATGGGTCCCGCACGACCCAATGTCCTCACTCCCCAGACACGCCGGATCATTCGCCGCCCCATGGTGAACCCACCTCAATCTTCTTCGCCAACACCATGAAACTCCGATTCTTCATCCCTTTCCTGATCCTGACGCTGCTGTTGCCGCAAACGCGTGCCCAACAGATCACGGCTCCTGACCGTCCGATACCGATAGCAGCACCTGCTCTATCACAACCATCCGGTACCGTAGGACAGCAGCCCCCCTCGCAGCCCTCTTCCGGTTCACCTGAGCAGACGGTCTCCATCCAGTTTCCCCATACCTCCGTCAACGAGGTCCTCATGACGTATGAGAAACTCACCGGCAAACGCCTCATCCGTGATTCCAATCTCGCAGGTCCGGAACTCTCCATTGTCGTCGCCAACGAAATTCCCAAGAGCGAAGCCATCGCCCTGATTGAGAGTTCTCTGCTTCTGAATGGATACACCCTCATTCCGGTGGATGAAAAAACCTCGAAGATCATCGGGCCTAGTCGTCCACCTCGTTCGGAAGGATTGCCCCTTTATCTCGAGGAATCCCAGTTGCCTCAGGATGGCGACAAACTCGTGAGTTTCTACAAACCACTCAAATTCCTCAGCCCAGATGAGGCGTATCAAATTCTTCAAGGGGTTGTGCAGTTCAATGCCTATGGAGCAATTGCGCAAATCCCCAATACCTCAGCACTAGTAATCACTGATAAAACCCCGGTCATCCGCAAGGCGATTGCCATCCTGGATGTCGTGGACAAGGAGCCGAGCCAGATCATCACCGAGTTCATTCCCCTCCAGCGTGCCAACGCGGATAAAGTCGTCGAAACACTCGACACCATGTTCGGTGGAGGCTCAGGCGGGACTTCACACCCCTCAACTCCGGGGGGTGCACCTCAGGGAAATCAAGGGGCCAGCGTCACCAGCGGCGGCGACATGCATCTGCTGAGCGGCAAACCGCAATTCATCGCAGACAAGCGCACCAACCGTGTGCTCATCATCGTGAAAGCGGAAAATTACAAGTACCTCCGCGAACTGATCGCCAAACTCGACCAACCCGATGACTTCGCCAAACCTCTCGTGCGTCCACTGAACTTTCTTTCGGTGAATGATGTCTATCCGGTGCTCACCGACATGCTCAAAGACAAGGACGATGCTGCCAATGGAGCTGCGGGAGCAACAGGAGGCTCTACTCCCGCACCGACGCCTCGCCAGAGCCAAAGCCAGAACAATGTCTCCTCCACGAGCACCTCTTCCAGCGGGGGAACCGACACCTCAGACAAGCTTCAGGATCCGGAACACAGTTCACCCCAGTCCGTCACGATCGGCAACACCAGCATCATTGCCGATCCCAACGCCAACAGCATTATAGTCTATGGTCCAAGCGACACGCAGAGGAAGGCCGCGCAGATCATCGATTTGCTGGACCAACGCCCCAAACAGGTTTACCTGGCTGCCGTGATCGGCGAACTCCAGCTCACCGAGGGCATGAATTACGGGGCCTCCTGGTTCGCAAAACTGAACACCGGCGGGAGCAACAATCTCGTTGGTGCCGCCGTCAATAACACCATCTCCGGGTTTCTCACCAATCTGGTCACCAGCAGTCTGACCAATGCCATCAACTCCTTCCCCTCCAGCCTCGCCGGGCTGACTGTCTTTGGCACTATTGCGCAGGGAGTCAGCACCTACGCCAATTTTCTGGAATCCACCGGAAAATTCCGGACCATCTCACGCCCGGTCGTCTATACGAGCAACAACAAGCGGGCTACCATCCTCTCGGGACAACTCATTCCCGTACCTGGACAAAGTTCTTATAATACTGTCGGTGCGGTCGGCACCAACTCGCTCAACAATGTCACCTCCACGATCAATTACCAGCAGGTCGCCTTGAAACTGGAAATCATCCCACTGATTAATTCCGACAAGGAGGTCAACCTCCAGATTGTCCAGGTGAATAATACCTTGGGTGCCGCCGTGAACATCGGCGGAAACTCCGTCAACCAGGTCAATACCCAGGAACTTACCACCACCGTGCGCATACCCAACGGCTCGACCATTGTGCTCGGGGGACTCATCTCCGATGACAAACAGACCTCTGACGCTGGGATTCCCTATATCAATCGGATCCCCATTCTTGGCCCTCTCCTCGGCGGGCAGAGCAACAAGACCAGGACTCGCAACGAGCTTGTCATCATGATTCAACCGATTGTCGTCGATTCCAACGGGGCAATGGAGAAAGCAAGCGCTGAGGAGGGTTCGGAATCGGAACTCGGGAAGCGTGCCCAAACCATCAAGGACCGTCTGGAGCCCACACCCACGCCCACTCCGAAGAAAAAATGGTTCCAACTCTTCCAACCCAGGAAAATCGATAATTTCTAAACAAGCGCGGATTTTGTCAGCGTTTCCTATGGAGCAGGATCCCTCACGGGGATTTCCCTCGGTTCCGTGAGCGTCCATTCCTGCTCCAGCACCGGGGCCTCCTCGCCCTTCACGCTGAAAACAAGCAGATGATGGAAGGGAACATGCACCGTCGGCTGACGCTTCGGATGGGAAGTTCCCGTCAGCTGGCACCAGAGCCGCCCGTCATGCCATTCTTCGGCACGCAGCGAAACCGCATCTACGGAAGAAAGAAAGGAGCCATGCCTTTCCTGTTCCTGCTCAATCAGTTTTTTCCCGTTTGGCTGGCGCAGGACGACTATGGCTGGCTTTGCCTTATCCAGGGAAAAAAGACGCACCAGATCCCCCTGCTCTCCTGGCATGTCGTTCACGGCCAGATAACGGTTGTCGGCACTCCAAAGCGCCGTGGTCACTCCCAGCCCGTTATTCCACGAATAGAGAACCTCTCCGGCATCAGAGCAAATCTCCAAACTCTTGCGCGACTCCCCGTGTTCACCCGGCTCCGCTTGGGAACGGCGGAGTAAAAAATGTCCATCGAGCGACGTTGATATAATCTGCGGGACGGGAGTCATTGTCGGCGTTTGAGCGACTGCATGACCCGCCATGGTGAGCAGGGCCACGGAGAGAGAGAGGAGATTTCCAAACCGAACGAGCATCCAGGCAGCATGAGGAGGAGAAATTAGACCGGCAAGTTTGGACTCACTAGCACCGGCGACCAACGTCTTTTCCCTAAGGAATCACTTGCCGAGAACGCTTCCCGGTAGATAGTTGCTTATGGAAACGCTGATGAAATCCCCAAGTCATGTCTGAATGCGATTTTCACGATCTGCCAAATCCTTTCAATCCGTCGTTATCTTCAGATAGCGCCGGGTTGAGAAGTTTTAGTCATCTCTCAAAACTTACCTTCATCTACAACTCGCTGATTTTCTCAGTGCTTCCCTAATGGCAACAGCCACACTTGAAACACCTCCTATATCAGGACTCTCGGAACTTTTACTTTCAGCCGCCCTGAAAGCGGGATGCCGTGATCTCAACACGATTCGGGAAGCACTTTCCCGCGCCTCCTTCTCCCAGCAATCCCTTGTAGGAGCGGTGATCGCTACCGGTGCGGTCCCTGAAAACGATTTTCTCTGCGAGCTTGCCTCCCTCCTCTCCATGGAATGGCGCGCGGAAACCGCCGTCGCTCCGGCGGCCAATGTACGATCCACCTTTCCGGCACGCCTTGCCCTTGGCTTTCAGATTCTTCCAGAAGAGAACAATGATCCCACGGTGCCAGCAGAGCAAAATGCTCCACTATCCAATGAACTCCGCCTGCTTGTTTGGGATCCCTTTGACCATGCTGCCTGGCAGGCGGTGACCCATCATCATCCCGGCCCGGTGAACCTAGTCATGACCACTCGGAGACGCCTTACCGAGGCCGTCAAGGCGGCATACGGTGTCGGCGCGGAGACCTTTGAGGAATTGCTCGAGGATCGTGAAGAAGAAGCCATCACGGAGAAGGAGGAGGTCAATGTCCTCGACGGAGAGGATCCCGAGGCCTCAGTCATGAAATTTGTGAACCAGATCCTGCGCGAGGGATTACATCAGGGGGCGACCGATATTCACTTCGAGCCGCTTGAACATGATCTGCGCATCCGTTACCGAATCGACGGCATTCTGCACGAGGCACCCGTCCCTCCACAAATCCGCATTCTTCAGGACTCCGTCACCTCGCGTCTCAAGATCATGTCCTCACTCGATATCGCCGAGCGCCGCCTGCCGCAGGATGGTCGCATTGCACTCGAGCACAAAGGACGTCCGATTGATGTCCGTGTTGCCACGATTCCCTGTGTTCACGGCGAAAATGTCAGCCTCCGTCTGCTTGGACAGGAACAGTTCGATTTTGCGCGGCTTGGTCTGGAACCGGCCGTTGAAAAATCCATCCGTTCCCTAATCTCGATTCCAAACGGCATTGTCCTGGTGACCGGTCCCACAGGCTGCGGAAAAAGTACATCCCTCTACACGTTCCTCAGTTCCCTCAATGTCAAAGAACGGCGCATCGTGACCGTCGAGGATCCCGTGGAGCACAAGATTGACGGGGTCATCCAGATCGCGGTGAAGCCAGAGATCAACCTGACCTTCGCCAGTGCCCTCCGAAGCATTCTCCGCGGTGATCCGAACGTCATCATGGTCGGTGAAATGCGCGATGTGGAAACGGTCGATATCGCCATCCGAGCCGCGCTCACCGGGCATCTTGTCTTTAGCACCCTACACACCAATGATGCGGTCGGGGGCATCACCCGACTGCTCGACATGGGGGTGGAACCGTTCCTTGTCGGTTCTTCCGTGCGAGCCTTCCTTGCCCAACGACTGGTTAGGAAGCTTTGTCCGAAATGTTCAAAACCGACGGAAATGACCCGCGAGGAACTGCATCGCATTGGTTTTCCAATGGAGCAGACCGAAGGACTGCGCCAACCGGTCGGATGCCAACATTGCCGTCAAAGCGGATACTCTGGGCGAATCGCCATCATGGAAATCTGTCACATGACCCCGGCACTTCAGGAACTCCTGCAAAAACGGGCCACCGGCACGGAACTCTCAGAGCAGGCGATCCGCGATGGAATGATCCCTCTGCGCAAGGATGGCTGGCGCAAGGCTTCCCTTGGACTTACCTCCGTGGAAGAAGTCCTGCGCGTCACGGCCAGCGACCTCGCGGCCATTGATGAGTGAGATACAGAAGGGTCTTGTGAGAAGCTCTGATCATCCCCTGCGAATCTCCGTCATTTCGGACACTCACAATTTCCTTCCGCAGTCTGTCGAAACCGCAATTGCTGGGGCCGATGAAATCTGGCATCTTGGTGATGTCTGCCGCAGCGACATCCTGGATAGCGTTCGAAAACTCGGTCCCCCGGTCATTGTGGTGCGTGGAAACAATGATTCCCAACAGACATGGCCGCTGGAGATTTCCCTAACCCGGAACGGACTCACGTTTCGCCTGATCCATATTCCTCCGTCACTCTCAAATCTTGGGAAAACGGATGTCCTTCTACATGGGCACACCCATGTTCCTCGTGATGAAATTATTAACGGGGTACGCATTCTGAATCCTGGTGCCATCGGCAAGGCCAACAAGGGGGCGCCACCCAGCTACGCCTGGTTGGAAATCGGCCCCCAGGGAACTATCAACTGGAGAGTGCTTCCACCATGACCCCTAAACATCAATCTCTCTGCCGCCGTATCATTCATTCCGCCGCCGTGACAGCAGGAGCCGGAAATCTGGTCCCCATCCCTGGCTTCGGCATTGCTGTCGATCTCGTCACCATGACAGGAATGACCATCGCCCTGGCAAATGTGTTCGGAGGCAGCATTCCGAAGGCTGTGGCCGAGGGACTCTCCATCGCCGCACTTAAGGAGACGGCGCTCAAGCAACCGGTCAAAACCATTACCAAGGAACTTTCCAGATTCATCCCCCTGATAGGACTCTTGATTGCTCCTACCATCAGCATCGGCATGATCGAGGCAGCCGGATGGAATATTGCCCGGCAGATGGACCGGAATTTTGGGGACAAGTAAGTAATCTCAGGCGCTACCGTTTAACCAACTCGCGCACTGGGATCCCATGGGTTGCGAGTTCATGCTTCACATCACCGACGGTGTAGTGACCAAAATGGAAGATGCTCGCAGCAAGGACGGCATCGGCTTTGCCCACCGTCAGCACCTCGGCCATATGATCGATATCACCCGCCCCGCCGCTTGCAATCACCGGGATGCCAATGGCCTCGCTAACGGCTGCCGTGAGCTTGAGATCATAACCTTTCTTGGTTCCATCCGAGTCCATGCTGGTCAGTAAAATTTCTCCCGCACCACGCCTTGCCACCTCGATGGCCCAGTCAACAGCCTGCCATTGCGTAGGACGGCGCCCTCCGTGGGTATGGACAATCCAGCCCCCATTGCCATCACGGCGGGCATCGATGGCCACGACGACGCACTGGGTTCCGAAGCCCTCTGCAGAGGCGTTGATCAGATTCGGATCGTCGAGAGCCGACGTATTCATACTGACCTTGTCGGCACCGGCCAGAAGCATGGCGCGGACATCCTCGACCTTGCGGATTCCTCCACCGACCGTAAGGGGCATGAAGCAGGCATCGGCTGTTCTTTCCACCACTTCGCGCATCGTGGCACGTCCCTCATGAGAAGCGGTAATATCAAGAAAGACGAGTTCATCCGCTCCCTGGGCATCGTAGGCACGGGCGCACTCAACCGGATCACCCGCATCACGGATGTTCTCGAACTGTGTTCCCTTGACCACCCTCCCCCCGTCGACATCGAGACAGGGAATAATTCGTTTGCAGAGCATCTGGAATTTAGGACGAAAGGGCCTTTTTAATGCCCTCCGCCACTTCATGGATCTCTTCGGTACGAAGTCCGGGGAAAATCGGCAGTGCAAGGCTCTCCCTCGCGGCTTTTTCCGATTCGGGCAAATCCCCAAGCTTGTATCCAAGATAGGCAAAGCATTCCTGAAGATGAAGCGGCACGGGGTAATAGATGGCACAACCGATTTTCTGCTCTCCGAGCGATGACTGCACAGCATCTCTTTTTCCTTCGCCAAGAACCCGGATCACAAACTGGTGGTAAATATGGTGATCGCGAAGACCAGAGGAAGCAAAGGGTTCGGCCGGAAGCGCGATTTGATCAAGCAGCCCAGCCTTGGAAAAAGCCTCCTTATAGGTCGCAGCATTGGCGCGGCGGGTCGCGTTCCACCCATCCAGAAAAGGGAGCTTGGCCCTAAGGACAGCGGCCTGCATTCCATCGAGACGGAAGTTGCCGCCCACAACTTTGTGAAAGTAGCGCTCTTCCATGCCATGATTGCGAACACAACGCACTTTCTCCGCAAAATCGGCGTCACGGCAGACAGCCATGCCGGCATCCCCGATTGCACCGAGGTTTTTGCTGGGATAGAAACTGAAGTAGGACATTTCGCTAATCAGTCCAGCCTTGATCGGCCCGGCCTCACCGGGATAGTCCGTACCAAGCACCTGGGCGGCGTCCTCGATCACAGGAACCCCATACTCGGCTGCTATGGTGTTGATCGCCTTCATGTCGCAGCATGTCCCGAAGAGATGGATCGGCATGATCGCCTTGAGACGATTTCCCTTGGCGGTGAGAAAACCGCCATCGACATCTCGGGTCAACTTGGAGCAAACCTCTCGCAGGCTCTCCGGAGACATGAGAAAGGAGCTCGGCTCGATATCGCAGAAAACGATCTCCGCTCCAACCCGGTGAATACAGCTTGCTGTGGCAAAGAAAGTGTACGGGGTCGTGATGACTGCATCGCCAGGACCGATGCCAGCGGCAATCAACAGCGCAAGTAACGCATCGGTGCCCGAGGACATGCCAATGGCATGACCACCACCGAGAAACTTCTCAACCTCTTGCTCGAAAGCTGTGACCTCGGGGCCGAGGATGTAGTTACGGTGGCCGAGGACGCGGAGCGCGGCCTCTTGCATGGCCGCATCAACCCCTTCGTCGAAACGACTCAGGTCAAAAAGTGGTACAGGCACGGAGAGCGTTCCTAAAATAAATCGCTCTAGACCTTATTTGACGACTCCGAATTCAGCGCGACGGTTCTTGGCCCAGGCAGATTCATCGCTACCGGAATCAACAGGCATTTCTTTGCCGAAGCTGACGGTCTGAATATTGGCAGCATTGAGGCCCTTGGCGATCAGTGCCTCACGAACGGCAAGGGCGCGCTTCTCACCGAGACTGCGGTTGTATTCCTCCGTGCCGCGATCATCGGTAAATCCGGCGACGATCAGCGTCTTTCCTGAACCCTTGAGGGCGTCGGCAACTGCCTCTACCTTGGAATCCTGATCGGGAGCCACGGAGAAGCTGTCATAGCCGAACTGAACGGGTGCATACTGACCACGGACAACATTGGCACCAAGGAAATTGGCGCCGTCAATGCGGTCACCATTTGCTCCACCGCTTAGGGGAGTGCCGTTCACATAGTCGCCATCAATACCGGCGTACTGCTTGTTTTTTTTGTTGGCGCAGCCGGTGAGTCCGCCGAGGGCAAGCACTGCTACCAAGGAAAGAAGAGAAAGGTGTTGAAATCGCATCGGCCTATTCAGGGACAAATGATCGAAAAGATCAACGCCGGAAACAGGGAAATCAGTAGATGGAGGGAAAGTAGCCCAGAACAGGCACCCTATACCAATCCCCACCTTCCAACTTTGCTACCTTTGTACCTTCTCACTCCAGCCTACCGTGACCAAGTGGGCTCGGTCACCTTGCCCAGACCGCTCACGACAGGAATCGATTTGCCAGTTGGCACATCCAACAGGGAGATGGTACTCCCCGTGCTGTAGATGAGATGACGTGAATCGGCACCCCAGACGGGGTTCTCCCCTTGAGTCACGATGCGCGTCCCACCGTTACTAAGATCCAGCACCGCCACGGAGAAACCGCCGCCGGAACGGACATTGAAGGCAAGCCGCTGCCCGTCAGGAGACCAACTGGGTTCGGTGCAATAGCCATATCCTGTCGGAACCAGACGCCCGGTGCCTCCACCCGCACTGATGCGGTAGAGCTGAGGCTCACCGGTATCGTCATTGGAATAGATGATTTCAGAACCATTGGGTGACCAGGTCGGACTCGATTCGGCACCACGTGTGTGCGTCAACCGACGGGCGCCCCCTCCGAGACCAACGACATAGAGCTCGGGATTTCCATCCTTGCTGATGCTGCAGGCGAGTTGATTGCCGTCGGGGGAAAAGCGAGGCCCCAAATTAGAACCTGGGAACTTCACGAGACGGACTCGGGAACCAGTTGTCAGATCAATGACATAGATATCGGCATAACCGGCCTGGTAGCCGGTGTAGGCGAGACGGCGTCCATTGGGACTCAGGCTTGGCGAAACGCTCAATCCCCCGTCATGGGTGATCTGACGCGCATTGGCTCCGTCATAGTCGGCAAAGCAGATTTCCTTGTGTCCGCTCTT
>DKEN01000007.1:0-170 GCA_002452515.1 Spartobacteria bacterium UBA6821 | reverse complement strand
ATTCCGGAAAAAGCGACATTCAGGGCGTCACTCTTGCGCACCGTGATGGTTGGAGCCTCCGTAGCGATGACAGGAATCAACGCGACTGCGATTACCAGGAAAAAGCAGGTGAGAGTTTTACGGCAATGGATCATGTATGGAGAATGGCAAGAAACTGTTCTAGTTGGAAG
>DKEN01000032.1 GCA_002452515.1 Spartobacteria bacterium UBA6821 | reverse complement strand
GCTTGCCCATGATTTTGATTTCCTCGATCAAGGGGGGATGATTCGCGACCGTCCCCGTCAGGGTCAGGCGTAGATAGCGATTGTGGTCATTTTGCGCACAGGAGTCATTGCGCACTTGATCGATGCTGGTCGATTGGGTCAGATCGGCGAGCGGTTTCCATGTAGTGCCGTCGGGTGAGGCTTCGATCCTGTAGTGATGACTGGCAGCATCGCCAAAAGTCGTTTCAACCGACTGGATCGAATACAAAGCTTCTAGATCCACCTGCCACCAGGGATTCGCATCGATTTCCGTGGCCTGCCAACCGGTTTTTACATCTCCATCGATAGCCAACCCGGCGGTGTGTCCCGGTGCTTCGCTGCTAGCGCTGGCGGGATGATTGAGGGAAACGTTTTGGCTGGTGCTCTCAGAACCACCGGAGTGGACAAACCGGACGTAGGGCCGGTCTGGAGCCAGCGGAGTCTGATTGGGAACAAAGGTTGGGTTGCCCACGGTCGTGATCGTCAGCGTGCTGTCCTGCAATCCGGGCGATGTGGCGCGGATGACACTTGATCCGCCGGAATAGGAACGAAACTCCATGGCGGCCTTGCCGTCACGAATCACAATGTCGGATTTGGGATCGTCGGAAGGTGGATTGAAAGTGATCGATCGCCCGGTCGGAAACTCCCCTGGTCCTGATTCGATGGTAAGCGTCACGGGCGGCGAATTGCTGATCGGCTTGCCATCCTTGTCCTGTACGGTAACGAGGAGCTGACAATCATCGGTAGCATCGACGCCTTGGATCGTGGTTTTGTCCGCAGTGAGGGACAACTTCGCGGGTATTCCATTCTGTGGCCATTCCGGCGGAGGAAGATGCAGATACTGATTGCGGTACCAGTACCAGGAACGCTTCGGAATCCGGAAATAGTCAACAAAGCCCATGGAGCCAAAGTGTCCTAAAACCGTGCTGTAATCGAAGGCACACCAGAGCGACTGGCCGCTGCGCCAGGGGTACTCGGGCGTCTTGTCGTTCAGTTCCCGCTTATTGAACATCCCGTCATATAAGTCAGTCTTGGCATCACCCCGATCGGAGATATGGCTGCCATATTCGCTCACCACACTGGGGATGCCGGGGTGCTGATACTGGGGGAGTCGGGCGCCATCTCCGTTATAACCCGCGATATCGCCGAGCCGGTCCAGGCCTCCCCGTTGACAACCTCCGATCGCCGCAGGCCGGGTCGGGTCAAGCTGATGCGTCTCGTCAACGAGTTTGGTGAGCAGTCCCTTGGCCTTGTCCAGATTGCTGGAGAAAAAGACTTCATTGCACATGCTCCAGACAATGATGGAGGGATGGTTGCGAAAAATTCGGATTTCATCCCGCAAGGTATCGAGAGCATTTTGCTCGAACGGGCCTTGGTCATCGGGATTCGGGGGATAGGCGTCTGATGAAATCCAGGTGCCTTCTTTTTTCCCACGGCCCATGCCCCAGAAACAATTTTCCGACCAGAAAAGGACGCCCAACTGGTCGCAGGCCTCAGCGANNGGCCTCGGCGAACGCGGGATGATGCGGATAATGGGAACCGCGGATGAAATCGAGTCCCGCATCCTTGACGAATTTGACATCGCGTCGGGCACCGTTATCGGTCACGGCATCACCCCAACCAGCGTGATCCTGATGCACATTCGCCCCATGGAAGTAGAAGTGTTCGCCATTGATGAACAAGCCCTGGTCCGCTGTCCATTTGATGGAGCGAATGCCAAAGGTGGTTTTGTAATCATCGACCGNNGCGGCAACCTGCTGGGTCGAGGTGAGACGCGCTACCGCTTTACCATCGGGATCGAGGAGATCGGTGACCACGGTACAGTTTTTCAACGTCGCGCCTTCATTTGCGATTTCGGTTTTGACGTTCACCGTCGCCGAATCTTTGGAGACGGTAGGCGTAGTGACGAACGTTCCATACCAGGTGACGTGGAGCGGATCGGTGATCACCAAGTGGACATTGCGATAGATGCCTCCCATGAAGGTATGATCGCCGGAGCGAGGCTCGATTTGCGCATTCCAATTGTTGTTGAGCCGGACGGCGAGCAGATTGTCACCGGGATGAACAGCGGACGTGATGTCCATCGAAAAGCCTGTGAAACCGCCCTTGTGTTCGCCGATACGTGTGCCGTTAATGAAGACCTCGGCGTCTTGAAAAGCTCCCTCGAACTCCAGGAAGAGACGCTTTGAAGTCCACTCCGGCTTGATCTCGAGATGCTTCCGGTACCAGCCATAGCCAACATAGAAATCCTTGGACTGGAAATAAGGCATACTGAAGGAATGCGGCAGATTGATCGCAGTCCATGCCATGTCATTAAAAGCGGAAACCTCCGCACCAGGATAATCGCCCGACTGGAATTTCCAGTCGCGGTTGATAGTGAGGTCTTGCCGCAATGGCTCTGCAGCCGAGAGCGAGCCAACTAAAGCGGCAAGAAGAAAACCGCAAAGGAACTTTATCATCTGTGGGGGTACTTTATTGAAAAGAGACTCTGCTAATTCTTCGGGAAACTCCTTCTAGTTAACTTCCGACGAGTTGTCTCTTCCGAAATCAAAAACCCTCAACAGCCACCTTCCCTTAATCACTCACTGTGGAGGTGTTTTTCTTTATCAAAAAGCCGACAAAGAGATGAAAATTGGCAACTTTCTGTCGAATGTGGTGTTCTCTAGCAACCCATGAAATCCCTCCTTTTCCCCCTCCTGTTTCTGGCGCTACCCGTGCTGCGCCTCGAAGCCACACCAATCGTGGCGCAACCTCCAACCAATCAGCCGGTGAAGATCACTGATAACGGCTCCTCCTGGACGCTGTATAATGGCATCGTCAAGGCGACCATCAACAAAGGCAACGGCGAGATTCCCGAACTTGTTTATCACGGTGTCAATATTCTCTCGAAGAATGCCAAATGGGAACAATCGCCTTCCGGTCAGGTCACGGCGGCCGTGACGATCGACCCGGCCAAGAACAACGGGGAACGTGGCGAGGTGGCGGTGAAAGGCATCAACGGAAAAATGGACCTCGAAGTGCGCTATGCCCTAGAGCGCGGAGTGAGCGGCTTGTATACCACCGCGGAGTTCTCACACCAGGCCAATTATCCCGATGTCGGCTTGGGAGAAAGTCGCTTCCAACTGCAAATGAAGCCGATTTTCGACTGGCTTTCGGTGGATTCAGACCGAAATCAGGCGATGTGTAACGGTCAGGATGAAGATGCCGGCGTGGTCATCCATGCGAAAGAACAGCGCATCCTGAGCACGGGTATTTATAAAAATACGGTCGAGCACAAATACAATTACTCCGGCGTGCTGTACAAGCTGCCCGCCTTCGGTTGGTCGAGCATCAAGGATCATATCGGCGTTTATCTGATCAACCCAACCACCGAGTATATCGGTGGCGGAGCGACACGGATCGATCTGGGGGCCCACATGGGCTCAACACTCCTCGATTACTGGACATCCGGCCACTATGCTGGCGGGGCGAACGTCAATATCCCCGCGGGGCAGCAATGGAACAAGGTGATCGGGCCGATCTTTGTTTATTTCAACACGCTGGAAAATCCCGAAACTGCTTCGCCATCGGATCTCGCCACTCTGGCTGCAACGGAGGGGAATCCGACGATTCCACCCGCCTGGAAGAATAATGCCACAGCCCTGTTTGACGATGCCTTGGAAAAGGCCAAGCAGGTAAGAGCCGCATGGCCTTTCGACTGGGTTAACGGTCTGGATTATCTGCACAAAAGCCAGCGCGGCACTGTCGTTGGGCAAATCGTGCTCAATGATCCGCAGGCCTCTACCACCAATCTGCCCCATCTGACCGTGGGGCTGACTCATCCGGAATATCAGGGCAAGGACACGGCATTTGTGCGAAGATCTGGCAACGGCACCGCGATTACCTGGCCGCATGACGGCAATTACTACCAGTTCTGGACCGATGGCAAAGAAGACGGAACTTTCTCCATTAATAATGCCTACCCAGGAACCTATACGCTGCATGCCTTTGCAGATGGTGTGCTGGGCGAATTTGCCAAGGCCGACATCACCGTAGAGCCCGGCAAGACGGTCGATTTGGGAAAACTCGAATGGAAGCCGGTGCGTTACGGCAAACAGCTCTGGGAGATCGGCTACCCTGACCGCACCGCCAGCAAATTCTTCAAAGGCGACGGCGCGAACTATTGGCGCTGGGGCTGGGACTTCCGCTACGCGCTGCTCTTTCCCAACGACATTACGTACACCATCGGGAAGAGCGATTACCACAAGGACTGGTTCTTTGAACAAGTACCGCATGTCGAAAACAGGGACTGGCTTAACCCTGAGGCAAAAGATCCCGCCAACCAGCCTTTTGGCTGGGTGAAATCGTTGCCAACCGGCTCACCGGATCCGTGGCACGAGTGGGGTCACGGGCGTGCCACTACTTGGACGATCAAATTCAACATGGCTGGGCCACCCCGCGGTCAAGCAACTCTGCGTCTTGCGCTCGCAGGAGCGGACGGCGGACGTGGCCTCGAAGTTGCCGTCAACGGCACGAGTGTCGGCACCATCCACCCGGTTGCTACCAATGCGCTACGTTACAACACCGCGACGGGCATTTGGCAGGAGCAGAGTGTCAAGTTCGACGCCTCGTTACTGAAGTCTGGAGAAAATAAGATGACACTTACCGTCCCTGCGGATGATCTTACGACTGGCGTGGTCTATGACTACCTGCGGCTCGAGCTTGATGACCATTGAAGCTCTCCAAGACGGCTTAAGGATGCAGGCTTGTGAGAGTTGGCGAATTTCTCGCAAAGGACTACTCAGGAGAAAAATTCAATTTGACACATGAAAATCCCGCTTCCCTCCTCTTCCGTTGCCGTCAGGAACACCTGTTAGGCATATAGGAATAGCATAGCTTGCTATGCTAAAATATGTTCGGCTCAAATCTTATGGAGGCATCCAAACTGTTCGTTTTCCCTGCTGAGTCTCTGGAACAAATCCAGATCGGCATCCAAGAACATACTTGGGCAGTTCCCACGAGTTCAGACAGTTCTGCTGAAGCACGATTTCTCCGTTCACAAGAGATGCCTATATTTTCAAGAGCGGTCATATTTTGCACCTCAGAGAAGATTTTCACAGTCCCATTCAGAGTCCGTTCGATACCTCAAAATAGATTTCAAAGTGGACTTTGGAGCGGGACCTATAGATTTCCCTTCGCTATTTACCCTCTGGGTGACACTTCTAAATTTATCGATAGTGAGACTGCAGGAGACAATTGGGCTTTCTATCGGAATCTGCATATTCCCACCGCGCTAGATGATTTTATCCCTAGTCCAATCTCATCTGAAGATTGGAAGGTCATCTTGAAAGATTTGGGTTCTGTTACCGACAATTTTCCGGAGCCTCGAATAGCCGAGCCAAGTGCTACAGCTACCCCCTAGCAGTCACATGTATTTTTTCATGACCGACCATCTTCCCTGTCACTCCACCACAGAGATTGTACGCCAGTTCGGGATAGCTGAGTTTGGATGTCCGCCAAAAATATGACCTACCAGTTACGCACTCTTGAACTAGCAATCGCCCACGGAGACACTGCTGAAACAGAGTGCCTACTCGACAATAGCCCAGATCTACTGGAAGCCCGATTCCCCGAAAACATCGGATTAACTCCTCTTATGTGGGCCTGTCGCAACCGACATGTTGCAATCGTGGAATCCCTCCTGAAGAGAGGTGCATCTGTAAACGAGATAAATCCAAAGGGAGCCGATGGTGACGGAGGCAATACTGCATTGTGGTTTACTGCCCAAGGTGCTTTTCATGGGACTCTTTCCATCGCTCGACTTCTTACACAAGCCGGAGCAGAGATTGACCACATAGGAGAGCACGAAACCACTGCACTCTGGATGGCAATCAGTTGGGTTCATATGGAGCTAGTTCAGTTCTTGCTTTCCTGTGGAGCAAATCCGCAGATCAAAAATGCAAAGGGGATAACCGCCATTGATTCTCTGAAAGCAGATCTTTCATGGTGTGAGGCTCAACCAAAGCCAACTGAAAATATGAAAAGGATACTATTCCGTGCGCCTAGAATGATTGCATATTTGGAAAAAATACATGTCTAACCAATCATTGAAGCGAACGCTAAGCGTAGCCAACTCTGTTACACGAGAGCACATATACGTATCGCTCAGTTCAAACCGTTAAACATCTGCCCAAGGCGCAGTGATTTTAGATGCAGAGCAAGGCGTGAGAGCGCAGCGGTATCGGGCATACCGCAAACGAGCAGCAACACCGCGCTGCGCCAATCTCCCAAGCCACTCACCTCACCCGCACGCTTGCCACGACTGAGAGACCGGGAGCAAGGCGATCCTCATATCCCTTCATGGAATCACGGTCGAATTCGATGCGTACCGGCAGTCGCTGGACGATTTTGGTGAAGTTTCCCGTGGCGTTATCAGCGGGAAGCAGTGCGAACTCACGGCCGCTTGCGGGAGCAATACTGACCACTTTACCGGTGAAGGTATGATCGGGAATCGCATCAATCGTCATGGAGACAGTCTGTCCCGGGTGAATATGGGCCACCTGCGTCTCCTTAAAGTTAGCCTCCACCCAAGGATTGGCTTCAACAACGGCGAGCAGATTGATGCTTGGCTGTACTGTATTTCCCGCCTCCACACTGCGCCCTCCCACCACTCCATCAACGGGTGAAACGATCGTGGTGTAGCGGCGATTCAATTGAGACATGCGAAGTTGTGCGGCGGCGGAATTGGCGTCGTCCCGTGCATGGGCCAGATCCTGAACGGAAACCACCCGCGTGTTGGCCAGTCCCTGTGCCCGCTGGTAATCTCCCTCGGCTCGCTCATTCTTGGCCACAGCATCGGCAAGCAAGGCATCGAACGGTTCGGGATCGATTTGAACAAGGAGATCACCCGCTTTCACGCGGGTATTGTTTTCCACCGCCACGGTCTTCACGACTCCCGTAACCTGAGGGGCGATATAATGGATATGCGCCGTGATATAGGCATTGTCCGTAGTCTCGTGATGATATCGAAAGACCGCATACTTGAATGTAAATCCGAGGCAAATAACGGCGAGCAGAAGGAACCCAGCAATGCGCAGCGGCGATTTTTTCGGTTCTGGTAAAGTTACAGTCTCAGGTTGGGTGCTGGATTCAGTCATAAGAAATTTTTGTTAGTGTGCACTTGCTTCCTGTTTTCCGCCCCGGCTGAGTAATAGGATCAGGGGAAGGCTCAGAATAAACATCCACGACAAGGTTTTGAAAATATCGATGGAGGCCAGGAGATTCGATTGCAGGGTGATGATGTTGTCGAGAACCCCGAGGGAACGGGTGGCGGTGAGCATGGGATCATGCGTCTGAGGGAGAAGCGAGTACTGTGACATATACGCCCTCTGCACATAGGAAATACGCAAGGGATTGATATAATTGACGAGATCGCCGCGATGAATGAGAGCGCATTTTTCCAGCATGGTTGTCAGCACCGCGATACCGATACTTCCTCCCATCTGACGTGTGAGACTGAACAGCCCGGCGGCAGCTGGAATTTCCCGCTTGGGAATTCCACCGAGCGTGGCAATGGAGAGTGGAAGAAAGATCAGAGCTGTACCGACACCGCGTCCAATGAGGGGCCAGAAAAGTGCATCCTCCCCCGTGTCGGGACTGAGATTGGCCAATGCCATCATGGAAACGCAGAGAATGACGGCTCCCGCCGCAATCAACAACCGCTGGTCAAAATCCTTCAGAAACTTTCCGAACATAATCATCACGACTGCCGAGGCAAAGGAACCCGGCATCAGGAGAAGCCCCGTCTTGGTGGCTGTGAAGTGGAGTTGTGACTGGGCAAAAATAGGAATGACAAACACTGCCCCATAGAGTCCAAAACCAAGGACGATCGAGTAAATGCTCCCAGCAAAAAGTGCCTTGTGGCGCAATACCCGCAGATCGACGGCGGGATGGGGAGTGGAGAGCTCCTGTTTGACGAAACAAACAAGACTCACAAGGCTGACTAGAGATGCCCAACGAATGAAAGTTGAGGAAAACCAGTCCTCCTGCTGTCCCTGTTCCAATACCATTTGGAAACATCCCAGCCCAAGCGTCAACCAGAGAATTCCCCACCAATCAACCGTTGCCTTGGACTGATCTGCTTTGGAAAGTTCCGTGTCAGCAGGAAGGAACGTGTAGATCATCCAAACGGCAAGCAATCCGATTGGGATGTTGATGTAAAAGATCCACCTCCAGTCGAGTGTATCTGTGATGATGCCGCCAAGGGTGGGACCAACAGCAGGCCCGACGATCACTCCAAGCCCAAAGAGAGCACTTGCGATTCCTTGCTCAGACGGCGGAAAGGTTTCGAAAAGAAGCGACTGCGCTTTGGCAAGAAGTCCTCCTCCAGCGAGTCCCTGGATGATGCGGGCGGCGATTAACATTCCCAGACTGTTCGACATCCCGCAGAGCACAGAAGCCGCCGTGAAAGAAATCAGCGAAAAAAGAAAATAATTCTTTCTGCCAAAGCGGATGCCAAGCCATGCCGTCAGAGGAATGATGATGACGTTGGCCATCGTGTATCCGGTGGAAACCCATCCTATCTCCGAAAGGGTCGCCCCCAAATTGCCTCTCATATCAGGCACAGCCACATTAACGATGCTCGTGTCGACCGTCTCCATCATGGCTCCGAGACAGGAGGAAAGCAGGATCGCCCACTTCAACCAGCCTTGGCGGGCAGCCCGCTGGCCAATTTTTGAGGGAAGTCGTGAAGGGTCAATCATGGCTAAAATTCAGGAGAGTTTATAACGACAATAAAGATTAATGTCATTAAATATATTGGTGATAAACAACCAAGCATCAATCATTGTAAAAATGCGCCTTGTTTGCGACCGCTTCTGGGATAACTACAGTATTATCCCCCCATTGACATGAACTCCCCCACCCCCGCAAAACTCAGCCCCATTGTCTATTTCATCGGCTTCACGGCAGCCCTGGCGGGGTTGTTGTTCGGTCTTGATATCGGAGTCATCTCCGGCGCGCAAGGGTTCCTGCAGAAGGATTTTGCCGTTTCAGACCACGTCCTTGAAATCATTGTCAGCGCTCTGCTGTGGGGGGCGTTTTTCGGCACCCTGATCAGCGGTATTCTCTCCAACAAACTTGGCCGCAGGAGGGCAATTTTGGTCAGTGCGGTGATCTTTGTCCTTGGCTCCATTGTCTGTTCGATGGCACCCAATGCTCAGATTCTTATTCTGGCCCGCTTTTTTCTTGGAATAGCCGTCGGCGTCGCCTCGTTTACGGCACCCCTCTATCTCTCCGAGATTTCACCCCAGCGAGTGCGTGGCTCCATGATTTCCATGTACCAGCTCATGATCACGATCGGTATCGTCATCGCCTTTCTGAGCAATACATGGCTGGCAACTTACGCCACCATCGGCGGCGTGACGGGTGGACACTGGCGCCTCATGCTCGGCATCATTTCCATTCCGGCGGCAATCATGTTCCTAGGGGTGATTTTTCTCCCGGAAAGCCCCCGATGGCTCTTTCTGAAGGGCTACAAGGATGAGGCCATCGGTGTCTTTCATCGGATGCGTCTTCCAGACGATGATATCCAGCGCGAGGTCATTGAAATCGAGGAGAGTCTTCGTGTCCGTCAAAATGGCTTCAGCATGCTGCTGGAAAACCGCAATTTCCGCAGGGCGATCGGGCTGGGTATCGGTCTCCAGATCATCCAGCAACTGACCGGCATCAATGTCGTCATGTATTACGCACCACGCATCTTCGACATCGCCGGATATTCCAGCACGGCTCATCAGCTTTGGGGAACCGTCATCGTCGGAGTGACCAATGTTCTGGCCACTTTCATCGCCATCGCCTTTGTGGATCGCCTTGGTCGCAAGCCGATCATGTACGCGGGCTTTGTCGTCATGGGCATTTCCATGGTGAGCGTCGGCCTTCTCTTTAACATGGATCTGGAAAAATCACCGGTTCTGGGCACCTGGGCCATTGGGGCGCTCTTGCTCTTCATCATTGGTTTTGCCATGAGCGCGGGGCCCATCATCTGGGTACTCTGCGCCGAGATTTTCCCACTCTCCGGACGCGATCTGGGGGTTACCTTCAGCACAGCCACCAACTGGATCGTCAATGCCATCGTCGGACAGACCTTCCTCACGCTCCTTTCCTCCTTCGGGAATGGCAATACCTTCCTGCTCTACGGAGGACTGAACGTCCTTTTCGTGATCTTCTTCCTGTTTTTTGTTCCTGAGACCAAGGGGGTGTCGCTGGAAAAAATCGAAACCAATCTTCTCGCGGGAAAACCACTGCGGAAAATTGGTCGTTAAGCGCTAGTGAACAGGGCTCTCCTTCATGAGATATTTCAGCGCGGCACTCGTTATTGGGACGTTCATCAGCAGCACCCGTCTGCTCTCCGCGGAGCAGTCACACCATGCGCCGACTCTTGCCGTCCATGAATCGCAGTTTGGAATCGAGCTTCGTGGCAAACAGCGTTATTCAGTCTCAACAATCACCATCCAACTCTTCTCACGAAAAAAATTACAAACCGATTGTGTGATGGAGTGTTTCTTTGTGAAAAAGAGCCTATCCGGTGACTTGCCGCAAATCGACGATACGGTACTTTTTCCAGTCACCGCTGCCCGGGCAACCTATGAAGTCACGTCGAATCCGATCAAGCTCCCCCCTCCACCTAAAGCTGTAAAAACAAAATCTTCCACAAAGAGTTCGAAGAAGTCTCCCCCAAACCCGCCCAAGTTCACCGAGGCAGATTATCCGCGTGAGGGATATATCGTACGCCTTCTTGCCGACGGCGTTGTTGTTCGCTCCCAAGCGTCCAGCCATCCGCTTGATCGCATGATCAAAGATAGCTCACAGATTCTCAATCGGGCTGCTGCAGCAAAGACAGCCCGACATCCCGACTTGGAAACGCTGCTGAAAAAATAAAGCAGAAAGGGTCTTCAGCGCGATGAGCCCGACGGTGATTCCTGGCAGAAGATCGCGATCAAGCGAAAATCCAGTCGGAAGTGTCCCGAAGAGCTCAAGAATTCTTGGACGAAAGTCCAAGTCGAAAGGAAAGACCTTCCGATCTCTGCCTGTTTTTTTAAACTGCTCCACCTCAATCACTGTAGCGCAGGGAGGCAAGAAGGAGTTTCCAACACTGCCTCAAACAACCAAAACCGTTGGCAGAGAGAGCTCTCGGAGAAATTTTTTTCTCTAAAAACGTCCCTTGAATGCGTTTTCACCTTGACCAATAATACGGCTACGATTCTCTAACAGCGTTCAGCTTCTTCCCCGGAACTGCCCACTCCATGTCACTCACTTTAGGCAGCCCACTCTGGAATCTCTGTTATCTTGCCGTTCTGATCGGCTTGACAGGCTATGGCCTGCACCGCTGCTGTATTATCGTCCTCTTTCTCAAGCACAGAAAGAACACTCCTCTCCCAAGATCAACGTACGCAGACCTTCCACCAGTCACGATCCAACTTCCTCTCTACAATGAGGCGTGCGTGGCAGGGCGTCTGATCAGGGCTGTCGGCAATCTGGATTACCCCTCGGAAAAAATCACCATTCAGGTCCTCGACGACTCCACGGATGAGACGACGGAAGTTGTTTCGCAAGAAGTGCTTGCTCTGCAGAAACGAGGTATTTCGATCTCCCACATCCGCAGGGGAAGCCGCCAGGGGTTCAAAGCAGGGGCTCTCGCTCACGGCATGGAACTCGGCACCGCTGATCTAATCTTCATTCTCGATGCGGATTTCATCCCCTCTCCCGATGTGCTCCGAAAGACAGTCGATTTCTTCACCGATCCCGGCATCGGACTTGTGCAAATGCGCTGGGGCCATCTCAACCGGAAGCAATCCCTCCTCACCCGTCTTCAGGCGATGTTCTTGGACGGGCATCTTCTTTTAGAGCAAACCGCGCGTTGTCATTCGGGGCGATTCTTCAATTTCAATGGAACTGCGGGGATCTGGCGTCGGAGCGCCATCGAGGAGGCAGGGGGCTGGCATGCCGACACCCTGACCGAGGATCTGGATCTCAGCTACCGCGCCCAATTAAAAGGATGGAGGTTTCTCTTCCTTCCAGATCTCGTGATCCCGGCTGAATTGCCCGAGGAGATGAACGGCTTCAAGACCCAGCAGAAGCGCTGGACCAAGGGCTCCATCCAGACCTGTCTGAAAATCCTCCCTAAAGTCTGGCACGCCCCCGTCCCGTTGATCATCAAACTGGAAGCCACAGCCCACCTCACCTCGAACTTCGGCTATCTCCTGCTTGTCTTCATGTGCGTGCTGACGCTGCCACATGCCCTCGGCCCAAAAGACGGGACGCTCTACAGCCTGCTTGTCGATCTGCCAATCTTCCTAGTCACCACCGTCTCGATCGCCGTCTTTTACATCGTCGCGCAACGGCATCTCAACCCGACGGGGTGGAAACGGGATCTCCTGCTACTCCCGATGCTCCTGGCCCTGGCCACAGGAATGTCGATCAACAACTCGATTGGTGTCCTTGAGGCGCTCTTCCGCCAGAGCAGCGAATTCACGCGCACGCCAAAGAGCGGAAACGCTGCTGGTTCTGCGACTGCCAAGTCTCCCATACGCTACAGCCCTGTTCGCACGCTTCTTCCCGCAATAGAACTCCTCTTCGCCGCCTACTTCGCCTTCTGCACTTGGAATGCCTTCAAACATTCCCAATGGATGTCGATACCGTTCCTGATGATGTTCCTGGCCGGCTTCGTCTATGTCGCATGGAATTCCCTTCGCTTTCCAAGCATTGCCTGGAGTTCGGAAGAAAACGAGGAACAGGAAAGCGTGCCCGCATAAAACGGACTTTGAAATAATCCTTGAGCCTTTCCGGGTAGTCGGACAGCCTCATCAAGCCGCTCGAATGGCGAAATTGGCAGACGCGCCAGACTTAGGATCTGGTACCGAAAGGTGTGTGGGTTCAAGTCCCTCTTCGAGCACTTTCATTTCTCTTTAAAAACAGC
>DKEN01000088.1 GCA_002452515.1 Spartobacteria bacterium UBA6821 | reverse complement strand
CTTTGCTCTGATAAAACCGGCACCCTCACTCAAAACAAACTCACTCTGGGCGATCCATTCTGTGTCGATGGAATTTCCCCGACGGACGTGGTTTTGTGGGCAGCCTTGGCCTCACGTGCGGAAGACAAGGATACCATCGATCTGGCGGTGCTTGGCGGGGTGAAAGACGATAAAGAACTGAAGAGTTTCAAGGTTCTTCATTTCATGCCCTTCGATCCGGTGCACAAGCGCACGGAGGCCACGGTCAAGGGGGCGGACGGGAAGCAGTTCTTTGTCGCCAAGGGAGCTCCGCAGGTAATTCTCAAAATGGCAACCAATGCCGCCGAGGTCAAAGGTGCAGTAGATAAAGGCATTCTAGATTTTGCAGGGCGCGGCTTCCGCTCGCTCGGTGTCGCCAGGGCGGACGAGCTTGGGAAATGGAAGTTTATCGGCATGCTGCCCTTATTTGATCCGCCTCGCGTGGACGCCAAGGAAACCATCTCCAAAGCAATACAAATGGGAGTAAAAATCAAGATGGTAACGGGCGACCAAATGGCCATCGCCCGTGAAACCTCAAAACAACTTGGTTTAGGCACCAACATCTTGGACGCCAGCGCGCTTGGCGACACAACCAAGAACGCAACACCGGAGATTTCCGAGGAGATCGAAAAGGCGGACGGCTTCGCCCAAGTATTCCCGGAGCACAAATTCTTTATTGTGAACACGCAGCAGAGCTCCGGCCACATTGTCGGCATGACGGGTGATGGAGTGAACGACGCTCCTGCGCTCAAAAAGGCCGACTGCGGTATCGCCGTCTCGGGTGCGACAGATGCAGCCCGGGCGGCAGCCTCGATCGTCCTGCTAACTTCCGGACTCTCCGTGATCATCGACGCGATCAAGGAGAGNNTCTTCATGACGCTGGCAATTCTTGTCTTCAACTTTTATCCAGTGACCGCGGTGATGATTGTCATGATCGCCTTGTTGAACGACGGGGCCATTCTCTCGATCGCCTATGACAACGTCCTGTATAGAAACAAGCCCGAAGAGTGGAATATGCGCCTCGTACTCTCGATCTCGACGGTCCTTGGAGTGATGGGTGTTGTGGCCGCCTTCGGATTGTTTTATCTCGGAGAACGGGCGTTTCATCTGAGCCGTGACATGGTGCAAACCCTGATGTATTTGAAGCTTTCGGTTGCCGGTCATTTGACCATCTTCCTAACGCGCACACGGGGCCCTTTCTGGTCCATCCCTCCGGCACGGATACTCTGGATGGCTGTGCTTGGGACGCAGTGCGTGGCCACATTGATCGCCGTCTACGGAATCTTCATGGCTCCACTTGGTTGGAAATGGGCGGGGTTCGTCTGGATCTATGCCATCTCGTGGGCACTCATGAATGACCGTATCAAGCTGCTCGCTTACCACATTTTTGATCCCCTCAAAGCAAAAGAAACAACCGTCACTTCCCATGATTTGTCCCCGGAAATAGCAACAAAAGCCTATGAACTCTATGTTCAGGAGGGGCGTCACGATGGTGGTGCCGTCCAGGACTGGGAGAAGGCGGAAAAGGAGATCCGCAAAAGTTAAGGGATGACTCAAACCGGAAGAACAGAATCACCATGAATATCCGAACCAAAGACTTCCGCATCAAACCCGGCACAGAGGTGCACCTCAGCAAATGGGAAACATACGGCAAAGACGACTATAAGTCGCACAAGGAATATCACCACATCATCAAGCAGCATGCGGAAGAACTCAGTGCCTTACAGCAGCTTCACTATGCTACCAACCGCCATGCACTACTGCTGATTTTTCAAGGAATGGATGCCTCCGGAAAAGATGGAGCCATCCGGCATGTCCTCTCAGGAATCAATCCTCAGGGTTGTGAGGTTTTCAGCTTCAAGCAACCGAGTGCCGAAGAGTTGGAACACGACTTTCTCTGGCGCACGACTTGCCGTCTTCCAGAGCGGGGACGCATCGGCATCTTCAACCGCTCCTACTATGAGGAGGTCCTTGTCATTCGCGTCCACCCCCAGGATCTATTCGCTCAGGGACTGGGGGCCGATCTGCATGACGGAAGGGCGCTCTGGAAGGACCGCTATGAATCGATTGTGAACTTTGAGAAACATCTTTTTCAAAACGGCACACGAATCATCAAATTCTTTCTCCACCTTTCCAAGGAGGAGCAGCGGAAGCGCTTTCTCCAGCGGATTGAGGTGCCTGACAAGAACTGGAAATTCAGCCTCTCGGACATTCATGAGAGAAAATACTGGAAGCACTACGTGAAGGCATACGAGGAATGCCTGAGCGCTACGAATACTCATCATGCACCCTGGCATATCATCCCCGCAGATAATAAGGAGAATGCCCGTCTCATTGTCTCCCAAATCGTTCTGGATACCCTCAAGGATCTTAAAATGGAGTATCCCAAAACGACTCCCAAGCGAGAAAGAGAATTACAGGTCATGCGTAAGCACCTGATGAAGTAGAATCTCAACCGTGACATTGCCCAAAGGTTTTACTCATAAAATATTCGCCAATCTCGCATGGGAGGATGTGAACAGGTGACCTGCTTTTATGCGACAGCCGGATGGCAAAAGTCTCTCTGACAATTTATCCCTCGATGAGTATCGCTGCTTCCCCGACAACGCCTTCTCCTAGCCCGCACGCAACACCGAATCCGGATTCCACATCGGTGGGTCTTACAAGCAATGAGGCATCCACCCGTCTTGAAAAGGATGGACCGAATGCGATGCCTGATATGTTGTCAGTTCATCCTCTTCAAAATGCACTCTCCAAGTTCTGGGCACCAGTTCCCTGGTTGCTGGAAGCTTCCATCGTTCTAGAGATCATTCTCCATAAATTTGTCGAGGGTGCTGTCATTGGAGGCCTCCTGATTTTTAATGCAGCTTTGGCCTTTTTTCAGGAAGGTCGCGCCCAAGCGACCCTCAATGCCTTGAAATCACGCCTTGCCCTGAATGCTTCCGTTTGCCGTGATGGTGAGTGGAAGAGCATACCGGCAGCAGAGTTGGTGCGAGGCGATCTGGTAAATCTTTCCCTCGGCGGTGTTGTTGCAGCCGATGTGCATTTGATCAAGGGCTCTGTCTCACTTGACCAATCGATGCTTACAGGCGAATCCTTGCCTCTTGATTTAGGGCCTGGAGCGGATACCTATGCGGGGACACTCGTTAGGCGTGGTGAAGCCACGGCGCAGGTCACGGCTACCGGTATGCATACCAAATTTGGTCATACTGCGGAGCTCGTCCGGATGGCTCACGGAGCAAGTTCGCAGCAGAAAGCAGTGTTCCACATCGTCCTGAATCTGGCGATGTTCAACAGCGTCGTCATCCTTCTCATTGGAGTGTATGCATACGCTCATGCGATGCCGTGGAGCGATATCACCCCGCTGCTGCTCACTTCGATTCTCGCTGCCGTACCCGTGGCCCTGCCTGCAACCTTTACCCTGGCAGCAGCCTTGGGTGCTCGCTCTTTGGCCAAGCTAGGCGTCCTTCCAACACGGCTATCCGCCGTTGATGAGGCCGCCACGATAGAAATCCTCTGCGCCGATAAAACCGGAACCCTCACGGCAAATCAGCTTTCAGTAACATCCGTTCGCCCAATGCCAGGATTTGACGAAGCTTATGTTCTTGGAATGGCGGCTCTCGCGAGTTCTGAGGGGGGAGAGGATTTGGTCGATGCGGCGATTCGCGTGGCTTCTTCAAAGCAGCAAGGCGCGCATCTTCCCAAGATAAGCAAGTTCGTCCCTTTCGACCCTGCAAAGAAGACCTCTGAAGCAACTGTCACTGATGCCAGTGGTGCCACTCTGCGCATCATTAAGGGGGCATTCACAGCCATCATCAGCCTCACCGCTCCTTCTCCCACAGCTTCCGGAATAGCGGAAGAACTCGCAAAGAAAGGCTTTAGAGTCCTGGCCGTTGCTGGTGGCCCAAGCGCATCACTGAAAATGCTGGGTCTGATCGCATTGAGCGATCCACCCCGCACAGACTCAGCTACACTCATCTCGGAACTCCATTCCCTCGGCGTCCATACTGTTATGGTAACAGGAGACGCGCAGGAGACTGCTGCCATCGTCGCCCATGCCGTTGGATTGAAGGGTGCTGTCTGCCCGCCCGGACCAATTCCAGATGGAGTCAAACCAGAGGACTTTGACGTCTACGCCGGCATTCTTCCGGATGGAAAGTATGATCTCGTCAAAGCGTTCCAGAAGAGCGGTCACACCGTTGGGATGTGTGGCGATGGGGTGAACGATGCACCCGCCCTCCGCCAGGCACAGATCGGCATAGCCGTTTCTACCGCAACCGATGTGGCAAAATCAGCCGCTGGGGTTGTCCTGACAAAGGCTGGGCTTGGCGGGATTGTTGCTTCGGTAAAAGAGGGAAGGATCACGTTTCAGCGCATTCTCACTTACACACTGAATTCCGTGACGAAGAAAATCGCACAGGTTTTCCTACTGGCGATTGGCCTCGTTCTTACTGGCCATGCGATTTTGACCCCCCTCCTGATGGTGATCGTGATGATTACAGGTGACTTCCTGGCCATGTCACTCACAACGGATAGGGTGAGCCCATCGAAAATGCCAAATAGCTGGCAAATCGGCAAGATTACAAGCGCGGGAGTGATTTTTGGTCTCTGCTTCCTAGTGTATTGCACCGCCGTTTTGGCTGTCGGAAAATTCGAATTGAGCCTCGGGATCGACGCGCTGAGAACTCTTTGCGTTGTCGCGATCGTCTTTGGCAGCCAGGCCACCATTTACGCAATCCGATCACGTCAGCATCTCTGGGGAGTGCGACCAACGATCTGGCTGATCCTCTCCTCCGTGGCCGACCTTCTTATTATCTCGATCTTGGCGATTGGTGGTATCGCCATGGCACCCCTTCCAGCCACAGTGGTGCTTGGTGAATTAGGAGCTGCTCTCGCTTTCGGCTTGATCTTAGACGGGGTAAAAATCCCCGTCTTTGCTCGTCTTGGGATTTCATAAACGTTCGATCGCCAATTTTGGGATTTGCTCCGTGATTCCTGAGATGTGGAGGCTCAAAAGGTTCTTCATTGGGAGGGTCGGTTGATGGGATCAATTTAAATTTTTACTCCGCCCCTGGCTCACTTTTTTCAAGACAACGTCAGCGTCCGGCAGTTCCTTTGGGTTCAATACCCCATAGGCAAGTGGGGATTCCTACATCATTTTCTGACAGATCAAACGATTCAGGAGATTTTTTTAAGATATACAAAAACAAGGTGAAACAAATCAAAGAGGTTGTTCAGAGACACGACAAAATGTCCAAGCGTAGTGGAATCTGGCCCAAGGTTTCTCGTGGCTCCGCCTCCTGTGTCGGGTTGCCCAATACCCCATAGAATCACCACCGGAGACATAAAGCTGAAATCAAAGACAGGTCCTCAACTTAAGCTCTAACCAAAAATCATGAAAGCTACGCAACAACTGCACAACCTCGGTCAGAGCCTCTGGCTGGATAACATCACGCGTGATTTGCTCAACAGCGGCACGCTCAAACAGTACATCGAAGAACTTTCGGTGACGGGTCTAACCTCGAACCCGACCATCTTTGATCATGCCATAAAAAATAGTGCCGCTTACGATGATGCGATCCGCGAGGAACTGGCAAAGGGGAGGACGGGCGAGATCCTCTTTTTCGAACTAGCTCTGGACGATCTTACCCGGGCCGCCGACCTCTTCCGTCCTGTTTACGACCGTACTAACGGTGTGGACGGATGGGTCTCGCTGGAAGTTTCCCCGCTGCTGGCCTATGACACACCAGGCACCATCAAAGCCGCCAGGGAACTTTCCGAACGGGCGTCACGACCCAATCTATTTATCAAGATTCCAGGCACCAAAGAAGGGTTACCAGCTATTGAAGAATCGATTTTTGCGGGCATTCCCATCAACGTAACGCTGCTGTTTTCCCACGGACAGTATACGGCCGCAGCCAGCGCCTACCAGCGGGGTATCGAACGACGCATTGCAGCAGGCCTGAACCCCGAAGTCGGTTCCGTGGCCTCCATGTTCATCAGCCGTTGGGATGTTGCGGTGGCCGGAAAAGTTCCGAATACATTAAAGAATCGGCTTGGGATTGCGGTATCCGGTCAGATCTATAAGGCCTACCTCGATTCGCTGTGCAGTCACTCGTCACAGCGCACGCTTAACGCAGGGGCCCGAAGTCAACGACTGCTCTGGGCCAGTACCGGAACCAAGGATCCCGAAGCTTCTGACACGCTCTATATCCAGGCATTGGCCACCCCATTCACCGTGAATACAATGCCCGAGGGAACGTTGAAGGCCTTCGCCGATCACGGAGAACTCGGCCCGATCATGCCGGCGGACGGCAGTGATGACGAAAAGGTTTTGGCGCAGTTCGCCGAGGCCGGGGTGGACGTGGAGGGTCTGGCCGATCAGCTTCAGGAAGAGGGCGCAAAATCATTTACGAAGTCCTGGAACGAGCTGATGACGGTAATTGCCTCCAAGGGTGAAGCGCTCAAGAAAGCAGCTTAAGCAGGGTTAGACCCCATAGATGAGTGGCGATTTCTCAGGCATGATTTGTATATCAAAAAAGAAATCAGAGTTTCAGGAGTTACTAATCGAACATGGGCTCCGTATAGCCCAGCACCACACGGCAGACTTTCCAAAGTTGACAAGGATTCGCTGCCAAAAACTGCCTTTGCATTTCCCCGCACACGGAAAGAACCAATGACAGATGCAGCGCATGTTCGTGATGCCATGGCGAGGTTCAATCAGGTTGAGGGTGTTACTGATTCCGAACGGGATCAGGCATTTTCCAACATTCAACAGGCTGCGCACCATTTTGCTATTAAGATGAAAGAATCCGACTGGCATGAATTCGGATCTCAACGGCCTAAAACGCCGGCTCATCTCGAGTAAAGGTAATCACATCCTAAAACTCATCTCTTTTCATTCTTCCCAAGACAGATTCCATGCAAACCAAATCCTACGCCGTCCAGAGTGCCACGACACCACTTGCGCCATTCAGCCTGCAACGCCGTAATCTTGGTGAACACGATGTCGATATAGAGATTCTCTATTGCGGCGTCTGCCATTCGGACATCCATACAGTGCGTAATGAATGGCAGGGTACGAACTATCCCTGCGTTCCTGGCCATGAAATCATTGGTCGCATCACAAAGGTCGGCAGTCGTGTCTCCAAGTTCAAAGAAGGCGATATTGCCGGAGTGGGCTGCATGGTGGATTCCTGCCGCATTTGTGAATGCTGTAAAAAAGATCTCGAGCAGTTCTGCGAACAGGAGGCCACTTTTACCTTTAACTCACCTGACAAGGCGATGGGTGGAAGCACCTTCGGAGGTTATTCCGACCGCATCGTCGTCGATGAAGCCTTCGTGTTGCATATTCCCAAAAACCTACCGCTTGCGGCAACTGCTCCACTTCTCTGCGCCGGCATCACAACTTATTCGCCGCTGCGGCACCACAACGTAAGCAAAGGACAGAAAGTTGGTATCGTGGGGCTCGGCGGACTTGGCCACATGGGGGTGAAGCTCGCCAAGGCGATGGGAGCTCATGTTGTCGTCTTCACCCACACGCTCGCCAAAGTGGGGGATGCAATCCGAGTCGGGGCCGATGAGGTGGTGAATTCCAATAATCCCGAGGAGATGCGCAACCATCTCAATAGCTTTCATTTCATCCTCGATGCCGTGGCAGCCGAACACGATATCAATGCTTATCTCGTCCTACTCAAGCTCGATGGCACCCTCACCCAGGTTGGCTTACCCGAAACACCCATTCCGATCCAAGTGGGCAATCTTGTCTATGGACGGCATGCCTTCACAGGCTCTCTCATTGGGGGGATCAAAGAGACTCAGGAGATGCTGGATTTTTGCGGAGAACATCAGATTACCGCCGATATCGAGCTTATACCCATACAGAAGATCAATGAAGCCTACGACCGCGTGGTCAATGATGATGTAAGATATCGTTTTGTCATCGATATGGCCTCACTGAAAGAAGCAGTCAGCAATGAATAAATCAGCGTTTTTATCAATACATTCACCTCACCTCCAAACTAAAATTAAACACACCATGAACACTAAAAACGATCTCACAAAACATGCTCCCCGGAGTCCTAGTACCCGCCTTGGGGGCTATTCGATTCTCGCTCGCTGCCTGGACAAGGGACGCGCAAATCTCGCAGGCTCCGTGGGCGACTATCACTTCGATTGTCCGTTGGATAATGTCCTCTTTTCGTTCAAGGCCGTTACGGGTAATGAAATCCGAAAACTACTTACGGAAGGGAATAGCGATGACGAAATCGTTCAGTGGCTGAATGCGCATGGCGTTCCAAAAACCGCGGAAGAAGTCACGGAATGGAGTTCTGGCTTTGAGAGTTCCAGTCCTTATACAAATCCGGAGAAAAAGGAGTGGTTTTGTGGAGAATGCAAATCCCTCGGACTCAATCCGGAAAAGGCCACGCTGTGCGATATGCTCGAAGAAGATGATCGGCAGAGCTTTGCTGTGCAGGCTGTTCATTAGTTTCGACATTATCTAACTTCAAATCACATCATTCCAAACTTTCATAAGCACTAAAATATGAAAAAAATTACGGCGAACCTCCCCGAACTCATTCTTATCGTCGGCACAAGGGTCTTGTTAGGAGGTGGTATAGCCCTATTGCTTACTGACAGCATGGATAAAAAAGACCGTCGCCTCCTCGGATGGACCCTTGCACTTGTTGGAGCCGTGACAACGGTTCCCTTGGCCCTGGAATTACTCGCTGAAAATTGCCCAAAGAAACCGCTGAGCACCTCCCATGATGGTGACTAAGAAGGGGGACTCGTTTAGCGCTTCCCTAAATCCGGTGGGCAGCTGTTGATGAAAGTTGACTTTGAATGTTCGATCCGAGTTGCTGAACTCAAGAATATTTCAGAGCGTTTTCTTCGCCGTCTTGCATTGAGCCTTAAGGATAACACTCGATCGTGGGTGCAGGTGGTAATCATCCCGGTCTTCGTAAAGAGATTCCTCACTTGGAGCGCATAGATCAAACGGCGACTCGCGAGAAGTATCGGCCACCAGATACCATTGAGATGTCGTCAGCATGTGGGGCAGTTGAAAATCAACGGCACTCTCACCCGCATTGAACATCAGACAAAGCTTCCTCTGCTTCTCCTTAGGATCAAACCAATGGGGCGATACTCCTCGCGGTCCAAATCATCCGATCTCAGTACTCTCCGAGACGTGCGATTGATAATCGTTCAACCCGCGTTCGGACGGCTTAACTATCGCTGCCATAGGATTCGAGCATCTTCCAGAGGGACAGCCACACCGTTGCGATGAGGAATCAGCCGGGCCGTATAGTCTGAAGCTGAACGTGCTGCGGATACGACAGCGCCATAACTAAACCAGTCAGTCATGTCCGTGTGGCTGCAAAGGTTTTTCATCTCCTGGCAAAAGTGAGTACCGCCCATCACACCATCGGCATAGAGCTCCACTCGTACGGTATTCGGATCGATATCATCGAGATATACCAGCACTTCGAAATGATGCTGCCCGTCGAGGGTCTCCACCTTTATTTCGCCGAAGTGCAGACTGGACGCCCATTTCTGGTCCAGGCCCTGCCGCCAATCACCCACCCCTGTGTTTACGCCCTCAGAGGCAACTCGGGAATGGTAGGTAGTGGCCGCAGGGAGATAGTGAAGTTCAGTATATTCCCTCACCGTGCGGTCTGCCGAGAAGCGTGGGGTCAGACGCGCCATGCTTTCTCGAATTCGGGCCACCCAGGCGGTTGGAATTCCCCGCTCGTTACGAGTATAGAATTCAGGGATGACCTCGTTTTCGAGGACGTCGTATAATGCCTCAGCCTCGGTCGCGTCCCATGCGAAATCAGTGCCGTGCTCCTTGCCATCACCCATCGCCCAGCCTAGATCCGGGACAAACGCTTCGGCCCACCATCCATCCAATTCGGAGAGATTGAGGCCACCGTTGACCAGGACCTTCATACCGCTTGTTCCACAGGCTTCCCATGGTCGCCGTGGCGTGTTGAGCCAAAGGTCCACACCCTGGACAAGCCGCTCGGTTAATTGCATGTCGTAGTCACTGAGGAAGATGGCATGAGGGCGGACATCCGGACGGCGAATAAATTGAACCCACTTCTGGATCAGAGCCTGCCCCGCAAGATCCGCCGGATGAGCCTTGCCGGCAATGATGAGTTGCACAGGTCGCTGCGGATTGCTTAAGAGTCGTAGCAATCTTTCGGGGTCGTGTAACAGCAGATCCGGTCGCTTGTAAGTGGCGAATCGCCTCGCAAAACCGAGGATGAGCACGTCAGGATTAAACAGATGCTTTGCCTCCTCAATGATCGCGGCCGACGCCTTCCCTGCGGCATAGTGGTGAGCCAATCTCTTACGAGCATAGTCAACAAGAGATTTGCTCGTACTGAGCCGAAATTTCCAAAGGGTGTCATCAGAGAGACTGTGAATGCCCTTCTCCAAGGTTTCCGTCATCCCCAGCCAGCGGTTCTTGCCACAGGCCTCGGTCCAGAGTTTGTCAGAGGCCGCAGAGTCCCAAGTCGGCATGTGCACCCCATTGGTCACATGCCCCACAGGCACCTCGACCTCCGGCCATCCGGGAAAGAGCGGTTCGAAGAGATGACGGCTTACCTGCCCATGCAGACGGCTTACCCCGTTGACAGCGCCGCTACCGCGAATCGCCAAATAGGCCATATTAAAACTCTCGGAGGGATCATTCGGATTCTGCCGTCCCAGGGCCAGAAAGTCGCGGAGGCTGATGCCTAGTTTCTCCGTGGCATAAACTCCGAGGTATTGTTCTAGAAGCTCTGGGGAGAAGCGATCAAAGCCTGCTGCCACAGCCGTGTGCGTGGTAAAAAGATTTCCAGCCCGTGTGGCGGCCAACGCCACTTCAAAGGGTAGCGCCCGTTCCTGCATGAGACAACGGGCCCGCTCCAGCACGGCGAATGCCGCGTGACCTTCATTCAAATGACAGACATCCGGCTTGATGCCGATTTCACCGAGCAGACGCCAACCACCGATTCCGAGCAACATTTCCTGCTTGAGGCGCAGCTCCGGACCACCTCCGTAGAGTTCGCTGGTGATACCCCGATGGGCCGGAAAGTTAGCTGCGTCATTGCTGTCTAGGAGATAAAGTTTCACACGCCCCACTTGCACCTGCCAGGCGCGCAGCCAGACCGTATAGTCCGGCAACTTAATTTCTAGCCGCAACCACTCGCCATCCGGTTTGCGCAACGGTGTGATTGGCAATTGTCCGGGGTCGTTGTATGGATAAAGGGCTTGTTGTGCGCCGTCCTCGTCAATCACCTGGCGGAAATAGCCCTGTTGGTAAAGTAACCCAACGCCGACGACCGGCACACCTAGATCACTCGCAGCCTTGAGTTGATCGCCGGCCACATTCCCCAGACCTCCCGAATAAATCGGCAACGCTTCACTGAGCATGAATTCCATGCTGAAATACGCAACACATCCTAAAACTGCCTTCGGATGTTTCTGCTGGAACCATGCCGGGGCTTGGTCCGCCTGCTTGCTCAGCTCAGTAAGTTCGTCGATTTTTTTGCGGAAAATAGGATCTCCCAAGAGATGCCTGATTCTTTCTCGAGAGACGGTTTGCAGAACAACCCACGGGTTCCGGGTAAATTCCCACAAGGAGGAATCGAGGGATCGCCACACTTCATCGGTGCGATGATTCCAAGACCAATGGAGATCCAGAGCAAGATCCTTCAACAAGTCCAAGCCTTCGATTTCCATGTGAGGAAGGTTTTTCACTGAGTCCGCAACGTCTGGGCCGATTCCAGAACGGCAACTTTTTGAAGGCGGCGGCAATGACGTTCAGCACCGCTGAATTTTGCGTCGAGGAATATTTTTACAAGTTCCCATGCCAGCGCATGCCCCACCACAAGGCCACCCACGCAGATCACGTTCAGATCGTCATCCTCAACGCCCTGGTGGGCGGAGAAACCTTCATGGATCAAGCAGGCGCGTACGCCCGGCACTTTATTTGCCGCAACCGATGCCCCGACACCGCTCCCACAGATCGCGACACCGCGTTCCAAGTCTCCACATGCCACCGCCTCGGAAAGCGGCAGGACAAAGTCGGGATAATCATCGTCCAGGTCCAATTTCTGGTCACCAAATTCCACCACCTCATAACCGCTTTCTCGCAACTTTCCTGTCAGGTACAGCTTCAGCTCAAATCCACCATGGTCGGCGGCAATCCCTATGCGGCGGAGTGCCGTTGTCTCCCCCAGAGCTGGAATTTCGGCATCAAAGATGGTGTTCACTTAAGCTCTGCTCAGTTCGGGTATTGGATCGGCCAAGGCTTTGTTGCCGTTGACCCCATCCTGACCGATTCCCATCGTCAATGCTGTCAGTCCGGCAAGTCCCCCGAGTTGCATGCTTTCAACTGCAGTGCTCGGAACGATAACAATCGTAGCGTTCTCCTTCAGCCCCTCATAGAGCATGTTCATGGCCCTCAAATGAAAGGCCACCGGATTATGCTGGTAGCTCTTAGCTGCCTCCGCAAATTTTTCGGCTACTTGGCGCTCTGAATCCCCAAGGATCACCCGGGCCTGCCTCTCCCTTTCTGCTTGGGCCTGCATCGACATGGCATCCTCAAGGGCCGATGGAATAAGGACATCCTTTACCTCGACGGCAATAACGTTGATGCCCCATGGCTCTGTACGTTCATCGATGATTTTCTGCAAAAGGCCGCTGATTTTATCCCTCCCTTCCAGCATATCGGAGAGCATCGTTTTCCCGATGACATCACGCAAGGCGGTTTGCGAGGCCCAGCTGATTGCGCTCTGATAGTCCGCAACATCGAGAGCAGCCCTCTTGGGGTCGACCACCTTCCAGAAAAGAACCGCATCCACATCCACTGGTACGGTATCTTTGGTAAGGGTTTTTTCTGCTTTAAAACCAGTTGTGATTACCCTCGTGTCAATCCAGTAGGGAATGGCATCGAAGACCGGAATGATAAAAAATAGCCCCGGCCCTTTCAGTGCATGAAATTGACCCAACCTCAGCACCACGGCCCGATCCCACTGATCCGCGACTCGAATCGAGGAAGATGCAATAATCGCCACAAGGAAGGCAGATACTGCAATCCAACCAGAGACGGTGTTTCCGACTTCCTTGCTTATAAGATAAGCAAACGCTGCTCCTACTCCGAAAATAAGGAGAAATATAAGGGTTCCAAAAGAATTGTTTGATTTCATAAAAAGGAGATCGTTGATTCAGGCAGACCATGCCTACCTCTAGGAATCAACCTATTGACGGCATGGTCTGGAAGAGAATCTGTTTAAGCATGCACCAAGCATGGCTCTTTCTGTTCATGCGAGCACTGATGATGATCAAGTGATTCGGGATTCGTCGTGCTGATGATATCCCGTGCGCGCTCGGCTTCCTCAGCAGTTCCATGAGCAATCAGGACATACTTGCCGCTCTTAATGTCCGTTTCGTACTTTAAAATACTATCCTTTGGAATTCCCTGGCTGTAGAGACCGGCTCCAACTGCACTGAGGCCACCAACAACAATTGCGCTTTCCAAGGCCGCGATAATCCATCCCACGAGTGGTCCGCCTACCAGCAAAGGGCCAACTCCTGGAATAAAGAAAAGACCCGAGCCAAAGATTATGCCCCAGATTCCACCCCAGAAAGCTCCCAGCCCACCCCAGTATTTCATTCGGTCTCCAGTAGTATAGTATCCTAGGACATGCTCATCTGTCTGGTAGTCGCGCCCGACAATTGAAAGGGTATTCATGGGAAAACCAGACGTGTGGAGTTCATTAACTGCGGCTTCCGCATCCGTGTGGGAATTAAAAGTCGCTACGACGGTAGTATGTGGGTTCATTGGTGTGTTTGGGGTTGTTTCCGATCAACACACTAATCCTCTCCACAATGGGTTCCTATAGGGTGATAACCCCACCATTCTTTTTGTTTAGGAACACCAATACTATTAGTCAGATGAAAACAGAGAGATGACTCCAGCAGATAAATGAGCTTTTGAAAAACAAGATACATGGCTTAGATGTTCCGTTTAATATCTACCAAAAATACGTTATCCCAAGTCACGTCAGGATTTCCTTTCAATGGTGTATTTATATCAACTCTAGGGGACGTCCAAAGACCCTAAAAAGGTAATTTTTGTTTGTTGACGAGTGCGCTTGATTACTCTGTCGATAAGGCTATTTTAGACTTAGAATCACGACAAACGAAGAGTGATTCTGCTCCCGCCTCGTTTTTAGAAGGCAACTTCGTGACATCCCCCTCGTTATGCTCCTGATTTCTGCGATTTGCCTGCGATTTCTTTCATTTTTATGCCTCGCATTTTCTATTCTTGGACTGCTTAGTCCGTTACGAGCAGAGGAGCCACCAGTTTTTAATCGTGTCGTCCAGATTGACCCAACAATCAAGCATGGCACTTGGAAAGGATGGGGTACTTCCCTCTGCTGGGATGGAAATGTCTTCGGTAATAGGGACGATCTGGCCGACCTGCTTTTTACGACAAAGATAGTACCTTTCGAAGGCCAGAAGCTCCCGGGACTTGGCATGAACATCGTCCGCTACAACGCTGGAGCCTGCAGTTGGAACGAAGTAAATGGGAAGTCGATGGGCGTCAGCAAAATCATCTTTCCCTTCCGTCATATCCAGGGTTTCTGGCTGGATGGTAAAAATTCCGATCCCCATTCGTCATCCTGGAATTGGAAGGCGGATAAAAAGCAACGCTCGATGCTTAAAAAAGCGCATGATCGCGGAGCAAATTATTTCGAACTCTTTTCCAATTCCCCAATGTGGTGGATGTGTAAAAATCTTAATCCCTCCGGATCAGCGGATGGCAAGGGTGACAATCTCGCTCCTGAATTTAAAGAAGCGTTTGCGACCTATCTGGCCACCATTGCCAAGCAATCCAAGGATGATTGGGGGATCAGCTTCACCTCTGTTGAACCGTTCAATGAACCCTCCTCCGATTATTGGAAAGCGAATGGCAAACAGGAGGGCTGCCACTTTTCCCGGTCCTTGCAGGCAGAAATGGTGCCTCTACTCCGGAAGAGACTCGATGCTCTTGGGTTGAAAGACCTTCCCATCGCCGCCTCGGATGAAACTTCCTATAATTCCGCCCTCTCGACTTGGGAGAGTTTCGGCCCCGCAGTGAAAGCTCTTGTCAACGAGGTGAATGTCCACGGCTATCAATATACTGGGGGTAAGCGCGCCGTTCTTTACCAACTCGTTTCAAACGATGGCAAAGCACTCAAGAATTCGGAATACGGTGATAAGGATGAATCGGGCTTGCTGCTGGCTCACTGCCTTGATTTGGATTTTTGTTGCCTGCACCCGAGCGCATGGTGCTACTGGCAACCATTTGATTATAGCGGTTGGGGCTTTTTGCGAACCAATATGGCGCGATCAAAATTTCTAGGCATCAATCCAAAGTATTTTGTCGTCGCACAATTCACACGCCATATCCGGGAAGGCATGACCATGTTGAAATCGGATGATACTGCCACTGTGGCAGCCTTTGATTCGAAAAATCACCACCTCGTTCTAGTTATTCGAGCCGATAGGGGAGGAAAAAAACTCATTAACTTGGATAAGTTCACTTCTGTTGGCGGTCCTGTGACACGCTGGATTACCGAACCCAAGGCAGCATCTCGTTACGAGATACATCAAGATGTGAAACTCGTTGGAAAACGTCTTGAACTACTGCTTCCTCCTGATTCCGTGGAGACTCTCGAGATCGAGAATGTCACTCTTTAAGGAAGCGCTAGTCTGAAGTAGCGGACTTCTTCCCAATTTTCTTTTTGCGATGATCCCTCGTATATGGAACTCATAGGTTCACCCTCTTCATGACCACCTCGATCATCCGCACCCTCTATTTCTCAGTCTTGGCGCTGACACTTTTCCTTTCCTTGCCGCTGACAGCCAAGGCGGCCTTCATTGATCCAACTCATTATAACATCGAGGCGATCATTCCCGCCCCTCCCCAGCCTGGTACCGAACAATACCGGATTGACACCGGTTATCTGAAGAATGCCCGCGCCACCGCCAACAAGGAAGCCGTCACCAAGGCGATTGCGGCCTCGCATGACTCGGTCTTCGACTACTCCGAGACCCTTGGAAGCTGGTTCAACTCACGCAATCTTCCCAAAACTACGGCTCTCTTCACGAAGGTTGACAAGGAAACCAAGCAGGCCATCGAGATTGCCAAACATCATTTTGCCCGGACGCGCCCCATTTACTGGCTGGAAACCGGAGACCCAGAGAAAAGCGACGGATATTCCTATCCGAGCGGCCATACGACACGCGCCTTTGTTTGGGCCGACCTGCTTAGCAATGCGATCCCTGATGAGCAGAAGGCACTTCACCTGCAGGCTCGTGAGAAAGCCTGGTTCCGTGTCATTCTGGGGCGTCATTTTCCAGCTGATGTCCGCGCTGGAAAAATCTATGGAAAATTCCTAGCGGCACAATTCCTGACAAACCCCATATTCCAGAAAAAGTGGGCCGGGGTAGTTTCCGAAATTCAGGCTGCCCGGAAAGCGACGGCATCGCATTCCTGATGAGCCGATCACGGATCGACAGGGAAAGAATAGCGCCTATAATCCATCGGTGATGAAACACCTCTTTTCTTTGGTTCTCGTGGCTCTCCTTCTGCTGAGTTTAACAGGCTGCGGCATTATCGGCGGTGCTGGTCAGGATATCAGCTCGGTCGGGCATGTGGTCACCAAAAGTGCCAATGTCGTGAAAAGCACATTGTAACACTGAGTACTGTCAGCGTACGGAGTCCAACAAACCACGTCGCCCGTTTAGGCGCGGTTTTTCTCTGTCTCCTGAGAGATTCTCCACCATTCCCTCCCCGTTCATTTTACGACATCCTTCACTCTCCATCCAATCTATGAGCACGACATCCGGCCCCATTTCCAACTTCATCGAACACCACTACCGTCATTTCAATGCCGCTGCCTTGAAGGATGCCGCCCATGCCTACACGGCTCATCTGGATAAAGGAGGAACGATGTTCCTCACAATCGCGGGCGCGATGAGCACGGCCGAGCTGGGACTTTCCCTCGCTGAAATGATCCGCCAGGACAAGGTTCATGCCATCTGTTGTACCGGAGCCAATCTGGAAGAGGATGTCTTCAACCTTGTGGCCCATGACTACTATGAGCGAGTCCCTAACTACCGGGATCTCACCCCGCAGGATGAACAGGATTTACTGAACCGTCACATGAACCGCGTCACCGATACCTGCATTCCCGAGATGGAGGCGATGCGCCGGATTGAGCATGTCGTGCTTGAAGAGTGGATCGCTTGTGATCAGAAAGGCGAACGCCTCTTCCCCCATGAGTTCATGTACCGCATCCTGCTCGGCGGGAAGCTGGAGTATCAGATCGACCCCAAGAACAGCTGGCTCATGGAAGCCGCCAAAAAGAACCTCCCCATGTTCGTTCCCGGTTGGGAAGACTCCACCCTGGGCAATATGTTCACCGGCCATTGCATCAGCGGTGATGTGAAAAACATCCATACCGTGCGCACTGGCATCGAATACATGAAGACACTTGCCGAATGGTACACCGCCAACTCCCAACAGATCGGCGACACCGGTTCTATCGGTTTCTTCCAAATCGGCGGTGGTATTGCCGGTGACTTTCCGATCTGTGTGGTTCCCATGCTCCATCAGGATCTCCAACGCCCGGAAATTCCTCTATGGGGTTATTTCTGCCAGATCAGTGATTCAACAACGAGCTACGGCAGCTACTCCGGTGCCGTTCCCAACGAAAAAATTACCTGGGGCAAACTCGGCATCGAGACACCGAAGTTCATCGTGGAATCGGATGCCTCAATCGTGGCTCCGCTGATTTTCGCCATGGTCTTGGGCTGGTAGGCTAAGCTGAAAGTCGAAGGACACAAGTCGAGGGCGAGATGCTCAAAACTCTCAACCTCGCAAGGGACTCTCGTCCTTCGCACCTCGACTCCGCCTAAAAGATCAATTCCGGGTCTTCAATTCCACCACATCGTGCGGGGCTGCTTCACGCTGACCCGCCGGACTAACACGAATGTAACGTGCCTTGGTGCGTAGTTGCGCCAGATCCCCCGCCCCCAGATAACCCATGCCGCTCTGGATACCACCGATCAGATTGGCAAGCACACGGTCAACCGGGCCACTTGATTCTTTCAGAGCTTCGATTCCCTCAGCAGCAACCTTCCGTGTGGTGTCACCTTTCTGATGGCCGTAGCGGGCGGCACTCCCTGCATTCATCGCCGCCAAACTCCCCATGCCGCGGTATTGTTTGTAAAGTTTCCCTCCGATCTCAACTACCTCGCCCGGTGACTCGGTGCAACCGGCCAGAATACCACCACAGATGACGCCTTGCGCGAGTGTGAGCGCTTTGACGATATCTCCTGATTTGGTAATTCCGCCATCGGCCAGAAGCGCAACCCCCTTCTTCTCGGCTGCCTTGGAGCAGACATAGAGTGCCGTCATCTGTGGGATCCCCACTCCTGCCACTATGCGTGTGGTGCAGATAGAACCCGGACCCTGACCGATTTTGATGACACTGGCACCACGATCGGCAAGATAGTCCACACCGGCGGCACTGGTCACATTCCCGGCAATGATGGGAAGCTCAGGAAAGGCGTCTCGCAGGACACGGACGGTGTCCCCTACTCCCTTTGTGTGTCCGTGGGCAGTAGATACGGCCACAGCATCAAGGCCGCGTTCCAGTAGAGCACCTACATGGCCCAGAATGCGGTCACGGTCGAGTTCGCCAAAGGCATCGCGGGTGGCAGAGACCGCAGCACCGCAGAGCAGTCGGAATTGTGAGTCGCGGGCAGGTTTGAACTGAGCTTTGCGTTCCTGAGTGATCTTCTCCACATCGCTCATTGTGATCAGACCGTGGAGACGATCCTCCTCGTCCACCACCAGGAGTTTGTGGATGCCGAGATGTTCGGTGAAAAAGCGGTCGGCTAAGGCGATCGGGTCGGCCCCCAATTCCTTCCGGGTGACCGTATGAACCTGCGTGCGCGGGGTCAGCGCCTCAGCCACCGTCTTGGCAGCGTAGCGCGGCTTGACCACATGACCGGAAAGCAGGCCGACCAAAATCCCTTTCGCATCCACCACGGGAAACGTGCTGAACCCGAATTTTTTTTGTTCGATCAGCGCCAGCACGTCGCCGATGAGCTGGTCGGGCGCGACTTTGATCGGTTCCTGGATGAGCCCTTGCACGTGATATTTGACGCGGCTGACCTGCGAGAGTTGCTCGCGTTCCGGCATGTTGTAGTGAATCAGCCCCAGTCCGCCGTTCAGCGCCATCGCGATGGCCATGC
>DKEN01000062.1 GCA_002452515.1 Spartobacteria bacterium UBA6821 | reverse complement strand
TTTGCCATGGCCCGCGAAGGGTTGCGTTATGAACTGGAGAACGCCTTCAAGGAGGCGCTTCGGAAAAAAGAAGGCGTAACACTGCATGGACTCAAGGTTGGGACGAACGGCGGCACGCAATGCGTGGATGTGACCCTCCGGTGTCTTGATGAAGCAGGGGCGTTGCAGGGTTTAGTGATGATTGTTTTCACTGACGTACCCACGCCTGTTGCGGCCAAAGCGACCGGTCGGCTAACGAAGCCTGACGCGCGTAGCCCGCGCGTGGCGGAATTGGAACAGGAACTTTTGCAGGTTCGCGGTGAGTCACGAGCCACCCACGAAGAGATGCAGACCTCGCAGGAGGAACTCCGTTCAGCCAACGAGGAATTGCAATCCACGAATGAAGAAATGCAGTCCACCAACGAGGAACTCACCACCTCGAAGGAGGAGATGCAATCCATGAATGAGGAATTACAGACGGTTAACACGGAATTGCAGGTCAAGGTGGACGAGCTGTCGCACGCCAGCAACGACATGAAGAACCTGCTCGACAGCACGGACATCGCGACGCTGTTTTTGGACAAAGAACTCAATGTGAGGAGATTCACCCCGCAGGCGACGAAAATTATCAAACTCATCCCCGGCGATGCAGGCCGACCCATCACCGACTTGGTCTCCGATTTACAATATCCGGAACTGGCCGACGATGCGCGCGAGGTGTTGCAGAAACTGGCCGCCGTGGAAAAATCCATCAGCACGCAGGACGCTCGCTGGTTCACCGTGCGCATCATGCCTTACCGCACGATGGATGACCGGATTGACGGTGTCGTGATCACTTTCGCGAACATTACCGTGGCCAAGAATCTGGAGGGGACGTTGCGCGGCAAGCACACAGCTTTGGAAAAGCGAGTCGCGGAAGATTCTGCACTGCGGGCTGCTTCAGAAGTGGCCGTCGGGAAGCGAACTAAAACGGCTGCCAAAGCGCGGCACTCGCGCAAACGCTGAAGCGTCCCGATCATGCAAAAGAAGCCCCCAGCATCAGCCAAGCCTGCCCAACTGCGCAGTCGGGCCGAAGATCGTTTGCGGGAGCAGAAGAAATTGAAAACTGGCGGTATGATGAACGCCGTGGATTCCCAACGGCTGCTCCACGAATTGCAGGTCCATCAGATTGAACTGGAGATGCAGAACGNNGCCATCCTTCAGGCCAATCTGACCGGGGCAACGCTTGTCGGAATCGAACGCTCCCGTTTGGTGGGCCAATCTTTTAGGGGGATGATTTCCGCCGAATTTCGTCCTGCGTTCAGCACCTTTCTCGAAAAGGTTTTTGCAGGCGACGCAAAACAATCGGGTGATTTTGAGCTTACTTGCCAAGGGCAGCCGCCCCGGTTCGTCAACATCGAAGCCCAAAGCTTCCTCAACGGGCAGCAATGTCGTGCCGTCGCGGTCGACATCACCACTCTCAAGGCGGCTGATGTGGCATTGCGCCGCAATGAGGTCCTTTTTTCTGCGCTCATTGAGCAAGCTCCGGTTGGTGTCTATGTGGTGGATGCCCAATTGCAACTGCGCCAAGTCAACCCCCGGGCGTTGCCCGTTTTCAAAAATGTCCACCCGTTGATCGGTAGGGATTTTTCTGAGATTATCCAAACCATCTGGTCGTCGCGGGTGGCGGCTCAAATTGTGGCCCGCTTTCGGCACACGTTGAAAACAGGAGAATCGTATCAATCACCTGAATTTAGCGAACAGCGCCAAGATACCGGCCAGAAGGAGTTTTATGAATGGCAGCTTCAACGGGTCACGCTGCCTGCAGGCGAACGCGGCGTGGTTTGTTTTTTCACCGACATCACCGAGCGCAAGCAGGCGGAGGCAGCCCGAGTCCGCCTGGAGGTAATGACCGCCTCGAACAAGAAGCTGGAGCAGGAAATCATCCGGAGAAAAAAACTGGAGCAGGACCTCAAGACAAGAGAGCAACAATTGCGGAAATTGTCTCACGAAATTCTGCTGACGCAGGAAGCGGAACGCAAGCGCATCAGCCGCGAACTGCATGATACGGTCCTCCAAATGCTGGTTGGCATTAGTATCCATCTTACCTCCTTGACCCCAAAGCTGGGGGACAATCCCACGAGCCTCCGACGGAAGATTGCCGAGACCCAACTGCTTGTGGAAAAATCACTGGCCATGGTGCATCGCTTCGCCGTGGAACTGCGCCCGGCGGTTTTGGACGATTTGGGACTGATTCCAGCGATACAGTCTTTTATAAAAGATTTCATAAAACGCACGGGCGTGCGGGTGGATTTGACTGCCTACGACGCAGTGAACCAACTTTCCATTGACCAGAGTGCCGTCCTCTATCGCGTCGCTTTGGAAGCCTTCAATAACGTGGCCATCCATGCGCAGGCCACCTCGGTGGAAGTTGAAATTAAAAAACTGCCGGACTGGGTTAGCATGACGATAAAAGACGACGGCAAATCCTTTGATGTGAAACGTCTCCTCCGTACGAAAGGAAATGAACGATTGGGATTACTCGGGATGCGAGAACGATTGGAGATGATTGGTGGCAAATTCTCGATCAAATCTTCGCCCGGTCATGGCACCACCGTCATAGCCCGGATTCCAGCGGGCTCCAAAGGCACGAAAAAAGTTGAAAAACCGTCGTCTAAAACCAAGTCTTGAACGACTAAGAGCACTTTCCTCTTTCAGCCCGACATTTGCCTGCTTGTTTCGCCTCGGATAAAGGCGCTGTTTTTTTGCCCCCTGCGATGATGGTGACTTATTCCCCGGAGTGATTGCGTCCCGCCACGCCCGGTTTCACCTTGAAAAGTTGCAGCATGGTGACAAAAAAGAGCGGCACAAAGAAGATCGCCAGTGCCGTTGCTGCTAGCATCCCGCCGATCACCGCTGTTCCTATGGCATTCTGTCCACCTGAACCAGCTCCGGTGGAAATTGCCAAAGGCAGCACACCGAGCATGAAGGCAAGCGAGGTCATCAGAATCGGTCTTAGGCGCTGATGGGCTGCATGGACGGTCGCCTCGATGAGGGGAGTGCCTTCTTCGTAGTTTTTCTTGGCAAATTCGACGATCAAAATGGCATTTTTTGCCGAGAGTCCAATCGTCGTCAAAAGACCGACCTGGAAGAAAATGTCGTTGGAGAGCCCTCTGCCCAAGGTCGCAAGAATCACCCCAACCACTCCCAGCGGAACAATTAAAATGACAGCCAGCGGAATCGACCAGCTCTCATAGAGTGCTGCAAGGCAGAGGAAAACCACCATCATGGAAATTGCGTAGAGGGATCCAGCCTGAGATCCGGATCGCTGCTCTTCGTAGGAGAGTCCTGTCCATTCATAATCGATTCCCAACGGAAGTTTTTTCGCAAGTTTCTCCATGGCCGCCATCGCCGTGCCTGTGCTTAGCCCCGGTGCAGGCATTCCAAGCACTTCTGCGGAAGGGACGCCATTGAAACGCTCAAGCTTTGGGGAACCATAGATCCAGACGCCTTTGGAAAAGGCAGAGAAGGGAACCATCTGCCCGGCAGAGTTCTTGACATACCATTTTGCGAAGTCGTCTGGCAGCATCCTTGAGGGAGCATCTCCCTGGATGAAGACTTTTTTTACCCGTCCCCGGTCCAGGAAGTCATTGACATAGGCCGATCCCCAAGCTGCCGAGAGGACGGTATTGATGTCCGCAGTAGTGACACCCAGGGCATTCGCCTTTTCGCGATCGATATCAAGCCGGTATTGGGGTTCGTCGTTAAGTCCGTTCGGGCGGACGGCGAAGAGGGAGGGATCCTGTGCCGCCATGCCAAGCAGTTGGTTGCGTGCTGCCATGAGCTTGTCATGGCCCAAATTGGCTCGATCCAGCAGTTCAAAGTCAAAGCCGGAGGCATTACCAAGTTCAAAAACTGCCGGCGGGGCAAAAGCAAAGGCCATGGCATCCTTGATCGTTCCAAAATGGGCCATCGCACGCGCGGCAATCGCCTGCACACGGTTCTTGGCGCCCGGACGGACTGCCCAGTCTTTGAGTCTGATAAAAACAAGTCCCGAGCTTTGACCATGCCCACCAAAGCTGAAACCGGTGACTGTGAAGACCCCCTCCACCGAGTCCTTTTCCTGAGTCAGAAAATACTCGCGCACCGTATCAAGAACCTTGGAGGTGCGTTCCACGGTAGCTCCCACGGGCGTGGTCACCTGGGCAAACATAAATCCCTGGTCTTCATCCGGCAAAAAGGAGCCTGGTAGGCGGGCGTAGAGAACACACATTCCTGCGACAATAAGAAGATAGATCAGCAGGTAGCGGGTAGTTCTTCCCAAGATGTGCCTGACACCACTTTCAAATTTCTTGTTCCCGAAGCGGAATCCCCGATTGAACCATCCAAAGAATCCTCGCTTTTCCGGGTGTTCCGCATGCTCCCCATTCCCCTTGGGGGCGGCTTTGAGAAGCGTCGCGCAGAGGGAGGGGGTGAAAATCAGCGCAACGAGCACTGAAAGAACCATGGCCGAGACAATGGTGATGGAGAACTGTCGATAAATCACTCCGGTCGAACCGCTGAAAAAGGCCATGGGCACAAAGACTGCACAGAGCACCAAGGCGATACCCACCAGTGCCCCGGTAATCTGTTCCATGGACTTGCGAGTTGCTTCTTTGGGGGAGAGGCCCTCTTCGGCCATCACTCGTTCCACATTTTCGACGACCACAATGGCATCATCCACCAAAAGTCCGATTGCCAGCACCATGGCAAACATGGTGAGAGTGTTGATGGAATACCCTGCTGCGGAAAGGACGGCAAATGTTCCGAGGAGGACAACTGGTACGGCTATCGTCGGGATCAACGTCGCCCGGAAGTTCTGTAGGAAGAGATACATCACGAGGAAGACAAGCACGATGGCTTCAAGCAGAGTCTTCACGACTTCCTCAATGGAAAGCTGAACAAAGGGTGTGGTATCGAAAGGATAAATGGCTTTCAGTCCAGGAGGGAAAAAGGGTTCCAGTCTATGGATGGTCTCCCGTACAGCCTTCGCCGTCTCAAGCGCGTTGGCTCCACTGGCAAGCTTCACCGCAAGACCGGCTGCCGGTTTGCCATTGTATTTGGCTTCGGAGGAATAGGACTCCGGGCCAAGTTCTACTTTTGCCACATCGTGCAAACGTACTTGGGAGCCGTCCGTGTTAACCTTCAGGAGAATGTTTCCGAACTCTTCGGGAGATTTCAATCGTGAAGGGCCGATCACGGTGGCGTTGAGTTGTTGTCCCTTGACTGATGGGAGTCCGCCGATTTCACCGGAGGCAATCTGTACATTTTGTGCTGTGATGGCAGTCGCCACATCGGCAGGTGTCAGGCTGTAATTATAGAGTTTTCCGGGATCCATCCAGATCCGCATGGCATACTGGGCCCCGAAGAGTTGGTAATCTCCGACACCGGGTGTGCGGCTGATAGTGTCCTGGACAGTCGAGGCAATAAAATCCGCGATATCTGCCGCACTCAGGCTTCCATCCTCGGAGACAAACCCCACAACGAGCAGGAAGTTCTTGGTTGATTTTGCAACACGGATTCCCTGTTGCTGGACTTCCTGTGGAAGGAGAGGGGTGGCGAGTTGCAGCTTGTTCTGCACCTGTACCTGAGCGATGTCTGGATCTGTTCCTTGCTGAAAATTCAACGTAATCGTCATGCTCCCGTCCTTGTCACTCTCCGAGGAAAAATAGAGCAGATGATCAATGCCGCTGAGTTGCTGCTCAATAACCTGAACCACCGTACTCTGAACCGTCTCTGCAGAAGCTCCGGGATAGACTACCGAAATGGAAATGGCGGGAGGAGCAATACTGGGGTACTGGGCCACTGGCAGGCTCCTGATGGCCAGCGTGCCGGCCAGCATGAGAACCAGTGCTATAACCCAGGCAAAAATCGGGCGATCAATGAAAAAACGAACCATGGGTCCAGATTCCTAAAGTTATTGTGTGGGAGTGCTATTTTCTGCGGAGAACTCCACAGGCTTCACCGTGGCTCCTGGCATGGTTTTCTGAAGGCCTTCAACAATCACCTTGTCGCCCGGATGAAGGCCCTCGGTTACGAGCCATTTATCGCCAATGGGTCGATCTGCTTTCAGGAGACGCAATTCGACTTTATTGTCGTTTCCAACCACGAGAGCCGTTGGCTCACCACGTTGGTTATGAGTCACCCCTTGTTGGGGGACGAGAAGGGCCTGATTATTGAAACCCTCTTTAAGGAGGGCATGGACAAACATACCGGGTAAGAGTTGACGCTCGGGATTTGGAAAAACGGCGCGGAGTGTTACCGAAGCCGTTCCCGGATCCACGGTGACTTCTGAGAACTGCACCTTGCCCACCTCCGCGTAGGGGCTCCCGTCTTCAAGAGTGAGTTGAGCAACTGCCTCATTAGTGCCGGCTTTCTGCAACTGGCCACTCGCCAGCTCACGCTGAAGGCGGAGTAATTCAGAGGTGGGTTCCGTAATATCCACGTAGATGGGATCAAGCTGCTGCACCGTCACCAGCGGGTTGGTTTGCTGAGAGGTGACAAGTGCCCCTTCGGTTACGGAAGAGCGTCCCGTGCGTCCGGAAATCGGCGATAGCACCTTGGTATAGACAAGGTTGATTTGTGCGGTTTTTACTGCCGCTTGACCTGTCGCAACATCCGCCATGGCCTGCGTATAATTTGCAGCAGCCTGATCGAAAGCATCCTGACTGATCACGTCGCTCTGAATCAATTTTTCTTCCCGGTTCACTGCGATTTTATCATAAGTGAGAATCGCCTGATTGTGGGCAAGGGCTCCCTGGCTATTCGCTAGAGCTGCTTCATAGGGGGCCGGATCGATCTGGTAGAGTTGCTCGCCCTCCTTCACTTCACTCCCTTCCGTAAACATCCGTTGCAGGATGATGCCACTGACTTGCGGACGCACGTCGGCAATCCGGTAGGGGGACGTACGTCCCGGCAACACTGTGGTAATCTCCACCCTCTGCGGGGTAAGTGTCACCACGGTGACCTCCGGAGTCATGCCGCCAGGAGGCATTCCAGAGCCTGACTTGCCACAGCCAGAGAGAAGGAAAAGGAGGGGAAGCACGGCAACGCTGTATCGCAGTGGCAGGTGAAATTTCTTAAAAATCATGGTTTTGGATTTCTCGGAGCTGGTGGATGAAGTCACTGGAGGGCTTTTCCAATAAAGCGGACTTGCGCACGAACACTCTTTTCATTCATGTCCAAGCTAGGATCTCTTAAAAGCAGGGGATCCAGGGCTGGATGGAGACAATTAAGGAGCAGTTTTGCCGTTGCGACTGCATTCCCAGTCCGAAACTCATGAGTCTTCATCCCCACCTCAACAATCGCCGTCATCGACTGGAGTAAGAAATCATGAAAATTCCGTACGCAGGCCCAATTTCCCTCCCTGGCGGTGAGCACTAATTTGTAAACCTGCTTTTCGTTCCTGAAAATATCCTGGTGTGCCCGAAAAATTGTAAGGACGAGGATTTCCATGCGTTCGATGGCGCTCTTGCTTGATTTATCAGCACTTAAAAAGGATTCCTTCATTGCGTTGAGATTCCGCTCGCCGCTTGCCTCAATTATTGCCTCCTTGGATGGGAAAAACTTGTAGATATTCGCCGTGGACATATCGAGATCTTTGGCAATGTCCGCGACGGTTGTTTTCCCGAAGCCAAAGTGCCGGAATAACTCTTCTGATTTCTGAAGGATGAGTTCTCTTGTCTGTTCCCGTGAGGGACGATGGATTTTGATTTTCAAGTTGTGTGACGAATATCGTAAATCGTCACTCGTCATTTGTAAAGTGAAAATCGCAAAATCTGCTTCCTGGCACACCGTCGCCGGAAACCGAAAAATTAAGCCTGGTGTTATCAAGTCGGAATGAGGATGGCAGGGTGGTTGTTGAGAGATCCTCAAAGAACCTTAAGGCGGGTCATCCTGAATACCCAGAGAACGATTTCGGATTCAAATGGGGTGAACACCCTATTCCGTGTCTTCACTCGGGGGGGCTATAATCTTTCGAATCCCTCAAGCTGATAAATCCAGTAACGCAGCAGGGGAATGGCTTTGAAGGGATGCTAGGAAGCAAACCTCACTTCAAATCATGGTTCTTTTTAAGATAAGTTATGACAGAAAACCCAATTTTATATCCTCTGATCCAGCTTAAAGAAGCACTCTCTATTATCACGACAGGAAAGCGATATTTTTGGTATGTCTGCTTAGCGGCGATCATCACGGCAATTACCAGCTATACAAATTTTGGCCACAACACTGGGGACGAATATTCACAGATTTTCGAGTTTGCGGGTTACAAACTGGGATTTATCAACCAGGGAGATCTGCGCATTGAATTTGGCAGCCAGATGCGCCCCACCATACAGATTTGGATGGTTGTTGCTGTTTACCGTTTTGTGGGTCTCTTCACCTCACAGGTCAACCCGTTTCTAGTAACTTATCTCATTAACTTATCAAGCGGGTTGCTTGGAGTTTTCTCGATCCTGGTTTTTAGCAAGGCTTTTATTGTTAGGGTAAAACCACAATTTCAGGAGTGGTTTGTCGTGATCAGTCTTTTCAGTTGGCTCGTTCTTTACACCAACCCCCACTTTAACTCGGATAGTATCTGTGGTCACTTTTTGCTGCTGGCAGTTGGTTTGCTTTTCGCAAAGTTGGGAGATCTGAGTATTAGACGAATTATCGGTGCGGGTTTGCTTTTGGGACTTTCCTTTTCCTGCCGATTCCAGATCGGGTTTGCCATCTTGGGATTGATGCTTTGGCTTCTCTATCCAGCTTACAAATACCGCAGGCTAGGGGAATGGTGGCTTCTTGCCTTCAGCATCGTCGTCTCCATTCTGATTTTTAACACCTACTCGGATTATTGTTTTTACGGAAAATGGGTTTGCAGTAGCTACAACTATTATCATCAGAATATCGCCCTAGGAATCATGGACAGTTGGTCAGGAGTATCTCCCTGGTATTCCTACATCTTCATGGTTTCGATGTATCTGCCATTCGGACCCCTCTTTGTTCTGGCAACTCTTTACTATTTCGTGAGGTATCCCCGCGATGTTCTAACGAGCATCATCGGTTTATTTGTACTCTTTCATGTGCTCATCGGGCACAAGGAAGTTCGGTTTCTGATGCCGATGTTAGGTTTTTTACCGTTGATATTAATGGTCGTGACAGCAGATCTTGTCGGACAATTCGACTGGTTTGCACTTCATCTTAAAAAAATCGTGGCCATTATTTGGATCATTAATCTCCTCGCGTGCTTGAGCCTGCTCATACCAGCCGCGACTGAAATCGGCGGATGGCGTTATCTTTACGATCACTACAGAAAGCCCACGCTCGTCTACTACAACGCCAGTGTTAATCAGAAGCTGCTTTTTTATAAGAAAATGAATCTTCAGTTACTCCTCTACAAAGACGGCGAACCGACACCCCTCCCAAGCGGTTATAATGTCCTGATTGCGATGAATGCGAACAGCAACGACGCAAAACCGAAAAGCCCCTTGGTCTACACTTTTTTCCCCTTTAACTTATCGAGGGTCTTGCCCCCGGCCATTGTGCATGCGGTTGGGCATTTCGATCTTTATGAATTGAAAAACATTGAGGCTGATTAGAGGCGCTTGAGAAGCGGAAGAAGTCTGGTTGGTTTTGCACACTTGAGCACCATTCACTTTTCGGCGTTGCTTCCTCTCCGCTACCTCTCCGCAATCGGCGTCCCGTCCAGTTTGTGCTTCTCGTTCAACTCCAGCCGCAGGTAGTCCCACACCACCCCGCTCTGCAAATTGCCCGCGGGCACCGTGAACGTCATCGCGTTTTCCCCCGGCTTTAGCAGCGCCGCGTCAAACCTCAGCGTTCGCTCCTGCAACAGCCCCTTGTTCGAGTTGTACCGGATCGTATTCGTCGTTATCAGCGGCGCGTTGTTCGCATTGCTGCCGTCCCCGATCGCCCCGATGCTCTGTCCGTTCAACGTCACCGCTAGTTGGCTGATCGCGTTCACACCCGCCAGCGCCACGCGCAGCGCCGCGTACCCCTGTGCTGGCTTCGCCATGTTGAACTTGACCGTCCACACCGTCGCCCGTCCCATTCCGTAAATCGCCCACGGCCCGTGCGTGTTGCTCTGCGGGTACTGGCTCAGCGTCTCCCCCTTCACCCATCCAAAAGGCTGGTTTGCCGGGTCCTTCGCCGCCGGATTCACAAATGACAAATTCGTCGCGTGCGGCACTTCCTCGAAAAACCAGTCCTTGCGGTAGTCGCTCTTCCCGATCGTGTACGTGAGGTCGTTCGGGAACAGCAGCGCGTACCGCATGTTCCAGCCCCACAGCCAGTAGTTTGGCCCGTCTCCCTTGAAAAATTTGTCTCCGGTGTGATCCGGATAGCCGATCTCCCACAGTTGCGCCCCATAGCGCACCGGCTTCCACTCCAGTTTCCCCAAGTCCAGCGATTTCCCCGGCTCCACGGTGATGTTAGCCTGCGTAAACTCCCCGAGCACCCCGTCTGCGTACGCCCGCAGCGTGTAGTTCCCTGGTCGCACCTTCGTGATCGTGAAACTCCCGTCCTCCATCCCGTCGTTCCAAAACTGGTAATACTTCGCATTGTGGATCCAACTCACCGGGCCATCCTCCACATGGGTCAGGCCGACAATCAGATGCGGCAGTTTCGTCGTCGGTATCGGGGCCAGGGGATCGTTTAAGACGAGCTTCCCAGTCACCGTCCCGCGCTCCTTCAGGTGCGGGTAATCCACCCCGTTCACCCACGAATACGGCCACTTCATGTTTTCCTTTTCCGCCTGGGCCAGCGCGTCCTGCCAGAGCGCGGTCGCGTTCTTCTTCCAGCTCGCCGGCACCATCGGGTTCCCCGCGGTTGCCTCCAGCGTGGCCAGTTCACCCGCGGTCGTTGTCGCCGGTTTCTCCAGCGAATTCACATACACAAAAATCGGCCCTACCACCTTCGACCACTCCTCGCCCTCCGCCACGCTGCACCGTGCACCCGTGTCGTAGTGACCGCCTTCCCAGTAATCCAGGATGATTGGTGTCGGATTCCCGTTGTCGCCAAAGTGGCAGTCCAGCTCGTTCTTGTACGGGCCGCCGCTCAGGTACTCTATCGTCGGGTTGATGAACCAGATCCCCACATGGTCCTTCGTGCTCGACCACCCGTAAGCCTTCGTCTTGTACTGCACCCCCGAGTAGCTGTACTTGTGCTCCACCGAGTTCTTATACACCCCATTAGTCAGGATGCGCTGCTCCTTCGCGTGTACTACCACCCCTGTGCCCCAGTCCGTCGGAGCGCACTCGAGCATATTTCGGTCCGCATCCACTGTCACCCAGTCAAACGCCTGGTTCGGCCGCACAATGTACCGACTCTCAGGGCCCACTCCACCCGCCGGGTACCCCGTCGGATGGCTGTAAATCGCATACGTGTAGATCCCGCTCTCCCCGCGTCCCAGCGAGTACCGGATCTCGATGTTGCAATACGTCCCTCCTCCTGGCGCTCCCGGCGCAAGCTGAAAATGCCCGCCAGTC
>DKEN01000093.1 GCA_002452515.1 Spartobacteria bacterium UBA6821 | reverse complement strand
CTGAAGAGTTCGGGGGTTGTCGCGTCAGGATGACGGGTGAAGTCCGAGATAACCTTCGACGGATTGCCATGAATTATTGCATCACTGGCTCCCTCGGAATGACTGTGACAGTAACTGGCGGCCTGGGTGATGGAGTGGCGGAGTGCGCTNNCCCATGCCCTTCTGCCCGTCGTTGGAACCGTGGGCGAAACTGACCCCCGTGCAGGTGAACATCAGGATGGCCCGGATCCAGCCAGGCGGTTTGTGATGACCTTCCGGACTCGTGAAGAGCTTCGGATTCTTGATCATAATTTTCAGAATGATTAAAAGAAGCGCCGAGAGGCAGAAGCCGATGATCGGGGAGATCAGGAGTCCGAGGCCGACTTTCTGGGCCGCCCCCCAATTCACCCCATCGCCCCAGTAGTGGGATCCGCTCATCAGGGCATTGGCTACGCCGACACCCATGATCGAGCCGATCAGTGTGTGGGAACTGGAGGCCGGGAGTCCAAAGTACCAGGTGCCGACATTCCAGAGAATGGCAGAGGTCAGCAGTGAAAAGACCATGGCAAATCCGGGTCCCGAGCCGATATGGATGACCAGCTCGACGGGAAGGAGACTCACGATGCTGAAAGCCACAGCCCCGGATGAGGTCAACACGCCCAGAAAATTGAAGATGCCGGACCAGATGACGGCCGGAATTGCCGGGAGAGTGTTGGTGTAGATGACGGTCGCCACGGCGTTGGCCGTGTCATGGAACCCGTTCACAAACTCAAAACTCAGTGCCAGAAGCAGCGCCAAACCCAGTAAAATCCAAGTACCGGTTGAGATGTCGACAGCAGTTGCAAACATGAGGTGCATGAAGGCAAGAAGTAGTCGATTTATTTGGCAGGGGGGAGAAGATTAACAAGGGGATTTGTTACATTTTCGTCACGAACTGGTTCTGGTATTTCGAGTGCAGGTCTGATAAGTGCGCTCTGACGAATGTCACGTTCTGAAAGGCCGACATCCACCTTGATCGGGCCTTCCGGCTGCACCCAGGCATTCTTCACGGGTTGCCAGTAAAGAAGGGACCCCACCGGAAGAGGGATCGTGATGGAACGGTGCTCTCCTGGTTTGAGTTCGACCCTTTGGAATCCTTTCAACTCGCGAATGGGCCTCGGAGTTGATTCCCCGGTGAGCGAGAGATAAAGTTGAACAACCGTGGCGCCGCTTACCTTGCCGGTATTGGTGACAGTGAGGGTCACACGATATCCGTCACCTTCACCGGCCTGAACAGGTGCGACTTGGATTCCATCAAGTGAAAAGCTCGTGTAGCTGAGCCCGTGTCCGAAGGGGAAGAGGGGCGTTCTGCCCAAGTGATCATAACCACGGTAGCCGTAAAAGATTCCTTCACGGTAGTGGACCTCCGGTGTGTCAGTACCCTTGGGAAATTCCCCCGGATAGTCATGGATCGCAGGATTCTCCTGAATATCCCGATCAAAGGTGCAGGGGAGGTGGCCGGAAGGATTTGCCCCACCAAAGAGGATGGAGGCAAGTGCTGTTCCGGCACTCTGGCCGAGATACCAAGTCTGAAGAACAACAGGCACATGATCAATCCAGGCGCGCATGTCGACGGCGGCTCCACCGCTTAGCACAACAATGGTGTGGGGATTGGCGGCGGCCACCTGATTGATCAGTTGCTGCTGATTGACCGGCAGGGAGAATCCACGGTCATAACCCTCGCCTTCAACTTCGGGATTGAGGCCGACACAAACAATGGCTGCATCAGCACCCTCAGCGGGGAAGACGCCCGTTTCTTCGTCTGGTACCGGCGCGATTTGCAGAGTGACGATACCGCTCCCGCGTCCCACTTCGCTGGCTGTCACGCGGAGAGGAATGTGATCCCCTTTTTTGGCCGTCAGCACATAACTCTCGGGGTTGCCAAGTTCCTTGTCTCCAAGACGGATTTCAGGATGTCCTTGAGAGAGGAGTTCGTAGTTGCCCGATTCGGGAATTTCAATCTCTGCATCCCAGATCACCCGACCCTCCTTGCCCTTTGGAATGTGCTCCGGTGGTTTTCGTCCACTCCAGGAGATGGCGATCCTTTGCTCTTTGGAACTCGTGATGCGTGCCATGTTGGGCTCGTTCACGCTTATCAGACGGCGGATGTCGATGATGCGTGGAGGCAACGGGGTGGGTTGTGTAAAATCCAGGAATCCAAAAAGGGAAAACGCCTTGCTGATCGGCACGGGCGCATACAAGACTTCTGTTGAATTTGGAAGAGCCTTGCGGATTCCCTCTAGGAAGCTGACCTTGCGAAAGGGCTCCACATCACCGCTTCCGCCACCCACTGCGGGGGTGTCCTGAGCGTTGGGCCCGTAGACCACGACACGCTTTAAATGTGCCGGATCAAGTGGCAGGAGGGTAGGATCGTTCTTCAGCAGCACGATCGATTTTGTCGCGACATCCAGGGCAAGCGCGGCACTGACGGGTGAGTCCAGCGGGAGATCATTGCGTTGCTGACTACGGTCGAGAAATCCCATCGAGATCATCAGGCGCAGCAATCTCCTGACGGCATCGTCGATGCGCTNNGGCATTTCCAGATCGAGTCCGTCGGCGATGGCATCGACGGATTGTGTCGCCCACCAATCGGACATCACGAGTCCCGGAAATCCCCACTCACCTTTGAGGATGCCGTTCTGAAGCCGGTTATTGGCCGTGCTTTGAACTCCATTGAGCTTGTTGTAAGCAGACATTACCGACCAGACACCTCCATTGAGCAGCGCTTTTTGGAACGGTTCGAGATAGATCTCTCGAAGGGTCTGTTCATCCATGATGGTGTTGATCTCCATACGCCGCCATTCCTCATCATTACCAACAAAATGCTTCACCGTGGCCGCCACCCCCTGACTTTGCAATCCCCTGATCCAATGGGATGCCATCTCGCCGGTCAGATAGGGATCTTCCCCGTAGTATTCAAAGTTTCGTCCGTTTAGCGGAATGCGAGCAATGTTGACCCCGGGGCCAAGCTGAAGGTGAATCCCCCGAGCTCGAGCCTCCCTTCCCAGAGCCTCTCCATAGAGCGTGGCAAGATTGGTATCCCAAGTAGCGGCGAGGGCGATGCCGCTTGGAAACGAGCAAGCGGGACCATGGGCGCGAATTCCCTGCGGACCGTCTGCCATCACCAATTTGGGAATACCAAGTCTCGGGATGCCCATGGTTGCCATCTCGTCAAATCCTTCTCCCGCCAGTAGGCTGATCTTCTCATCCAGCGTTAATTTGGAGAGGAGTTTTTCCACTCGCGCCTCCACCACGGTGGAGGACTGTTTGGAGGGATAGGGTGATTCGGCCCGAAGTGCCGTAAGCAGACAAAGAAAAAGGATGGGGAAAAATACCCGGAGTGAGATCATCGGGAGGAAGGGGAAGCTAGCTCAGAAAGTTAGAACGGGGATTTTTTACCACAAAGGACTGACAAAGGAAGTCATCAAGGTTCTGAAATAGATCAAAGCGCAGTAGGGATGTATCCCTTCTTTCTTTCTGGTAACATTCAATTGATTCATTTCCCATTCAGTTATGGCTGTGATTCTCAAGAAACTGCTTTAAGAGCTTCCTTCACTTGATCGAGAACCACATCGGCCATCCCCGGATCAGTGCCGATGGCGCTGCCGTAAAAAAGATTTTTCCCCTGTAGGTGATGGGGATTGTGTTTAAAGACATCGGATTCACTCGCCGCAGGGCCAATCACTTCGCGCAGTCCGAGCAGTACGGGAATATCCTGATAGCTGTGCAGCCCGTCGCTGATGAAGAAGGGAATCACGACGACATTCCGTTGCGAGCTCAGCGAAGCCCAGTCGCTGATGAGTGGCACCTCGTCCATCGGTTCCATGGTGCTGGGCAACACCTCGGCATAGAGGCCTAGTGACGCAATCAGGGAGGCCTGTTTTTTGACAGCATCAGAAGATTTTTTATTGAGGCTGGTGCCGTGTCCGACAAGCAGCAG
>DKEN01000152.1 GCA_002452515.1 Spartobacteria bacterium UBA6821 | reverse complement strand
CAGAGTTTGAAGACAATACCGGCACTGCAAAGATACTGAAAATCTTCCCCGAGTTTTGGATTCACAAGGGCAGTGCAGACCGAAGCGGCTGTCTCCTCCCCTGGCTCATGATGATCCAGAATGACAAGATCACACCCTGCTTCCCGAAGGATGAGGGCTTCCGTTCGGGAGTTGGTACCGCAATCCACCGCAATGAGCAAATCCGGCTGATGCTCCGCAAGGCACCGGCTGATGCCTGCGGTACTAAGTCCGTAGCCCTCCTTGGAGCGATCGGGAATAAAACAAGAGACCTTGGCTCCGGCTGTTCTCAGAAACCGGCAGAGGATGGCCAGTGAGGTGATGCCATCCACATCATAATCCCCGTAGAGGGTGATGCGTTCTCCTGAAACCAGAGCCTCCTCAATTCTTGTGACTGCTTCGAAGATTCCAGGAATCTGCTCCGGGGCTTGAAGGGATGAGAGACGGGGATTTAGGAAAAGGGTTGCTTCCTCGGGTGATGAGAATCCCCTCGCCGTGAGCAGAGTTGCAACGGCAGGAGCGATACCAAGCTCGCCGGTAAGTTGCCGGATCACTTCTTCGTTCTGAGTGGCGGGTAGGATCCAGCGGCATTGCATGCAGGGAAAATAGCCCTCCCTCCGATAACTGGCAATACGCACCGTGGGCACGGTGCGGATAGATTTTCCGTCAGGAAAACCCGTCAGGGTGAGCCGAGCGAACGCCGAGTGCCGGGAGGCACGGAGTAACCTGCGAATGCAGCTCCGCAGGAGCGAGGCCATCGGGAGATGGCGAGGCAAAGCGAGCGAATCAATATCCGGTTTTCTGTGAGGAAGGTCCTAGGAAAACGCTGATTTAATCGCATTGAGGCCGTTGCGGAAAGAATGGGCCGCAAGCAAGACGGCTTCGCGCGCGCATCCCCATGCGGGCTGTAAGCGCGAAGCCAACGCAGCTTCCGGCTCCGTTATCTTCGCAACCCTTTTGGGCTGTGAGTATTTGACTGTTTTCCGGCGTTGCTCGCTTGGGCAAGACCGCNNGGCCATCATGGGATTAAATCAGCGCTTCCCTAAAGAAGCGGCCCTGATGCGAAATGATCTGCTGGTTTGGATTGCATGACATCGACCCAGATCGGAAGTGCTAGTTCAGCTCCGTATCCCCCGCGCATGATTGTCTTGGGGTGGTCGAATCCAACCCAGACACCGCAAGTGAGACCCTGAGTGTAGCCAAGAAACCAGGCATCCTGAAAATGATCGGTGGTGCCGGTTTTTCCAGCCGCCGGTTTTTTCAGACCAAGTGCCGCGGAGTTGCTGGCCGTTCCTCTGGTGAGCACCTCGGTGAGTACGCCCGTTGTGGTCCTTGTTGCCGTGGGGTCGAGTGTCGGAATACGACCGTGTGTTGCCCGATAGAGGACAGTCCCATCCGCATCGGTCACCTGCTCGATCAGGTGAGGGTGAAGACGGGACCCTCCCGTCGCCAGAGCGGTGTAGGCGACGGTGACATTCCTCAAGGTGGATTCAAAGGAGCCCAGACAGATGGAGGGATAATGGGGGACATGATCTGCTAGTCCCAGTCGCTCCATCGTGGAGGCGACGTCACCAAGTCCGGTTTTGAGCCCCACGCGGACACTCATAGTATTTCGCGAATGAATGAGCCCCTCTCTGGCTGGCAACTCTCCGCCGAAGGTGCCGTCACTATTTTGCGGATCATAGGCTGGGGAGCGTGGAGGAAGTTCACCCTGAGTGAGGCGGGCATCACTAATCGGTGTGTCCGGCGTGATAACACCACGGCGGAAGGCCTCCTCATAGACAAACGGTTTGGCCGAGGATCCGATCTGGCGCATGGCGACCAGTGCCCGGTTATATTTGCTTTCGGCGAAATTCCGTCCGCCAACGATGGCTGTGATGCCGCCTGTGGCATTATCGATGGCAACCAGGGCTCCCTGAAGCTGCTCCTGGGCCTCTCCGTTATTCATGTGATGTTGTTGACGGAAATCGGGTCGAGCCTCTACGTCGGCAAGTCGTCGCGAAACCGACTCTTCGGCTGCACTTTGCAGACCTGCATCAATCGAGGTGTCGATGCGCAGGCCGCCTGTGTCGATTTTGTCAAGAGCCACCACCTGTTCCAGTTCATGCAGGATGGCATCAATGGCCCAACTGTTGAGAGGGTTGATGAGTTTCTGCGGCTGAGGTGAGATTTTCTCGTTCAGGGCCTGTTGATACTGTGCCTCGGTCATGAAAGGGGTGTGATCCTCGCGATCCGAGAGTTCCTTCATCTGAGATAACACGACATCGCGCTGCTTGAGTGAGGCAACCAGATCGTTGAAGGGGGAGAGCCGGTTCGGACTCCTGATCAGTCCAGCAAGTAGTGCTGCCTGCGAGAGCGTCATCCCGGAAGCAGGACATCCGAAGTAGGCCTGACTTGCAGCCTCAACGCCATAGAGACCTGATCCGAAATAGATCCTGTTCATGTAGTTTTCAAGGATCTGTTCCTTGGAAAGCTCCATTTCAATCCTGAAAGCCATGGCTGCCTCCAGAAACTTGCGATTGAAGGTGCGGCCGCCGAGTGGAAAGGCATTTCGCGCCAGTTGCTGTGTAATGGTGCTGCCTCCTTGCTTCATGCCACCGAGCAGGAGATTTCTGGCGATGGCGCGCATGATACCGATGGGATCGACCCCGTGGTGTTCATAGAAACGGGAGTCTTCGCGGCTGATGAGAGCATTGACAAAATTCTGCGAAACCTTGTCGTAGGGAACGACAAGGCGGTTTTCGCCGACCGTCCTGCTGTAAAAGGTGCCCGAGCGATCATAGATCGAGGAGCGCTGGGGCATCTGGCCGATGGTGGAGAGATCGAATGTCAGTGCCCAAAGATAGTAAAACAGGGCCACCAGCACCCAAAGTAGCAGGGCTGCAAAGCCGAGCTTAATCAGCACGACAAGGAGGGAGCCTCGGTGGCGTTTCGGTTTTTTAGGGGATGGGGGAGCCGAACGATCTCGGCGACGGTTTGCGGAACGGGACACAAAGGGAAGTGATTATTAAATCGCATTGAGGCCGTTGCGGCAAGAAGGGTCCGAAGGCAAGGCGGCTTGGCAAGAGCATCCCCTTGCGGGCTGTAATTGCCAAGTCAACAAAGCCATCGGATTGTTATTGCCGCAACCCTTCGGACTGTGATCAGTTGCCCATTTTCCTGCGTTGCTTGCTTGGGCAAGACCGCTGCGGGTATGGCCGCTTCGCTTCACGCCTTAGTAAATGGGCAATTGAATCTCAAGCGGCCATCATGGAATTTAATAAATACTCCCTATGCTTGCACACTAACCAATCCTATCGCTTGATGACTAAAGCATGATTGAGATTCAAATACTGACTCCGATTCCTTCGATTGCCGAAGGCGTTCTTAGCGAGAGCATTCTGGGGCGTGCCCAGGCAGCGGGACTCGTGAAACTGGAAGCTGTGGATCTGCGGCGCTGGACAAGTGACCGCCATCGCACCGTTGATGACTCTCCCTACGGAGGAGGGCCGGGCATGGTGATGAAAATCGAGCCAATTGCCGCAGCCCTGACTGAACTCCGGAGGCCGGAGACCAAAGTGATCTTTCTCACACCTCAGGGAAGGTCTCTAAAACAGCCGATAGTCCGAGAATATGCAAAAGCGGAACATCTGATCCTGCTGTGCGGACATTATGAGGGGATTGATCAACGGGTTGTCGATCATCTGGTTGACGACGAAATCTCCATCGGAGATTACATCCTGACCAATGGAGTGCTCGGGGCGCTTGTCCTGACCGATGCCATCGTCCGGCTTGTTCCAGGTGTGTTGGGGGATGACGAGTCCGCGGTGACAGAATCATTTGAAACGGGACTACTCGATCATCCGCATTACACGCGACCCGTCGAATTCAACGGATGGGAAGTCCCTCCCATGCTTCTTTCCGGAAACCACGGGGCGATTGCCCGGTGGCGCGCTGAAGAGGCCTTGGCAGCGACAAAAAAAAGACGCCCTGATTTACTGGAATAATCAGCAGGGCTATTTTCTTCTCCTTGAAATCCCCCATCACCCCAGATTGATTTTTCGATGATAAAATCTCTGCTGCTGTTAGCCTTGGTTCCGATGGTTTCCCATGCAATGATTTCTGATCCGGCAGTGACGAATCCCCCCTCCCTGCCAGCCGCTCAGGAGGAACAACTAAAGCTGCGGTTTGATGTGCTTGAGAAAGAACCCTGGACGCTCCATTTGGAAGATCCGGGAACAGCTGATTGGAAACAGAAATGGTTTCTCGATGGAGAGAAATCCTCCATCACCAATACGCCTGCCGGTATCAAGCTGGTAAGCGGTGCCGAATCACTGGGTGATACCGGACACTGTGTTCTCTGGAGCAAGGAATCCTTCCAAGGAGACCTCCGTGTGGAATATGATTTTACCCGGCTTGATGAGAGTGAGAAGGGGGTAGACATCATCTATCTCCAAGCCACCGGAAGTGGAAAGGGCCGTTATTTAGAGGACATTCTTGAATGGGCTTCACTCAGGAAAACTCCCTCGATGAAGTTATATTTCGACCACATGAACACCTATAGCATCAGCTACGCGGTTGGGATGCCGGGAAGCGAATATGTCAGATTGCGTCGTTATCTCCCTGAGTCCAAGGGGCTCGACGGCACGGAGGTGCCTCCCGCTTTCGGAAGAACTGCTCTCTTCAGCACTCGGTGCCTGCACCACCTGACAGTGATCCGGCATGGGCGTGAGATTTTTCTGCGGGTCCGCACCGCCGAACGGGAGGGCTTTTATTATTGGAAAAATGACCTCTTTGATCCCATTAATGAGGGGCGCGTCGGCCTGCGGCAGATGGCTGGGAAGGCCGGATTGTACGCAAACTTCAAGATCTTCACGACAACGGATGGGACTGATCCAGAATCTACTCCCGTCGTAAAATAAAAGAGTGACGGGGTTAATAACCGTGCCCCTCCCTGGCACCGGTCTCACTGAGGAGCATGAACGAGCACGGTACGTTGGATCAAGGGATCGTCCTTATTCATTCTAGCCAAAAAACGGTTAGAATCCCATGAATCTGGGCCAGGATGCCGGAGGGGAAGATACTCAAGAGCGTCATGGACGACTGCATCCGGCTCGAACTCGACGAAACTCATCCTTTCTCAACCAAGGAAAAAGCTGTAAAAAGCAGCGTCACCACGCCCGATCCTGCCGAGACATCGGAGGAGTAAAAAGCATTCCCACCTCACAACTATCGATATGACAAAACCCATTAACTCTCTCTTCGACCTTACCGACCACGTGGTGGTGGTGACTGGTGCCACCGGAGCCCTTGCCGGATCAGCCGCAACCTATCTTGCCTCTCAAGGGGCCCGTGTTGTTTATATCGGCCGCTCTCAGGAGAAACTCGATGATGCCCTGGCGAAGTGCCGGAAGCAGACCCCTGATGCACAGTGTCTCGGGTTGGTTGCTGATGTGCTCGATCGTTCCGCCCTGGAGCATGTGCGGGATACGGTGCTGGAGAAGTGGGGGAAAATCGATGCCCTGCTCAATGCCGCTGGAGGTAATATGCCCGGGGCGACGATCTCTCCGGAGAAGAGCTTCGAGGATCTTGACTTCGAAGCCTTTCGACAGGTGGTCGACCTGAATCTCAATGGGACCGTGCTGCCATCCCTGATTTTTGTCCCGGCAATGGTGAAATCTGGGAGTGGATCGGTTGTCAACTTTTCCTCCGTTTCAGCTCCATCTGTGTTGACGCGTGTGGTCGGCTACTCCGCCGCCAAATCGGGAGTCGAGAACTTCACCCGCTGGCTGTCTGTGGATATGGCTTNNAGGTTCGGGTAAACGCCGTGATGCCTGGATTTTTTCTCGGCGAACAAAATCGCCGTCTCCTGACAAATGAAGATGGATCGCTGACCGAGCGGGGTAACCTGATCGTGCAGAACACACCTTTTGGGCGGTTTGGGCAGGCGGAGGAACTCCATGGTGCCATTCATTATCTGCTTGCTGAGGCATCCCGTTTCGTGACCGGAAGCGTGATGGCCGTGGATGGCGGATTCACTGTTTTTTCCGGTGTCTGATCGGTGAGCATCGAGCAGAACGGGCTGAATCGTTAAGAGAAATCGTTTCGTCGGTTCGAGCCGGATGATCCGTTATTCCCTGTCCTGGGTCTGCCCGTATGATTTCAGACTAGGATCAGTGGCCACTACTCGCTGTGGTGGGGAGCCCTGCCAACAGCCTGTGCTTTTGTACAGGGCCCTTTCAGGGCGCGTCCGGGTAATCATCTCCCTGCGATGATCGGTCATAACTGCAATCAGCAAGAAGGGCCGACCTATCTCTAAATTTCGATCCTTTTTGGTAATTGGTATTGGGTGACCTCTGAGTTTAGAAGAGCAGAAGACCACTAGTACTGGAGATCGATCACCGAGGCGATGGAATCGGGGGCCTTGGTGGGAAGATTCCCAACAGTGGTGCCCGACTCATCTTGGGTGACGCTCAGCTTGATCGAAGGGTCGGCAAGAAGAGTGGCTGAAGTCAGGTGCTCCTGCACGGTGGGAACATGAAAGGTGCCGTTTTCAGGCCATTTGAAGATGATCAGGTAGATGTGCCCCGGCTTCTTGGTGGCGCGCCAGACATCGCCGGATGAGGTCGGGCGTTTCTTGCCGTATCCGTCGACAACTTGCACGGATTTTCCAAATTCTTCACCGAAGGGCGTGGCAGTTGTGCCGTAGATGGCCTCGCTATTGACCTTCATCCACTGGCCGACTTCGGCAAGGCGCTGGACACTCTCAGCGGGGATCTCGCCGTGGGAATCAGGACCGACATTCAAGAGGTAGTTCCCCCCCTTGCTCGCGATGTCGCAGAGGTTGTAGAGGATCGTTGAGAGAGACTTCCAATGGTTGTCATCCTTCTTGAATCCCCAGGTATCATTCAGGGTCATGCAGGTTTCCCAATCACGACCGGGATATCCTTGGGGTGGAATATGCTGCTCTGGGGTCTCGGTATCCCCCTTGAATTTTCCGCCGAGACGATTGTTTTGAATCAGGCCTGGACGAAGTTTTTGAACGACAGCATTAATCCTCGCGGCACGGGCAGGGTTCATGTCCTGCGGAGTGTCCCACCAGACGACGGCAGGCGTATCGGGTCCGTAATTGGAGAGAATTTCGCTGATCTGGGGAATCGCCGTCTTGTCAATGTAGTCATCCATGTTGTGCTCCTGGTTTTTGTCCCATTTGCCACCGGCAGCAGCGCCTCCGTTGTTCCAGTCCTGCGCCTGCGAATAGTAAAAGCCGAGGCGGATGCCCTGCTTGCGACACTCTTCGGCGAGTTCCTTCAGCGGATCGCGTTTGAAAGGAGTCGCTTGGACAATGGTCCATTTGTTTACCTTCGAGTCGAACATTGCGAATCCGTCGTGATGCTTCGAGGTGATCACGATATATTTCATGCCGGCATTTTTGGCCGTGGCAACAATGCTCGCGGCATCAAACTTGTCGCCGGTGAATTGCTGGGCAAACTTCTGGTACTCTGCCATGGGGATCTTTCCCTTGTTCATGATCCATTCACCAATTCCCTTGACCGGTTTGCCCTGATAATAGCCAGCAGGAACCGAATAGACCCCCCAATGGATGAACATGCCGAATTTGGCTTCACGCCACCAGGCCATGCGGGCATCGTGCTGGGCCTTTGTTTCACCGGGTACCGAAGAGACCGGATGTTCCAGGTCAGGAGTGGGTGAAGGTGAAGCAGTGGGAGTGGGAGTCGAGAGCGATCCGGGTGTGTTTGTTTGCTGGACCGATTGGGAATAGCTGGTGCCGAGTGAAAATGTCAGTGCCAAGAGAACGCCTGAAACCAAGGGGGGAAACTTCATCTGACGGTGGTAATACAGGCGGATGCTCTTGCGCAAGAAAGGAAAAACCAGCAACCGGGATGGGCGGTTTTAGAATTCTCCGTGGATATCCTCTTTGAACCGTGAAGCTTTCGTGGAGGAAGCTGGGTTCGTTTGATAAACCTTCACGGATTCTATCTCCATACGCTGCGGAAAGCAGGAGTCATCGATCGACCCGCCAGTACTGCCCCCCAAGGCCAGATTAAGTAGCAAGTAGTGGGGATGCTGAAACGGATTGTAGCCATGATCTTCCGCTTTGATTGTGTCCATGTGAGCATAAACGTTTCCATCAACTGAAAGAGTGATGTTGGATGAGGTCCAGTCCATGACGTAGGTATGAAACTTGGTATCCGAATCGGCAACGATCAAACTTCCGCCGTCCCTGGAGGCAAGTTTTCCATCCTTGGAAAAATGAAAATTTCCGCGTACGCAGTGTGGCACTATAAACATCTCTAAAAGATCAATCTCCCCGCACTTCGGCCAACCAATGCTAGATCTGGAGGTGCCAAGGGTCCAGAGGGTAGGCCAGACCCCTTTATCGATGCCTGTGGGCATTTTAGCCCGGATTTCGATTCTCCCGTAGAGCCAGTCATTTTTACCGGAGGTAATGAGGGAGGCAGAAGTGTAGGGCGCAAATTTTACCCTTTTTTTGTGATTGGAGGGAATCAGATAACGCTCCTTGCGTGCTTCAATGATGAGACGACCATTTTCAACTCTGGCATTTTCAAGACGTGAGCGGGTGTAAAACTGCGCCTCATTGTTTCGAATGTATCCTTCCTCCTCGTTCCATTTTGAGGGATCGGGCAAGCCCGGTTTGTCAGCTGCAAAATTGTCAGACCAAACCAGATGGTAATTCTGAGCGGTTGAGGGTGCAGTATTGGTTCCAGTTGCCTGCGATGGGGGTGACTCATTCGTGACTGCAGTAGGAGCTGGGTTGACCTTAGCAACATCATTCGTCGCGGTATCTGCCCGCAATTGGGCCAGTTGAAGCATTGATAGAAGCAGGATAAAGGCCTTTTTCATGGTGCTGATTTTCTGATGAATGCGCACAGCATCACCTGTCCTTTAACCGTAACAAGCCATGAGGGGGAGTGTTTTATCGTCTCCTAGCGATGCGCCAACCCCATCACTCGCACTTTCCCATTAAAACCTCTTCAGTCCGAGAGAGTCCTCACAGAAAACCCGAGACTCGGGCTGGCGGGATTCGAACCCACGACCTCTTGAACCCCATTCAAGCGCACTACCAAGCTGTGCTACAGCCCGTCTCGGACTGTGGAGAATCGTGCTTCGGGTCGCAGGGTGCAAGAAATAATTATTTTCCCAATCACCATGCTCTTCTATTCTGGCTGCTCATGAGTGAATCTTCCTCCAATCCATTAAGGAAAGTTGCCGTCGTCGGGGCCAGTGGCTATTCCGGCGAGGAACTCTGCGCCCTACTTGACCGGCATCCTTCGGCCGAGTTGACAGCGGTTTTCTCAAGGCAGCATCAGGGCAAGACGATCGGCGAGGTGATGCCGCGTTTCACGGGATTAAAAATTGCGGATGTACCTTTCCTTGATGCCGACCCGGTCAAAGTGGCCGCCTGCGATGCCGGGTTGGTTTTTCTCGCGCTACCCCATGGTGTTGCTGCCGAATATGCCGTTGCGTTGCTTGAGGCCGGTAAGGTGGTGATCGATCTCAGCGCTGATTTCCGGCTCAACGATGCCGAAGTTTATGCCGACTATTATGGAGGCGAGCATCCAGCGCCAGAGTTGCTCCAGCATGCCATCTACGCGATTCCAGAGCTCTCCAGGGATGAGATCAGAACTTCCAATCTGATTGCCTGCGCGGGGTGCTACCCGACAAGCATTCAGATTCCTCTAGCCCCCTTATTTGAAGCGGACCTGATCGATCCCGAGGGCATCGTTGTTTCCAGTGCCAGCGGGGTGAGCGGTGCCGGGAGGAAAGCAGCGGTCGATTATCTTTACGCTGAATGCAATGAGAACATGAAGGCCTATGGAGTGCCCCGCCATAGACACCTTTCCGAGGTGGAGCAGCAGCTTTCCATCGCCGCCGGCAGCAAGGTGATCCTGACTTTTATCCCTCATCTTGCCCCGATGACACGGGGAATGCACACGACGATCGTGGCAACCCCGGTCGTGGGTAAAAATGCTTCCGAACTGAAGAACGCGTTGCAGGCAACTTATGCTAGCGAACCATTCGTGCGGATCCGGGAACAACCGCCTGAAACGAAAAATGTCACCGGGACGAATTTCTGTGATATCGCTCTCTTTGACGAACCTCGGACGGGACGCGTGGTGATCTTGTCGGTGATCGACAATCTTGTGAAAGGTGCAGCAGGGCAGGCCATTCAGTGCTATAATATCCGTGCGGGACTTTCCGAGACGGCAGGGCTTCTGTAGGCGAAAACTGAAACCTGAAAAGTTCGACACGCTCTTTCGTTTTCTCTCAAACTTTCATACATTTACCTTTCCACTTTCGCACTCATAGTCTTCATGCCTAGCAATCTTCGACGCATAACCGGTGGCGTGAATGCCGCCCATGGTTTCTCCTCCGCCACCACCGCCTGTGGGATCAAACGCACCGGTCCTCTCCGTAGTGATCTCAGCCTTGTTGCTTCCGACACGCCTGCCGCTGCTGCTGGAGTCTTCACCACGAATTTGGTGAAAGCCGCACCCGTCCTGTTATCCCGCCGTCATCTGGAGAATGGAAAGGCCTCGGCTGTCGTGCTCAACAGCGGTAATGCCAATGCCTGCACCGGGGAACCGGGAATGCGAGCCGCCGAGGTAATGGCCAATGCCGCTGCTCTGGCCCTGGATGTTCCCGTCGATGAAGTGCTGATCTGTTCCACAGGCAGGATCGGCGTGCAGTTGCCTCTCCCCAAAATACTTCCCGGTATCGAGACCGCGGCCTGGTCACTTCAGGCCACGCCTGCTGCAGCCACGAACGCGGCAAAATCGATCATGACGAGTGACAGTGTGCCAAAGCAGTCGGCCTATGAGGTGTCAGTCGGCAAGCAACGCTTCCGCATTGGTGGGATGGCCAAGGGAGCAGGGATGATCTCCCCCAACATGGCGACGATGCTCTGCGTCATCACGACAGATGCCGCCGTTTCACCGGCTTTTCTGAAAAAGTCTCTGGGCGAAGTCGTCGGCAAGACGTTCAACTGCATCACCGTTGATGGCGATTGCAGTACGAATGACACAGTGATCGTGCTGGCGAATGCCTCCTCAGATGTGGCTATCAAATCGGCTGTCGACAAAAAGGCCTTTCAAGATGCCCTGCACTCCGTCTGTGCCGATCTTTCGCGCGCCATCGTGGCAGACGGGGAGGGGACATCCCGTGTGATCGAACTCACCGTGAAGGGAGCCCGTTCCGCCTCGGATGCACACCTGATCGCGCGAGCCATTGCCAACTCCCAACTCGTGAAATGCGCCTGGGCTGGAGGCGATCCGAACTGGGGGCGTATTCTGGACGCCGCTGGCTATGCGGGTGCGCCTTTTGATCCCGATAAAGTAGAGATTACCTACGATGGTCTGAAAGCAGCCGAAAAGGGCATGGGATGTCAGGATGCCAAGGGGGAGTCCAGATTGCGCAAGATCGCTGCCAAGAAAGAGTTTTCCGTCGTTGTCGATTTGCATGGTGGTAAAGGAGAGGCCCGCCTTCTCACAACCGATCTCACGGAAGACTATGTCCGTCTGAACCTCACAGAATTTTCCCTGTAAGCGCCTCCATTATGGCTTCCAAAATCACCTCACGCCAGCGTGCCGAAACCCTGCTCGAAGCTCTGCCCTACCTGCAGAGTTTTCGGGGCGGTATCTTCCTCATCAAATACGGCGGTAGCACCATGGAGGCCGAGGAACAGGTGGAACGCTTCCTCGTTGATATCGCCTTCCTCGATGCCGTTGGTATTCGCGTCGTGCTTGTGCATGGAGGTGGAAAGGCCATCAATCTTCGGATGAAAGAACAGGGGCTGACCCCCCAATTCATCGGCGGGCTTCGTGTCACCGATGCGGCGACGATTGAGATCGTCCGGAGTGTTCTGGACGATGAGGTGAATCCCGGAATCGTGACACAACTTGCCGCACTCGGGGTGAATGCCGTTGGCATCTCCGGGCGTCAGGTCTTCACGGCCTCCAAACTTTCTTCCGTCAAAGGACCCGATGGCAAGGAAGTGGATTTGGGCTTTGTCGGCGAGGCCGAGGAAGTCGACCCCAATCCCGTCCGGGCCGCTCTCGATGCCGGATACATTCCAGTGATCTCACCACTCGGGGCCCTCCCGTCGGGAGAAGCGATGAATATTAATGCCGATGTCTCCGCTGCTGCCCTGGCAGCCGCACTACCGGCTTCCAAACTGATCTTTCTGAGTGATGTTCCGGGACTCATGCGTGATCCCGCAGACCCCGCCTCCCTCATTCACAGCCTCACCGCCTCCCAGACCGAGGAACTCATCGAGCGCGGCATCATCGCCGGAGGGATGATCCCCAAGGTTCGGTCGGCCACCAAAGCCCTGGGGCATGGCCTCGGCAAAGTGCATTTGCTGGGAGCCGGCGTACCCCATGCCATTCTTCTGGAGGCGTTCTCGGAAGAGGGGGTCGGCACAGAAATCGTCCCATAATCCTGATGCCCTAGGGGCATTTTCAGAAAGTTGTGAAAGTGGAAAAGTAAAAAGTTGGAAAGTGCTGAGTCCTACATTTCTTCGGGTACTTTCATACCTTCCTACTTTTTACCTTTTACTTCGATCCCTCTACCCCGGCGGCCATTGCAGGTTGCGTCCGCCGAGCACATGCAGATGGAGATGGGGGACGGTTTCGCCTCCGTCCGGACCGTTGTTGATCACGATCCGGTAGCCGTTCTCTCCAAGTCCTTCCTGACGGGCTGTGGCGGCTGCGGCGGCGAGAAGGGTGCCCAGCAGTTGGCTGTCGTTTGATGTGGCCTCATTGATGCGCGGGATGCAGCGTTTCGGCACTACCAGAAAATGAACCGGTGCCTGCGGGGCGATGTCGCGGAAGGCGATCCATTCCTCTCCCTCGGCAATGATAGTGGCCGGGATTTCCCTGGCAGCGATTTTCTCGAAGAGGGTCAT